>NZ_JADPAA010000008.1:0-6395 GCF_015669365.1 Clostridium sp. 1001283B150210_160208_E6 | reverse complement strand
AGTGGCGGAGAGACAGGGATTCGAACCCTGGGTACCCGTGAAGGTACGCCGGTTTTCAAGACCGGTGCCTTAAACCAACTCGACCATCTCTCCATAACTTACAGATGCTATTATATCAACCACACAATATATTGTCAACAGATTATTTGAAATTAAATTATATTTTTATAGATTATTTTAAAATAATTAATTTATATTATATAATAAAGTATCTTATATTAGGAGGTAAAGTATGACTTTATTTGTTTCAGACTTAGATGGTACTTTATTGAATAATTCTGCTGAAGTATCTCCAGAAAGTGCTATTTTATTAAATAAATCAATAGAAAATGGTATTAATTTTACTATTGCAACAGCAAGAACTCCAGCTACTATTGTTAATATACTAAAAGATATTAATATAAAGCTTCCCATAATAACTATGAATGGTTCTGCAATTTATGATATAAAAAATGATAAATATTTAAACTTCACTTCTTTACCAAAGGAAAAAGGATTAGAAATATATCAAATAATAAAATCCTTTAATATTAATGCTTTTGTTTATACTATTAATAATAATCACCTTTACGTATATTATGATAAACTTACGCATCCTTATCAGTTAGAATTTTATAATTCAAGAAAAGCAACTAAATATAAAACCTTTATCCAGGGAGAATTAAATCCAAATTTTGATGTTTTATATTTTACAATCATGGACTATGAAGATAAAATTAGCATACTATATGAAAAATTAAAATTACTTAGTGATTTATATATTGTTAAATATAGAGATACCTATAATAAGGATATAGTTAATCTAGAGATATATGATATAAAATCTTCAAAAGCAAATGCTATTAACATGATAAAAGATAGATATAGCTTTGAAAATTTAATAACCTTTGGCGATAATTTAAATGATATTCCTATGTTTAATATATCTGATAAATGTTATGCTGTTGAAAATGCTGTACAAGACCTAAAGGATATCTCAACTGAAATAATTGGTAAGAATACAGATAACTCTGTTGCAAAGTTCATTTACGAATATATTTAGAAATATAAAAAAACCTCAACAAATTGTTGAGGTTTTTTGTGGCGGAGAGACAGGGATTCGAACCCTGGGTACCCGTGAAGGTACGCCGGTTTTCAAGACCGGTGCCTTAAACCAACTCGACCATCTCTCCATATCACGAATTGTATTATACCAAGTTTTTATATAGTATGTCAACAAAAATATCACTTTTTTTATTTAAAATATAAAATAATATGACTAAATCCACTATTTCTTACACCTATTCATGTTTTTCATATCATAATATACTTAAAATATGCTTCTATCGCTTATATCAATAACCCGAGCCTTTTCATATTCTATTATTCCAAAAAAGAAGGCTAGTTATCCATTGATAACTAACCTAAATAATTACTTTATAACACTCATACCACCCATATATGGTTGTAATGCCTTTGGAATATTTATAGATCCATCTTCATTTAAATTATTTTCTAAGAATGCTATTAACATTCTAGGTGGTGCAACTACAGTATTATTTAATGTATGAGCGAAGTACTTACCATCCTTACCATTTACACGTATCTTTAATCTACGAGCTTGTGCATCTCCTAAGTTAGAACAACTTCCAACTTCAAAGTACTTCTTTTGCCTTGGTGACCAAGCCTCTACATCTATAGACTTAACTTTTAGATCTGCTAGATCTCCTGAACAACATTCTAAAGTTCTTACTGGTATATCTAAAGTTCTAAACAAATCAACTGTATTTTTCCATAACTTATCGAACCACATCTTACTTTCATCTGGATGACATACAACTATCATCTCTTGTTTTTCAAACTGGTGAATTCTATATATACCTCTTTCTTCTATTCCATGTGCTCCCTTTTCTTTTCTAAAACAAGGTGAATAACTAGTTAAAGTTTGAGGTAATGATTCCTCTGGTAATATTGTATCTATGTACTTACCAATCATTGAATGCTCACTTGTACCTATTAAATATAAATCTTCACCTTCAATTTTATACATCATTGCATCCATTTCAGCAAAGCTCATTACTCCAGTAACTACATTACTTCTTATCATGAATGGAGGTATACAGTATGTGAATCCTCTATCTATCATGAAGTCTCTTGCATATGAGATAATAGCTGAATGAAGTCTAGCGATATTTCCCATAAGGTAGTAGAACCCATTTCCAGCAACCTTTCTTGCACTATCTAAATCTATTCCATTTAACTTTTCAATTATATCTGTATGATATGGAATTTCAAATTCAGGTACAACTGGATCTCCAAAAATCTCTAACTCAACATTTTCGCTATCATCTTTTCCTATTGGAACAGTTGGGTCAATGATATTAGGTAAAACCATCATAATATCAGTAATCTTTTTATCTAATTCTGATTCTTTTTCTTCTAATTGTGCTAAACGTTCAGATTGAGCTGTAACTTGCTTCTTTATTTCTTCAGCTTCATCTTTCTTACCTTGCGCCATTAAAGCACCAATTTGCTTCGATATCTTATTTCTTGATGCTCTTAATTCATCAGCTTCTGTTTTTGTCTTTCTATTTTCGATATCTAAAGCTATAACTTCATCTACTAATGGAAGTTTACTATCTTGAAACTTATTTTGAATATTCTTTTTTACAACTTCAGGATTTTCTCTTACAAATTTTAAATCTAACATTTATTAAATTCCTCCTATATATTAATTTACATACAAAAAAGAGTCCATTCATCCCCTGAAAAGGGACGAAAGACTCCGCGTTGCCACCCTAATTGATAGAAATATCTATCCACTTAAATAATTTAACGATTTCCCGTACTGCTCATCACAGTCCCTCCAAGGTGGATTCATAATAACTAAATATCAGTTTACACCAGCCACTGACTCTCTAAAATTTTAATTATTATTACTAGCCTCTTCATAGGTTTAATATTAAATTATAATATATCATTACTATATTATAACTCATTGTTTCTTGTCAATATTTTACTAAATATTATTATCTATATTCTTCGTACAAATTATATCTATACCTGTATTAAGTATATTTTTACATATAATATCCCCTGCTTTAGTTGAACTTCCAACATATATTCTACTTAGTACCTTAGAAAATTCAACAAAATCACTTCTATCTACTTCTTTATTGCTTTTTACAGATATAACACGATTTCTTTCATCGCCCTTTATCCTTACTATGCTTGTAAATGTCTCTTTCATCTTATCCCCCTAAACACCATTAAATTCTTTAATTCTACTAGGCCACAATTGGGAATTCTTTGAGTCTTCTACTACATCACTAGGTCTTTTATTCATTTCCCTTGCTAAAATATTTAATATTTTTCTATCACAATATGAACCATAACAACTTCCAAGGCCAGCACCGGTTCTTCTCTTTATTCCCTCTATAGTTCTTGCACCTAATGGTCTTCTTATACAATCAACTATTTCTCCTTCAGATACCTGATTGCAAACACATACTATATTTCCATATCTCTTATCTAGTGAAATTATTTCATTCCTTTGATTTTTATTCATTTCCCTAAATCTATATACTTCTCTTCTCTTATCAACAAAGTTCTTTTTATAAGTAGCTTTCATATTATTTGCTATAGTATAGCTCATTGTTTTAGCTATAGCAGGTGCAATTGTAATTTTCCCATAGTGAGTTCCCGTTATACTTATATAACCCATATCAATTTTACTATCATCAATATACATTAGGTTTTTATTGCATTGTTCATTAAATATGTTACTTATATTATTTCTTTTAACCTCCGGAAATACCTTATTAGCATATTTTATTCCATCTTCTACAGTTAATTGATGAGAGCTCTTAATTCCAATGATGTATCCATTAGATAGGTTAGGTATATTTAAAACGAACTTATCTTCATCTATGGTATTAATAATGACCTTACTTAGGTCATTCCCATCATCCCCATCTACTACCAAATAAGTTGTGTTATTCATTACTTCATGCCTATTAACTTCTTCACCATCTATCATGTATTTCTTATTTGGAATAGTATTAATTACAACCTTACATGTAAATTTATTTTTATTTGTAGTTACTTTAAATCCCTTTGATATACTCTTTATATCTAGGACTTTCTCTTCAAATCGAAAATTTACCCCGTTATCTGCAGCTACCTCTCCATATGCTATAGCTAAATCATAGGGTGCTATTATCGCTACATTTTCTGAGTATAATGATTTTTTCACATCATATTTTATATTAGGTTCTATATCATATACATCTGAGCTATCAATTAAGTGTACATTTTCTATTCCCCTCTTTTTAGCCCTATCATACATATTAATTAAATCCTTTATACCTTTTTCATCTGCTGCTATCCTTAAAGCTCCTACCTTCTTATAGGCAACATTGAATTTGGAACAAGCCTCTTCAATTAGTTTACTTCCATTTTTCTCAAGAGATGACATTAATTCATTTGATGTCTCTGAACCATCATAAATAACTGATGTATTCACAAATGAGATATCATCAACTATATCATAATCTTTTTCTATTAATGCAATATTCAAATTATACTTTGACATTTCATAAGCAACAGAACATCCTAATATTCCACCGCCTAAAATTAATACATCATAATCCATTAAATATTATTCCTCCACCTTATTTAATTAAAAAACCTCTTTTATTTAGTTCATCTAATATTAAATTGATATTATCCTGTGTATCAGCAGATATAGTATGTAGATGTATTCCATTTGTTAACATGGATAACATCTTCGCACTACTATTATTATATTTTTTCATAAAATTTTCTAAATCATTTAGGTTCTTTATCATTAACATTCCTTTTATTTCTCCATATAAAGGGTGTTCTACAATAACATCTTCCACGACCCCTCCATACTTAACTATAGTTCCTAATTCATGCTCTAAGTCATCTTCTTTATGATTAACAGCAACTATAACTGTAATTTTATTAATTTTATCTCCACCTACCATATACCCATCTGGTGTTGCTATAATATTTTCTCCTCTTGCTCTTAATAATGCTATATCCTTAACAATTATTTGCCTCGTTACATTATATTTTTTTGCTAAATTACTTCCTTTAACTGGTTCATTTAAGTTGATTAACATTTTTATAATGTCGTTTCGTCTCTCATTAGAATTCATCTAAATCCCCCTATCTTAATTATTATCATCGCACTCTTTTATAATCTTTAAATAAATATTAGATCCTACACTTTTATAATGATGTTTTTCTATAGCCTCTAAAAATTCTCTATCATATATGCCACTTGATTTCTTTAACATATTAATAGATTTCTTAGGATGATTATAATATAAATCTATTTTTTTATTATTACTATATTTAATAAGATTCCCATTCATAAACTTATCTAAGATAACTAAAGCTGATTTATCAATTACATTCAACTTATGTTCACTCTTACCTATATCGTGTAATAAAGCTATCTTAGCTAGTTTCTTTTCATCTATATTAGTTTTATTTGAATATGTATTTAATGCATCTTTACAAACTCTTATAGAATGATGCTTATCTGATTTACCTAGCTTATTAAATAAAACCTTTTCTTCCTTATTTAAATATTTATTTAATATTTCTTCATTAATAGGCTTAAATGGCGCTGTAATAGCCCATATAAATTGTTTCACTCTATATAACATAATAACATATACCTCTCATTTAAACTTATGTACGTAATAATGATATCACTATCAATATCTACTATCAATTATCTCACAATATTTGATATATAAACAAAAAGGCTATTATTTAATTAAAAACTTAAATAATAGCTCTTTTATTTGCCCTATTGTAATACTACTTCTTTCTTAATGTCTTTTATAAACTTTAATCATATAGAAACACTATATACTATTTAAAGCTCTATACTTTTTTATACAAAAAAAAGGAATTACAAAAGTAATTCCTTTTATGGTGGAGATAAAGAGATTCGAACTCTTGACCCCCTGCGTGCAAGGCAGGTGCTCTCCCAACTGAGCTATACCCCCAAAATGGTGGACCTTCAGGGACTCGAACCCCGGACCTACCGGTTATGAGCCGGTTGCTCTAACCAACTGAGCTAAAGATCCAGTTGTTACCTGGCAACGTCCTACTCTCCCACACAGTCTCCCATGCAGTACCATTGGCGCTATAGAGCTTAACTTTCCTGTTCGGTATGGGAAGGAGTGTTTCCTCTATGCCATCATCACCAGATTCATTACAAAATAAATTATACAAACTATATTTTATTTTGTCAACATATTTTCAGAGTTGTTCTCTGAAAATTGCACATAATCATTGAAATATCTTTAACTTGGTCAAGCCCTCGACCTATTAGTATCAGTCAGCTACATACATTACTGCACTTACACCTC
>NZ_JADPAA010000007.1:0-179935 GCF_015669365.1 Clostridium sp. 1001283B150210_160208_E6 | reverse complement strand
AGACTACCTCCTATTTGTTGTGCTTTAAATAAGTGTATATGGTAGTTATTGGAGTAAATGTAATAAATAAATAAATAAATATAAAAATAGCAACAAAAAAGGACCGTCTACGTAAATGATTCTTAATCATTTACGAGACAGCCTCTTTTTTGACGTCTAGGAAAGTATAAAATTTTAATTTACTATAAATCAAAGATAATAATTTTATAATTTCATTACCTTTTGTACAATTATAACTTATATAGTATTAGAATAGTAGTATATGGTAAAAGATAAAGTTGGGAGATGGACGGGATGTTATCATACAGATATTTATTCGATATTGCTTTGATTTTGTTAAGTACAAAAGCCTTAGGAATAGTAACTAAAAAGTTTCAAATGCCTCAGGTAGTAGGTGCGTTATTAGCAGGTTTAATACTAGGTCCAGCTGTGTTTAATATAATCACTGAAACTGATTTTATAAAGCAAATAGCTGAGCTTGGTGTAATAGTAATCATGTTTACAGCGGGATTATCTACAGAGATTAATGAGCTAAAAAGTACAGGAAAGGCATCTTTTATAATTGCTTTATGTGGAGTTATTCTACCTCTTATAGGAGGAACTGCAGTAGCTTATATTTTTAATAGGGGAGAGCTAGCAGGTGTTTATGGAAATGAATTTATAGAAAATATCTTTATTGGAATTATACTAACTGCTACATCAGTAAGTATAACTGTAGAAACATTGAAGGAGCTAGGAAAGCTTAATACTAAGACTGGTAATGCTATATTGGGTGCAGCCTTAATTGATGATATCTTAGGAATAATTGCATTAACTATAGTTACTAGCTTTAATGATGCAAGTGTAAGTGTAATTTTGGTATTAATGAAGATAATATTATTTTTTATTCTTTCTGGAATAGCAGGTTATCTTTTTTATAAATGCTTTGATAAATTTGTTAATAGATATGATAGCGATATGAGAAGGTTTATTATAGCAGCCTTTGTATTTTGTTTACTATTATCATTTGCAGCAGAGAGATTCTTTGGAGTAGCTGATATAACAGGAGCTTTTATAGCTGGACTTGTTTTGTCAAACAACAAAGAGACAAGTTATATAAATACAAGATTTGAGACTTTATCTTATATGTTACTTTCGCCAATATTTTTTGCAAGCATTGGATTAAAGGTATCATTAAGTAAAATGTCCTCGGGAATAATTTTATTTACTATTTGTATTGTTGGTATAGGAATAATAACAAAGATTATAGGATGTGGCCTTGGAGCAAAGTTATGCAGGTTTAATAATAGAGAAGCATTACAAGTTGGTGTAGGAATGGTAGCTAGAGGTGAGGTGGCTTTAGTAGTAGCTAATAAAGGAATATCTATGGGGATTATGAATCCTGTATTTTTAGCGCCAATAATTATTTTAGTGGTGGTTTGTGCTATAGCAACGCCTATAATATTAAAAATAGTTTATAAAGAAAAAAATATATAAATATATAAATATGGTATTAATGAGAAGGAAACTTTGTTGTTACCGGCTTTTAAGTTAATGGATATTAGTAATGAAGGGAGGAGGAGCAGTGAAAAGTAAAAGAAAAATATTTATAGTTGCTATTACTCTTATTTTTGTCATTATACTAACTCTGTGTGGAAGTAAAACACAATTAAATTCGGAAAAGATATCAAGTATTAGAATACAAGCGTTACCATCTCCACCTAAGTTTAAAGATATTGATAAGAAAGAAGATATAGAAAGGATAGCAACATTTCTTAATGATTTACCTAAAGAAGAGATTAAGGATGATGGGAGAAATGGATGGCAATTCTTTATAGAAGTAAATGAGATTGGGAGTACTTATTATGTTTCTTTCTTAGGCGATAGATTGTATATTGATAAGAAGTGTTACAAGATAGATGATAAAGTTTTAAATGAATTTAGAGAACTTTATAATTCCCTTCAGTATGAAGAGAAGAGTTATAATCAGTGGTAGTTTAATATAAAAAGGAGCTATAAAATAGCTCCTTTTTATTATTAATTTGCTATTAAGTTATCTGAATTATCATTTTGAATATTACAGTTTTTATTAAATTCTCCTGCCAATTCAAAACCTTTTTTAGCTATTATAACAGCAATTATTTCATTTATTACAGCAGCTGCAGCAATAGTGCCTTGAATAATTTGTGCACATTCAGGAGCTGGATTACTTAAAACAGATACAGCTATTCCTGTAAAAACTAAGGAAACTCCTGAGTGAGGAAGTAATGTTAACCCTAAATACTTTTTAACTGTTTCAGGAGATTTAGTTATACTAGCACCAAAATATGCGCCAAAGTATTTACCTAAAGCTCTTATGATTATATAAATAGCAGTATAAAGGCCAGCATTTAAAATTAAATGATAATTAAGTGGTGCTCCAAGATTTAAAATTACAACGATCATAGAAAATCCTAATATAGGATTAAAGTTATTCATAATTTCTTCTAAGCGTTTCTCAGATATCATGTTAGAAAATGTTGCAGAAAAAGCCATACCTATAAGCATAAAGTTTAGTACTGGTTTTGGCATAACATAGTTATTGAAAAAGAATCCAATGGCAGATGCAAAAATAATCATTATAATCAATAGAGCAAGGGTTTCTTTTTTATTTCTTTCTTTTTTTAGAACTATTCCAGCAAGTAGTCCAGTTGCTACTCCTATTATAAGAGGTAGTAATATGACAAGAGCTATCATATATGCTGGAAGCTTTTGCTCAGAAAGTCCTGCAGAAATAATTGATATTGAAGAAAAGAATACAATAACAGCAACAATATCATCTAGAGCAGCCATTGGGATTAGAGTCTTTGTTACCGGACCATCTGTTTTAAATTCTCTAACTATAGATAGCGCAGGAGCAGGAGCGGTAGCTAGTGCAATACCCCCAAAAATTATTCCCAGATATATAGGGATTCCTGTGAAATAGAATATTACTCCAAATGCAAGAGAAACTAAAATAAAGGTACCTAAAGATTGTGTAAGTGTTGTAATAACAATTTGTTTACCTGTTTTTTTGATTTTTTTCCATACAAGTTCTGTACCTATTAATAAACCAACAGCACATTCTAGGACATGTATAAAAGTATTGTACCAGTTAGCATCAAGTAAAGTTTCATTAACTATTGATAGAGCATGTGGTCCTAAAATCATTCCTGTTATAAGCCAACCAAGAATAGCAGGAAGCTTAAATTTAGACACCAATTTTCCTATAAAGAAAGCAATTATAATTGTAACAACAAGTCTTAAAATTAAAGATATCATTTATTCGTTACCTCCTTAGCAATACCATATAACATAAAATCGAATATTTTAGAAAGTTTTACTTCATGTTCGTTAACTACAGTTGAAAAAGCTGCATTTGAATATGCAGAACTACTAAAGTATCCGTTAAACATTTCTTGCATTATACTGTAATATTCAATAGCCTCTTCTTGGCTAACTCCATCACGTAAATTTAGTTTGTTTAAAGCAGACATATATATTTCCTTGTTCATTTTATCTAAATCTTTTTTGATTTCATTAATATCGCATATTAGATGCTTTGGTGGTTGTAATATGGCTTCAAAAAATATACGGCAAATTAAAGGATTTTCTTCAAAGAAATTAAAACGTAAACTCATATATTTTTGTAAGTCGCTTCCTACCTTTTGGGCTTTCATAAAATCAATAAAGGAATGAATAGAGTAATCAACACAATTAAGATAAATATCATCCTTATTATTAAAGTTGTGATAAATTAGTCCTTTAGATATTCCATTATCATTACAAAGATTATTAAGTTTGGAGCTATCATATCCATTAGTACCAAATTCAGTTATTGCAGCCATTAAAATTTTTTTTCGAGTTAATTCTGTTTTCTCTGACTTTTTCACAATAAGACCTCCATTAAGTTATTGACCGACTGGTTTGTAATTATGATATCATAAATAGACTAGTCGGTCAATAAAACGAGGAGTTATATAAAATAGAAGAATCTCTGATTTGGAATAAAGAGAGTTTTATTTCTTAAAGCAAAAAGTCCTGCATAAGCAGGACTTTTTATTAAATTGCATTATATTTTTCTTCGTCTAGCATTCCTTCTGATTTAGCAACAAATACTGCTGTAGCAGAGTCACCAACAACGTTTAGTGATGTTACTAACATTTCTACTGGTCTGTTTATTGCTAAGATTAATGAGTATGCAAGTAATGCAGCATCATTGTTGTATCCCATTCCAGTAAGAACTGTGAATAGTATTATTGCACCAGCACCAGGGGCAGCAGGTGTACCTACTGAAGCAATAAGAGCAAGTAACCCTATAACAATTATGTTTCCGATAGTTACTTCATATCCAGCACTTGATGCTATAAATATGGCTGCTATAATTTGCATTATTGCAGTTCCGTTCATATTTATAGTCATTCCTAGAGGTAGTGTAAATGAAGCAATTTCATCACTAACACCTAATTCCTCAACAGTTGTCTTTGTATTAAGAGGTAAAGTTGCAGCTGATGAAGATGTTGAAAATCCAAATAAAGCAACCTTAGAAATCTTCTTAACAAAAGTTATTGGATTTAACTTAGCAGCTATTCCAACGAAAGCAGCATAACCAAATATTAAGAATAGTAATAATGCTATTACAGTTGTTATTACGTAAGCTAGAGCAGGTTTTAAATGTTCTACCCCATAGATTGCAAATGTTCTAGTTATAAGTACGAATATAGCAATAGGTCCAAACTTAGTGATAACGAAGCTTAAGAACACAGTAATTATGTTATTTACATCTTCTAGTAACTTCTTTAATACTTGAATTTGATCACCTAAGTGGTTTATGCAAAGACCAGTAACCACAGCTAAGAAAACAACAGCTAAGATACTACCATTTTGAGTGAAAGTTGCAGCTATGTTATTTGGTATAGCTTTTACTATAACTAATAACGGATTAGAACCAGCGCTTCCAGCTTGAGAAGTTAAGTTATCTATACTTACATTAAATAATCCCATCTTATTTGCAGCAAATCCAAAGATTCCAGCTAATATAAGAGCAAATAATGATGTAACTAAGAATCCTAATATTGTCTTATAAGAAATACGACCAAGTTTTTTAGTATCACTTACTTTACACATAGCTAAAGCTATTGAAGTAAATACCATTGGGACAATTACAAGTTGTAATGAGTTTACAAATAGTTGTCCTGCTATATAGAATAATCCTAGAGCATTTTGAGCTCCTTCAGCAGATATATCTTGGAATAATAAGTTATTTATACTTGTCCATAAATCAACATTTCCATTACTTAATAAATTTTCTCTTAATAATATAAATCCTGTTCCAGCAACTAATCCTAGAATTAAGGATATTGCCATTTGAATAGCTAGTTTGTTTGAATTTTGTTTTTTCATAGTATCCTCCATAATAATTCTGAATATATAGGATACCAGATATAAAAAAACGCCCTAATACCAATTAAGATACTAAGGCGTATAAAATACATAAAAATAATACTTCCTTATTAGTCTCACAGGACTAGCTTAAAGGTATCCTACGATTTAGAAGTATACAGTATAACAATGTATTCGTCAATATTCTACAAAACTTTGTTAATATAAGAGAAGAAATTTTTTATAGCTGTAAGAACTTTATTATCTATATTGAAACTATTAAAGAAAAATATAGAAAATATACAATAATGTGCTATAATAATATTGTTAATGGGGTATAGCCAAGGGGTAAGGCATCAGATTCTGACTCTGAGTATGGTCGGTTCGAATCCGACTACCCTAGCCAAATATGAAAGATTATCCAAGCTTATAAGGATAATCTTTTTTTATTCTTTAGGAAAATACTTTAAATAATTATAAATAAAGTTATTAATTATTTAATATAAATAAAAACGTAGAAGAGTAAGGAAATTGAGATGATAAAGTTAGTAATAGATATTGTAATTAATATAAAAAGAAAGGTCTCTATTAGCAAATTAAGTTGCATAGAAAGAGTTTGATATAGCGAGAGATTAAACCGTTTTTTAATATAAACTTTATTTTTGGGGAGTTTCAATCTTTTTTATAAGATTTACAATATTTGATAATGTTTATGATTCATGATAAGATTTAATCACTATATTAAAAAAGGAGAAATGGAATATGGAAAGTGATCCCGACCCTGCTAATATTGCTGGACAGCTCATATTGTTAGTAGTATTAACAGCAGTAAATGCTTTCTTTGCAGCAGCAGAGATGGCAATTGTATCAATTAATAAAACAAAAATGAAAATGTTAGCTAATGAAGGTAATAAAAAGGCTAGCACAATATGCAAATTAGTAGAGGAACCAACAAAGTTCTTGTCTACAATTCAAGTTGCTATAACACTATCTGGATTTTTTGCCAGTGCATCTGCAGCAACAGGTATTTCAACAGTAGTAGGTAAGATGTTAACAGACATGAATATACCTTATGGTGAACAAATATCATTTGTAGGTGTAACAATAATTTTATCTTATTTCACACTTGTATTTGGTGAACTTTTCCCTAAGAGATTGGCTATAAAGAAAGCAGACAAGCTTTCTATGTTAGTTGTAAATCCTATTCTTTTTGTTTCTAAGATAGCAGCACCTTTTGTTAAGATACTATCAGTATCAACAAATGTTTTAGTAAAGCTGTTTGGATTGGATAGTGATGACTCAGAGGAAAGGGTAACAAAGGAAGAAATTAAGTCTCTTGTAGAAACAGGAGAAGAACATGGTGCAATTGATGAAAGCGAAAAAGAAATGATAGAAAGTGTGTTTGAATTTGATGACAAAATAGCTGAAAAGGTTATGACACCAAGAACAGAGGTATATTGCATAGATATAGATGAACCTCTTGAAGGATATTTGGACGAGCTTTTACAAAAGAGATTTGCTAGAATACCTGTCTATAAAGATGAAATTGATAATATCATTGGAGTATTATATATGAAAGACTTCATGATAGAAGCTAGAAATAAGGGCTTTGAAAATGTAAATATACAGGATATATTGCAAGAACCTTATTTTGTTCCGGAGTGTAAGTCAATTAGACATTTATTTAAGGACTTACAGGACATTAAACGTCATATAGCAATCATTGTAGATGAGTATGGTGGATTCTCAGGCATCATAACTGTTGAGGATTTAGTTGAAGAAATTGTTGGAGATATAAATGATGAGGATGATGAAGAGGAGTTTGGAATAAGAAAAGTTGGAGAGAATTGTTATTTAGTAGATGGTACTACTCAATTAGATGAATTAAATGAAAATTTAAACCTTGATGTAAAGTCTGATGAGTTAGATACTTTAAATGGGTTCTTAATTAACTTAATTGGAAAAATTCCTTTAGAAGATGAAGAAAAAGAAATAAAGTATAATGATATTGTTTTTAAAATAGATGAAGTGTCTGATAAGAAAATTGAAAAGGTAAGAATATGTCTCTAGGTTATTCCTAGAGATTTTTTATTTGATATAGTTTATAATTACTATAGGAGGAGATTCATATGATGAACAAGAGAAGAATATTAGGCATAGTTGTAGTGCTTGTAATAGGAATGATTATTTTCACTATTTTAAGTAGTAAAAATAATATAAGTACTGAAGAAAAATTGTCACAAATTGAATCTGAAAGAAAGCCTGATAATTATATTCCTGCAAATATTAAAATGAAAGCAAAAGATTTTACTGTTTATACAGAAAATAAAGAAAAGGTTAATATAGAAAAATATATTGGAAGTAAACCAATGGTGATAGTTTTTTGGGCATCATGGTGTATTGATTGTAGAGAAAACCTAATAAAAATTGAAGCTGCTAAAGAAAAGTATTATAAAGAAGATGTAGAATTCATTGTTGTTAATATCACTGATGGAGAGCGTGAGACAAAGGAAACAGCAGATACATACTTAAAGTTTAATAATATTTCACTATATACTTATTATGATTATGATTTAAGTGCTTATAAAGCGTATAAATTAAATACATTACCAAGAATGATGTTTGTAGATAGGAATGGGATAATAGTCCAAGATAGAAAGGTATCTATAGACGAAAAAGGTTTAGATTTATCTATTAAAAACCTTATTAGTCCAGAAGAATAACTAAAGAGAAGGAAGGTTACAAATGAAAAAGAGATTAATTATTTTATTTAGTTTATTATTTTCACTATTTTTATTTATGTCCTGTAGTAATGATACAGAAGACAATAATAAAAGTGAAGTAGAACAAAGCGAATCATTAGAACAAGAAAATAATCTTGATGTTGCAAGTTATAGTGTTAAAACCACCAATAGTAATGATATTTCCATGTTATATACAGGAATGACTTTAAGTCCAGTAATAACTGTTGCAGAGGTAAGTAGTAATCCCTTCAACATTGAAATTACAGATATAGATGAGGCCTATGATATTGGAAATGATGGAAATATAGAATTAGTAAATTCTGAAACAGGAGATTTTATAAGTTTTACTAGGGATGATAAAGGAAACTATAAGATATCAGCTCAATTAGAAAAGGATATTGAATATGGTATATTATTAAATAAAAGATTAGTTGGTGCTGTAAGGGTTGTAGAAGACTTAAACAGTATAGATAAGGAAGCGTTATATAATGATATTTCTATAAGACTAAGTTGTGGATTATCATAAGTTACTTAAAGGAATCTAGAATACTAGGTTCCTTTTTCTTTCGGATTTCTTAAGAATTATAAATAGTCTTTTGTAATTTTTATGTCCTATTATAAGAATATAGGATTAAAGATATCTAGTAAAATTTCTAATATGATAAAATAGTTAGTAAGTTTTAAATTTGGAGGAAGAATATGAATGGTTATAATGTTTTAGTGGTTGATGATGATAAAGCAATAGTTGAAGCTATAGAAATTTATCTAAAAGGAGAAGGATATAATATTTTCAAAGCTTATGATGGTGCTGAATCCTTAGATGTAATAAGGGAAGAAGAGATACACCTTGTCATAATGGATATTATGATGCCAAAGATGGATGGAACAAGGGCTACTCTTAAAATAAGAGAAGAAAAAGAGATACCAATAATCATGCTTTCAGCAAAGTCAGAGGATACTGATAAAATATTAGGACTTAATATTGGGGCTGATGATTATGTAACAAAGCCATTTAATCCATTAGAATTGATTGCAAGGGTAAATTCTCAAATAAGAAGATATACAAGGTTTTCACCTTTAAAGGAAAACAATGATGTTATAAAAATTGGTGCGATAGAGCTTAATAAGAGTAGCAAGGTTGTTTTAGTAGATGGAGAGGTAGCAAAGTTAACTCCATTAGAATTTAAAATTCTTTCATTGTTAATGGATAACCCAGGAAGAGTATTTTCTATTGAAGAAATTTATGAAAGGGTATGGAATGAGGTGGCCTTTAATGTAGACACAGTAACAGTGCATATTAGAAGAATAAGAGAAAAAATAGAAATTAATCCTAAAGAACCTAGATATTTAAAGGTGGTGTGGGGAATTGGATATAAATTTGAAAAAGATCACAAGGAATAGCTTAAACCTTAAGATTCTATTACTATCAATATTAGTTGCGCTAACACCAGTGCTATATACATACATTTTTAATAGCTTACAATTTAAAAGTATGTATGAAAGATTTGACGTATCAGATTACTATAATGAATTTTATAATGGATTGGTAGAGGTATCTGATATATATGAAGATATTGATGGAAATATAAATGAAGAAGGAATACAGAAATATTTAGAGATAAATAATACCAACACAACTGCAGAAGGTAAAAATAGGGGAGAACTAATTAATATAATAAATAGTAAGTATAATAACTTTTTTAACAAGTTTATAAAGAATTCCAATTTTGAATTCTTTGTAGATAGATGGGATGGAACTCCATTTACCACAAGTACTTATACAAATATTAATGATTTTTTAGAAGATTCTAGATATGGCTATGACTATGTGATGTTATTTGGAACAGATTCGGGTACTAAACAAGGTACAGAATTCTCTAAGTCAATGGAACCTTTAGTTGGATATAATGTTACTAGAAGTAAGTATGATGTTTGTATAAGAGTTCCCCATAATATGGATAAAAGAGATATATTATATTATGCAAAAGAAGATATAGAAAGTAATAAGAACCTAGTAAAGCTTTATGGCGGATTATTAGCTATAGATTGTATGTTGGCAATAGGATTGTTCATAAATATATTAAAGAATAAAAATAAAACTTTTAATAATAATATATTTGTTAAGTTATACGGAAGATTTTTTACAGAGTTAAAATTAATTTTTCTAATTTTACTTGGAGTATTTTTCTATTATATATGTTGGAAAACCCAGTGGTATTTCCCGGGAAGAATTATAGTACTAACCATAATTGGTGGATTATTATTATATTTAAACTTAGCATATATTTTAAAGCTTATATTTATAGATAAGGATAATGCATCAAAAGAACTTAAAAATAAATCTTTTTTATTAAAAATATATAAAGCAATATTAAGACTTTTTGATCTTATACGTGAGAACTTTGTTTATAAATATACAGCAATTACAGTTATATCATTTATTTGTGTAATAATGATGTTTGTTGGAGTTGCATGCTTTATAACCTTTCCTTTAAGTTATTGGTTATATGAACCTTTTTATAGTGCTTTAGTAGTGGTATTTATACTTATGGCAATAGGTGTAATAGGCTATGTATTAGTAATAGGAAAGGAAGTAAATAAGCTCAAAAAAACTACTAGTAATATTGTAAAAGGAAATTACAAGAATGAGTTATTAGTGAGTGGCCCTCATATATTAAGGGAAATATCTAAGGACTTATCTAATATACAAGAAGGATTAGAATCAGCTATAGATAATGCTGTAAAAAGTGAAAGAATGAAAGGAGAACTTATAACAAATGTATCTCATGATTTAAAAACTCCTTTAACTTCTATAATTAATTATGTTGACTTATTAAGCAAAGATAATATTTCAGATGAAGATAGAGAAAAATATATAGGTGTACTTAAAGAGAAATCCCAAAGGCTAAAGATATTAATTGAAGATTTATTTGAAGCTTCTAAGGCAGCCTCAGGGGCTATTGAATTAGATATAGTAGAATTAGATCCAGTAGCTCTTTTAAGGCAAACTATAGGAGAACTTGAGGATAAGATTGAGTCTTCAAACCTTCAAATTATTAAGAATATACCAGAAGAAAAATTATTAATATTAGCTGATGGCAAGAAAACATTTAGAGTATTCCAAAACTTACTTTCTAATATTATTAAGTACTCTATGAAGGGATCTAGAGTATATATAGATGTAGAGCAAGATGAAGATTATGTTGATCTAATATTTAAAAATATATCGGAAAGTCAATTAAATGTGGAAGCAGAAGAATTAATGGAAAGATTTAAGAGAGGCGATGTTTCAAGGACTACAGAAGGATCAGGGCTTGGCCTTTCAATTGCTAAAAGCTTGGTAGAATTACAAGGTGGAGAATTTGAGATTGAGATTGATGGAGACTTATTTAAAGCCATAGTAAAGCTTAAAAAGATAAGAAATAGTATTTAGTAAAATGAAGAAACCCTATTTTATCTAGGGTTTCTTTTTGTACGAGGGGTGGATATTTGTTTTGATGTGACTTGGAGTGCAGTGACAGAACAAGCAAAATAAATATCTAGCCAACCTTATAATTTATTTAAGTTGATTTATATAAAAGTTTAAGTCTTTTTGATTTAGGCAAAAGCAAGGAAATTTCATTCCATAGTTACCCCATATAGTAATTGGAATCTCAGTAAAATAGAATGTTATAAAGAAGTTTTCTCTAGTAGAGAGTCTAGTTAAAAAAGGGATTAATTTTATGTGCTCTACTTTGAAGTAATTACTATAGTTTTCAATATTCAAGTTAGCTTTAAGCAGTTTTCTATCCTCTTCTGGAACAAGATTAACTAAGTTTTCTTTATCTTCTTCTGATAGTTTATCAAGATAAAAATCTATATAACAAAAAGAATTGTTTAATTTAAAGATTTTAAGGATATAGTCAATCATTTCATCTTCACCTAAAGATATATTTTTAGGCTCTAGGGTAAAGTTTGGAAAAGTATCTAGTCCATCTAATATATTTTGAAATTTTATTATTACATTTTTGTGAAATTCCTCTAAAGTTACAGGTGTTAGAATATCATCCATAGAATAATCTCCTTAAAATTAATTGTGAATTAGTAATATTATAAAAATACTATAAATTAGTGTCAATGTTAAATATATTTTATTTATAAAGATAAGTAATAAATTATTATAAAAATGCTTATTACTAAATAGAGAATATTTTTATATGGAGGAGATGTATATATGAGAGTAAAGGATAAGGTCATAATTGTTACAGGAGCATCACGAGGTATTGGGTATGCAGTGGCTGATAAATTGTTATCAGAAGGTGCAAAGCTTGTAGCTTGTGCATCAAATCAAAAGAATGCAGACAAGGCAGTATTAGCATTAAAAGGTAGCCATCCTAATGCTATGATACTTGGGCTTGGTGTAAATAATAATGAATCAAAAGAAGTTGAGAAAGCAGTTAAAAAGGTACATGAGACATTTGGAAAGATTGATGTACTTATAAACAATGCAGGTATTACAACAGATGTATCTTTCTTTGATATGACAGAAGAGGAATTCGTAAATGTTATGAATGTTAATGTTACTGGAATATTCAGATGGTGTAAGGCTGTAGCTCCAATAATGAAGGATAATGATGGAGGAAGTATAATAAATACATCATCTATGGTTGCAACCTTTGGACAAAAGAGTGGATGCTCATATGCAGCTTCTAAGGCTGCAGTAAATGGGTTAACTAAATCACTTGCAAAGGAACTTGGACAGTATGGAATAAGAGTTAATGCGGTAGCACCTGGAGTAACTAAAACAGATATGGTTGCAGCTATACCTGATAAGTTTATAGATGCATTAGCAGCAATGACTCCTCTTGGAAGAGTTGGAACTCCAAAAGAGTTAGCAGGAGCATATGTTTATTTAGCTTCTGATGAAAGTACTTTTACAAATGGAACAATAATCGGTATTGATGGTGGCTTGGTAATGTAGATATAATGTAAGCAAGACTTTATTTAAGTCTTGCTTACATTAATATATAGGTGTTTACTATTAAATATTTTGCTGTCTTAAAGAAATCAAAAAGTAAATTA
Organism: Clostridium sp. 1001283B150210_160208_E6; assembly: GCF_015669365.1. Classification (NCBI taxonomy): domain Bacteria; kingdom Bacillati; phylum Bacillota; class Clostridia; order Eubacteriales; family Clostridiaceae; genus Clostridium; species Clostridium sp. 1001283B150210_160208_E6. The sequence continues at coordinate 166,751 of NZ_JADPAA010000007.1, read as the reverse complement.
AGTTAATTATAAAAATTTGGATGTGGTATATCATGAAAGTTCTAGTGATGGAAATAAAAATACGAGTATCTTGGGTTCAGAGCTTAAAAGAAAAGCGTATGGTAGTTAATAGTATTACTCGAAGATTAAAAAATAAATTTAACATTTCTGTAGGAGAGATGTCTCATCAAGATAATCATAAAATAATAGGTATTGCTCTATCAAAAGTATGTGGTACTAATGCTATAGTAGACACAACAAAAGAAAAAGTTATAAGTTTTATAGAAGAAAACTGTGATGGAGAAATAATAGAAATATTTGATGAAACAATAGAGTATTAAACTAAAAGGTGTATGAGCTAAAGTGCTTATACACCTTTTATCAGAATAGTAAAAAAATACAGGGTGCAATAGATTTTAACTCTGCTATAATAGAGAAGGATATTTTATGTAAGGATATTTTATGTAAGGAGTAAAAGATGAGGTTAAGAATAGGGGAACTAAAAGATTTAGATTTGATTTATAGCATAAAATGTGAAGCACTAAAACATTATAAAGATTTCGGTATAAGTTGGAATGAAAATTATCCAACAAGAGATACATTTAAGAGTGATATAGAGAAAAGGGAATTATTTGTACTAGAAAAAAATAAAAATGAAATTTTAGGAATAGTGGTCATCAATAGAACAGAGGAAAAGGCATACGATGATTTGCCATGGACTTTTAATGATGATTATGTTGTGTTACATAGAGTGTTAGTAAACCCTGCTTTTTCTGGAAAAGGATATGGAAAATATTTAATACAGAAGGTTTTAGAATATGCTAAAGAAGATGGAATTAAAGCAATAAGATTAGATACTAATACTAAAAATATACTTGGACAAAAGTTGTACAAGTCTCAAGGATTTAACATAGTGGGGGAAATTTCCTTGAAAGATAAAGAAGGAAGTTTTTATTGCTTAGAAAAAATATTGGAATAACTTTCAAAAATATATTGACAATATTAAAAGATTGGAATATATTATTAAGCAAGAAGTAAATAATTAGAAAATAAAATACAATATCTTATCCAGAGTGGTGGAGGGACTGGCCCTGTGAAACCCAGCAACCGATTAAGTGGCTCATTTTCCATTTAGAATACGGTGCTAATTCCTGCAGCAATTTTTTATATTTTGCTGATAGATAAGAGAATAAATTAGGCTTAGTGAGTTCATGCACTAGAGATTTATTCTCTAGTGCATTTATTTTTATACTAAAAAAGAGGGAGGGAACATGATTATGATAGAAATTAAAAATGTATGTAAAAGTTTTGGACAAACAGAGGTATTAAAAGATATAGCAATAAGCATAAAGGAAGGGGAGATTTACGGAATTATAGGCCATAGTGGTGCTGGTAAATCAACGCTTTTAAGATGTATAAATGGATTAGAGTCCTATGATAAAGGAAGTATTAAAGTCATGGGAGAAGAAGTCTCAGGCTTAGGGGCTAAAAAGCTTAGAGAGTTTAGAAAGAATTTGGGGATGATATTCCAAAACTTTAACCTACTTAAAAGAAAAACTGTATATAAGAATGTTTCTCTTCCACTTGAAGTTTGGGGCTATGATAAAGAGTACATAGATAAGAGAGTAAATGAACTATTAGCTTTAGTAGGATTAGAAGATAAGGCAAAAAGTAAACCAGCATCATTAAGTGGTGGACAAAAACAAAGGGTTGCAATTGCAAGAGCATTAGCCTTAGAACCAAAGATTCTTTTGTGTGATGAAGCTACATCAGCTTTAGATCCTAAGATAACTAAGGATATCTTAGCACTTCTATCTAAAATAAATAAGGAGTTAGGAATAACAATAGTTATAGTAACTCACCAAATGGAAGTTGTTAAAGAAGTTTGTGAAAGAGTTGCATTAATAGATGGTGGAATAGTTAAGGATGAGGGAAGAGCAGAAGACTTGTTCTTAAAGCCAGGAGCGTCATTAAAGAAGTTCCTTGGTGAAGGAGATGAGACAACTTTACCTAATGAAGGAATAAATATAAGAATTTTCTTCCCAGCAGATTGTTCTGAAAATGCACTTATTACAAGAATGGCCAGGGAAGCAAATGTGGATTTCTCAATAGTTTGGGGAAAACTTGAAAAATTCAGGGAAAATGTACTTGGAAGCTTAGTTATAAATATTGAGGAAAAGGACAAAGAAACAATATCTGAGTATTTAAAGAGCAAAAATATAGAATGGGAGGTAATATAGCATGGGTGAATTATTATTAGAAGCATTTGGACAAACATTAGTGATGGTTGTACCATCAACAATCTTCTCTGTAATATTTGGCTTTATAATTGCAATAATACTTGTAGTAACAGATAGCAATGGGTTAAGGCCTAACAAGGCAATATATAAATGTATAGATGGAATAGTAAATGTATTAAGAGGTTTTCCATTCGTAATATTAATGGTCGCTATAATACCTTTTACAAGAGCAATAATGGGAACATCTATTGGTGAGAAAGCAGCTATAGTACCATTAACTATAGCAGCAGCCCCTTTTGTAGCAAGAATATTTGAATCTGCTTTAAAAGAAGTAGATCCAGGAGTTATAGAGGCTGCAAGGTCCTTTGGTTCAAGTAATGCTCAAATTATATTCAAAGTAATGTTAAAAGAAGCTATACCATCAATTCTATCAGGTATAACACTTACAGTTATAAACCTTATAGGGTATTCAGCAATGGCAGGTGCTCTAGGGGCAGGAGGACTTGGTAACTTAGGAATAAGATATGGATTCCAAAGATTCCAAACAGATATAATGATTGTTACAGTAATTGTGTTGATTATAGTAGTACAAGCTCTTCAAGGCTTAGGAAACTATTTTTATAAAAAATTATCAAGATAAATAAAAGGGGGATTTTAATATGAAAAAGACAAAATTATTATCACTAGTATTAGCAGGAGCATTAACATTAGGTTTAGTTGGGTGCGGGGGCAGCACAGAAAAGAAGGAAGATGACAAGGTTATAAAAATTGGGGTTACATCTGTACCACATGAAGAGATAGTTAATGCAATTAAACCTTTAATAGAAGAAAAAGGTTATACTTTAGAAATAACACCATTTGATGAGTATAATACACCAAATACAGCTGTTTATGAAGGAGAATTAGACGCAAACTACTTCCAACATATTGCCTTCTTAAATGAAACAAATGAAGCAAAGGGATATGATTTAGTAAATGTTGCAGAAATCCATATAGAGCCAATGACTTTATATTCTAAGACTGCAAAGAGCTTAGATGAAATAAAGGATGGAGATACAATAGCTATTCCGAATGATGCAACTAACGAAGCAAGAGCATTAAGAGTTCTTGAAGATGCAGGATTAATAAAGGTAAAGGCAGGAGAATTAGTTACTCCAAAGGATATAACTGAAAATCCAAAGAACTTAAAGTTTAAAGAATTGGCTGCAGAACAACTACCACGACTTTTAGATGAAGTTACAGCTGCTGTTATTAATGGTAACTATGCATTACAAGCTAATTTAGATGCGACTAAAGAAGGATTATATACTGAGGATAAGAACAGAGAAGATATAAATACTAAGAGAAATGTTTTAGTTGTTAAGGAAGCTAATAAGGATTCTGAAAAGACTAAAGTATTAAAAGAAGCTTTAACTTCTGATGAATGTAAGAAGTTTATAGAAGAAAAGTATAAGGGAGCTGTAATTCCTGTATTCTAATTATTATTAATTAATGATTTGAAAAAGAGAAACCAATTAGTGGTTTCTCTTTTTCCATTAATATTTTAAATTATTCTCCAAGATATGCACTCTTTATACTATCATCTTCTAATAGTTCTTTAGCATCTCCGCTTAAAACAATATTACCTGTTTCAAGTACATAAGCTCTATCTGCAATAGAAAGTGCCATATTAGCATTTTGCTCGACTAGAAGAATTGTAGTACCGGACTTATTTATTTCAACAATTGTATCAAATATATCTTTAACAACAAGAGGTGCAAGTCCCATAGAAGGTTCATCAAGTATTAACATCTCAGGTCTATTCATTAATGCTCTGCCTATGGCAAGCATTTGCTGCTCACCACCTGAAAGTGTACCAGCTTGTTGTTTTTCTCTTTCCTTAAGTCTTGGAAATTTAGAAAATACCATTTCCATATCTTTTTGAATTTCTTTATCTTTTCTTAAATAAGCACCAAGTTCAAGATTTTCTAGCACAGTAAGGTTTGCAAATATCTTTCTACCTTCTGGTACATGAGATAGTCCTAAAGACACTATTTTATGAGCAGGAACTTTATTAATAGGGGAACCCTTATAGGATATAGTTCCGCTTTTAATAGGCTCAAGTCCTGATATTGCTCTTAGGGTAGAGGTTTTACCTGCACCATTTGCGCCTATTAGAGTAACAATCTCACCTTTTTTTACTTCTAAAGAAAGATCTTTTAATGCATGAATACCACCGTAGTATAAGTTTATATTGTCAATTTTAAGCATTTTAAGCCCCCTCTCCAAGATAAGCTTCAATTACCTTAGGGTTATTTTTTATTTCATTTGGAGTTCCTTCAGCTATTTTTTTACCATAGTCAAGAACTACAACTTTATCGCAAATACCCATTACTAGCTTCATATCGTGTTCTATTAATAGAACTGATATGTGAAATTCATTTTTAATCCAATTAATTAATTCCATAAGCTCTGCTGTTTCTTGAGGATTCATACCTGCAGCAGGCTCATCAAGAAGTATTAATGAAGGCTTAGCAGCAAGGGCTCTTACAATTTCAAGTCTTCTTTGTTCACCATAAGAAAGGTTTTTTGCAAATTCATCTTTTTTTTCAGCTAAATTAAATGCTTTTAACAATTCTAGTGATTTTTTTTCAATTTCAGCCTCCTCCTTTTTAAATTTAGGAGTTCTAAGAATAGAATCAAATAGATTATATTTAATTCTAAAGTTAAAGCTGATTTTTACATTATCTATTACAGAAAGGCTTGAAAATAGTCTTATATTTTGAAAGGTTCTACAAATTTTCTTTTGAGTAATATCATACGGTTTAAGACCTTCAATATTTTCGCCAAGGTATATAATAGTGCCATTAGTAGGAGCATAAACTCCAGTTAGCATATTGAAAACAGTAGTTTTGCCAGCACCGTTAGGTCCAATTAATCCAACAACTTGTCTATCTTCTATTGAAAGGTTAAAGTCTGAAACAGCTTTAAGTCCACCAAATTCTATAGATAGGTCTTTTACATCTAACATATTTTAAGCCTCCTTTCCAGCTTCTATATCTCTAATTTCTTTTTTGTTTTTTAATTTAAATATTTTTAATGATAATTCTTTGTCGCCAAGTAACCCTTGAGGTCTAAATATCATTAAGATTATAAGTGCTAATGGGTAAATAATCATTCTATAATCTTGTAGTCCTCTTAATAACTCAGGTAAGAATGTTAAAATACCTGTAGAAATAATAGAACCAGATAAAGATCCCATACCTCCAAATACTACAAATGTTAAGTAATCAATTGATTTAACAAAATCAAAGGAAGTAGGTTGAATGTATCCCATATAATGAGCGTATAATCCACCAGCAAGTCCAGCAAAGAAAGCTCCTATAACAAAAGCAGTCATTTTATATTTGAAAGCATTAACTCCCATAGATTCAGCTGCAATTTCATTTTCACGTACAGCTAGCATTGCACGTCCTTGAGATGAATGGATTATGTTATAAATAATAACTACTGAAAGTATCATAACCCAGAAACTTATTGAAATAGTTGTTTTGGTAGGAATTCCTGTAAATCCACGGGCACCACCTACATAATCAATATTCATAATTATTACTCTAATAATTTCACAGAAAGCTAATGTAGTAATTGCAAAATAGTCTCCTGTAAGCCTTAATGTTGGAAAACCAATCAAAGCAGCAAAGAAAGCAGATACTATTGCACCAACTATAATTGCTAGGAAGAAAGGTAAGTTAGCTTTAGTACTTATAATTGCAGAAATATAAGCACCTATGGCCATAAAACCAGCATGTCCTAAACAAAGTTGGCCAGTGAAGCCTACAATTAAATTAAGTGATACAGCTAAAATTATATTTATAAACGTTAAAAGAATAATTCCTTCATAGTAAGCACCTATTACGCCTGTTTTTAATAAGGTAAATAGGATACCGTAAACAAGTAATATTGCACCAAATATTAATAATGATTTTTTTTCTAACAATTTTTTCATTTATATCACCTACACTTTCTCTCTTGTTACCTTACCAAGTAACCCAGAAGGTTTAATTAATAAAATAACAATTAGAATACCAAAAACTATTGCATCTGAAAAAGTGGTAGATATATATGCCTTTGAAAGTGTTTCTAATAAGCCAATAGATAATCCTCCTAGTAAAGCACCAGGTATACTTCCTATTCCTCCAAGTACTGCTGCAACAAAGGCTTTAAGACCAGGCATAACACCCATATAAGGAGTTATGCTAGGATAGGATATTGCTACTAGAACACCAGCGATACCAGCTAGGGCAGAACCAATAGCAAAAGTTAGTGATATTGTATTATTAACGTTTATTCCCATCAAAGATGCGGCCTCTATATCAAAGGAAGCTGCTCTCATTGCCTTTCCAACCTTAGTTTTAAAAACAATAAATTGAAGGAGAAGTACAAGGATTGCAGATACAGCAAACATAAGTAGTGTCTTCCATTCTATATGAAGTGCACCTATTTCTAAGTAACCAGCTTTAATTAGGTCTGGAAATGGTTTTGGATTAGCACCAACTAAAACTCTCATACCATTTTGTAATAACAACGAAACACCTATTGCAGTAATAAGTAATGTTATTCTTGGTGAGTTTCTTAGTGGCTTATATGCTACTTTCTCAATTATAATACCAGCTAGTGCAGATGCGGCCATTGCAGCTAATAATGTAGGTACTAGTGGTAAATTTAGTGTGGTAGCACAATAGAAGCCCGCAAAGGCTCCTATCATGTATATTTCACCATGTGCAAAGTTTATTAATTGAATTATTCCATATACCATTGTGTAACCTAAAGCTAGGAGTGCATATACGCTACCTAAAGCTAAGCCATTAATCAATTGTTGTAAAAATTCCATAGTAACTCCTCCTTTAGTTAAGTATTATATTAAGGATTAACCTTATCATCTAATTCCTTCTTGTCTCCATTAATTTTTATAATAGCTGCGCTCTTAACAGCTGATCTTTCTTCATTAAATTTGATATTTCCAGTTACGCTGTTAATTTCCATTCCAGCTAAAGCATCTCTTATTGCAGTTCCATCTGTACTATTTGCTTTTTCTATAGCTTTAACTAAAATCTTAGCTGTATCATAAGAAAGAGCAGCAAAACAGTCTGGAGTTTTGTTATATTTCTTAGTATAAGAATCAACAAAGTTCTTTACATTTTCATCAGTATCTTCAGCATAGTAGTGATTAATGTATATAGCACCATCTACAGCAGTTCCACCAATCTTAGTTAATTCTTCAGATTCCCATCCGTCTCCACCTAGAAATTGAGAAGTTATGCCCATATCTCTAGCTTGTTTAGCTATTAAACCAACAACGTTGTAGTAATCAGGTAATATAATAACATCTGGATTAGCAGATTTTATTTTAGTAAGTTGTGCTTTAAAGTCAGTTTCTTTATCATTACCATAAGATAAGAATTCTAATACTTGTCCACCATTTTTCTCTAAGGTTTCTTTGTATGCATTTGCAATTCCTTTTGAGTAGTCAGAAGAAGAATTATATAAAACAGCAGCAGTAGTTTTTCCTAGTTTTTCTTTAGTGTATTTAGCTAATATTTCACCTTGGAATGAATCTACAAAACATCCTCTAAACATAAAGTCTCCACCTACATTAGTTATTGTTGGTTCAGTTCCAGTAGGTGTAATCATAGGAATCTTTTTATTTGTTGAATTAGGTGCTATTGCTAAAGTAGTACCAGATGTAACTCCTCCAAGAATTGCACAAACTCCATCTTTATCAACTAATTTGTTAAATGCTGAAGCAGCTACAGTATTATCACTTTGATCGTCCTCAAAAATGAATTCAACTTTTTTACCATTTATACCGCCAGCTGCATTAATTTCTTCAGCTAAAAGATCTGCCCCTTCTTTAACTGATATACCGTAAGTTGAGTTTGGACCGGATAAAGGTCCTATTCCTCCTATTTTTATAACATCTGAGTCAGCCCCACCTTCAGAGTTACCTCCACATCCTGCAAGTACTGAGAAAGCCATAGCAGAAGCTAAAACTCCACAAAGTAATTTCTTTTTCATAATAAATCCCCCTTTAATATTTAATTCTTAAATAATAATGAAAATACTTAATAAATTATTACTAAGTTTTAATAAATAATATCAATATAGTATCATATAAAGAAAATTATTACAATATTGTTATTTAATATTTTATAGCAAATATAATAAAAAGTTCCAAAAAGATAAATATTTTGTAGATGTAAATGTTATCTTAAAGTTTAATAAAAAAATTTCCTAATAATTAAACAAAAATGAATAATGTACGTCTTACTAATGTAGCTGTGATAAAATCATTAATAAGGGGGATGAGTATGTCCATATTTAATAGTAGAAAAAGAGAAAAGATATTAGAAAACTACTTAGAGTTCAATAGCGATAAACTATATAGGCTTGCTTTTATATATGTTAAAAATAAAGATGAATCCTTAGATGTTCTTCAAGACTCTATAGTTAAAGCTTATAAAAATATTAATAAGCTTAAGGATATGAAAGCCTTGGAAAAGTGGATTAATAGAATATTAATTAACACAGCTCTGGACTATTTAAGGAAAAGCTCAAGGATTGTCTATTGTGATAAAATATTTAAAAATGTTGAATTAATAGAAGATAATAACAGCGAATTAATAGAATCTGTGGATAACTTGCCTGAAGATTTAAAAACTGTGATCATTTTAAAATACTTTCATGGCTACACCATAAATGAAGTAAGTGAAATTTTAGAGATATCTGTTCCAACTGTGAAGAATAGACTTCATAAAGCACTTAATTTTCTTAGAAAAGAATTTAAGGAGGGTAGTTATGAGTAAGAATATTTTTGAAGATGAAAAAAGAAATTATGAGAATATAGAAATTCCTGAAGAGTTAAGCTTTAGGGTTAAAAAAGCTATAAAGATAGGAAAAAAAGAAGTGTTGAAAAAACGTATATATAATGTAGGAAAAAGTATGGCTGCATTATTTATAATTTTTGTTGCAAGTGTAAATATATCAGCTACAGCAGCAGAAGCATTTAGTTCAATACCAGGATTTAAAAAGCTAGTGGAATTAGTTAGATTCAATGGTGGTGATGATGGTTTTGAAAATGCTGTGGAGTCTGGATTAGTACAAAGTATTAATTATTCTGAAGAAAAGAATGGTATTAAATTTAAATTAAATAGTTTATCAGGAGATTATAAAAGGCTTTGGGTTAATTATGAAATTGAAGATATAGATAAGTATGATGTTGATATAATGGTAAAACCTGATTATCCTATATCAAATCAAGAGTCAGTTGCTCAAGGAACTTTTAATATAAATGATAATTATTTTGAAACTACATTTAATGTGTTTCCATATGAGATAACATTTGAATTTAAGGTATACAAAAAGGGAGAAGGTGGATATTTAACAAGTTATGAGCCTATTTCAACATTTATAGTGCCGGTAAAGTTAGATGAAGCTTTTAATGTAGACATTAAGGAATTTGGGATCAAAGCAGAACCATTAAAACTAGATATTGGAACTATAAATTTTGTAAAGTTTGAAACAAGTAAAACTAGAACAGTTCTTAAATTCAAATTTGATAGTAATTATTATGATAGCCTTATGTTTTTACAGTGCAAAATAATTAATAAAGATAATGAGGTGTATGTAACAAGTAGTGAATCTATGAATAGTGATATTCAATATGGCTATATGGAGTTTAATGGGGAAATTCCTTTTGATAAAAAAGAATTAATTATGAAGTTTGATGAAATTTATGTTCATCCAAAAGAAAAGATTAAATTAAAGGTAGATATAAATAATAAAACAATTGATGAGAATCCGTTTGGAATAGAAGTAGATAGCATTGATGGAAGTTATGTACGACTTAGAAGCAAATTGGTAGAAGATTTTTCTATAGTAAGAGAGATAGAGGATGGTATAAGTGTTATTGGAGGTAGTAGAGAGGGGGATTATGTTTATAGTAATGTAAGTATTTATGAAGCTAAAGAAGGTTTTGAAATATATAGTGTAGTCTTTAAAGATGAAAGAGAAGTTAAATTAAAAATTAGTGAATGAAGAAGCTGCGAAAGCAGTTTCTTTTATTTTTATGAAGAAAAGAAGGTAAGAACTTTTAAAGGTAAGAAGGTAAAAAGGTAAGAAGATAAGGAGTAAATAAATAGGCAGTGGAGGGATGAGAGTTTTATTCTTTATTTGGTATAGTCATTAATAGATTAAGAGCATTAAGATGGATAAGTACTATACATTATAAAAATAATATTAATAATAAAAATAATATTATTTTTATAAATAAGATATCTTATAAAAGAATTTTTCTAAGAGAAATTCTTTTATGGCAAAAAAATATAAAAACATAACAATATATAAATATATAAATATGCTAAAATAATTCGAGAAAGAAGTAATAGGCTTTGGAATAGAATGAAAAGAGTATGGAATTAGAAGTTTTCTGAAAGAAAATTATTTTTAACTTTATTATTCTAATTATCTTGATTAACTAAAAAAGCTTTGCATCAGCAAAGCTTTTTCCAAATATCTATTTCTTCTTTTCTTAAGGTTTCCTTTTCTAAAAGTTCAAGGGAGAACTGCTCTAATAAATCTTTATTATTATTTAGAAGTTTTAAGGTGTCATCATATAAAGAGTTAATTAAATCCTTACACTCTTCTACAACCTTTGTGCTATATCCAGATGCCATTGATCCTAAGGAAGATAGTTTTAACAAGCCCAAGGTTTCTCCCATTCCATATTCACTAATCATTCCCATAGCAATGTTAGTGGCGTTGGTTAAATCACTAGAAGCTCCAGTTGTTATTTTTTCTTTTCCAAAGATAATTTCTTCAGCTGCACGTCCACCAAGCATAACCATTATCTTTTTCTTTAAATAATCAGCTCTTTGGTAATTGGTATCTTCTGGTATAGTTAATGTGTATCCTCCAGCACCTTTAGTAGTTGGAATTATAGATATCTTTGAAACTTCATCTTCAGGTAATACTAATAGTGATGTTAAAGCATGTCCAACTTCATGATAAGAAGTAAGTAATAGGTCAGATTCTTTTAAGTGTGACCTTTCAAGTTTTTCATGTCCTGCTAGAACTATTGAATATGCTTTATCTATATGAGTTTCAGTTATATACTCAGAATTATCTTTAGCAGCAAGTATTGCAGCTTCATTAATTAAATTTTCTAGCTTAGCACCAGAAAAATAAGATGTCTTTTTGGCAATATCTTTAATGTTTAAATCCATATGAGGCTTGTTATCCAAATGAAGATTTATTATTTTTTCTCTTGCTGAAACATCTGGAAGAGATACTTCAATATGTCTATCGAATCTACCAGGTCTAAGTAAGGCTTGGTCTAAAATATCTAATCTATTTGTAGCTGCCATTACAATGACACCTTCACTTTCACCGAAGCCTGACATTTCTGTTAAGAGGGCATTAAGAGTTTGATCCCTTTCATCATTTCCACCAGCAGTTTTACCATCATCTCTATTTTTACCTATAGCATCTATTTCATCTATGAAGATTACTGCTTTTCCGTGACTTCTTGCTTTTTTAAATAAATTTCTAATTCTAGCAGCACCAACACCTACATATACTTGTACGAAATCAGATCCACTTAAGGCATAAAAAGGTACTTTAGCTTCACCAGCAACAGCTTTGGCAAGAAGGGTTTTTCCTGTACCAGGATCACCATAAAGAATAACCCCTTTAGGCATTCTTGCGCCATAGCTTTTATATTTTTCAGGATTAGAAAGAAAATCAACTATTTCCTTTAAACTTTCTTTTGCTTCCTCATTTCCAGCAACATCTTTAAAGTTTAGAGTTTTGCTATTATCTTCACTAAAGTCTGTTAACTCTATTGATGTAGCAGAGGACATTCCTTTAGATTTATTTGTACTCATAAAAACTAGCGTTATTATTGAACCTAGTAATAAAAGTCCAGCAAAGGTTTTTGTAATATTTATATTATTGTTTTCATTTATAGAAATATCTTTACTTAATAGTTCTTCCCTTAAATTAGGACTATTAGGATTATCAGTTGTATAGCTTGTCCCATCTTTTAAATAAATCGTCATATATGGACTAGTACTCAAAGTAACTTTTAATACTTTATTTGATTCTAAATCATTTTTAAAAGTATTGTAGGATTTATTATTTTTTACATTAAGGTTTAAAGATGAGAATAGTAGTATACATAACGATAAAATTGAGGTTATTATTGGAATTAAAATATAATTTTTCTTTTGTTTATTCATAGATACCTCCAGACGAGTTTATATTATTTATTATAAATATTTTGAATAGTATGTCTAATTAAAATCATAACATTTACCAATGTAAGTTATGGTATGTATTAAAGAAGGAAAGTTATTTTACAAGTGATGAAATAAAGGGTAAAATATAAAAAGATTAGTAATATTGGAGGAAATATTATATGAAAATTTCAGGTGTACAAGCCCAATTGGTTGGATCAGATATACTTAGTATAATTAATGAGTTTGTAAAGGTTGAAGGATTAGAATTAAAAGAAGCAATAATAGATAATGCTATTAATATAAAAGGAACTTTTAAAAAAGGAGTTTCTATTGATTTTGCAGGACAGTTAACTATAGAAAAAGTTGAGAATTCAATAGTTACTGCTAAGTTTTCAAAGTTAAAACTTATGAAATTAGGATTCTTTAGGCCTATAAGAAGTTTAGCGTTAAAAATAGGATTAGGACAATTAAAGATAAGTGGAATAGATGCAACAAAAGATAGGGTTATAATAGATATTAAAAAGTTGCTTAAGGATATTCCATATGTAGATATAGATTTAAAAGCGCTTTACATAAAAGGACAAGCACTTCATGCAGAAGTAGAAAATATAAATATATCTTTAATGGGCAATATTATTAAAGTAGAAGAACCAGAAGTAATTACAGAAGATGAGGAAAAGGTTGAGGAACCTATAAATAAGGTGGAAGATTACTATACTTTGGGTAGAGATAAACTTCAGGAAAAGTTACCTGATGGAGCAAAAAAGATTTCAGATTATATATTTGTAGTTCCTGATATTGTTGCATTAATTTGTAGAATGCTTAAAGATAGTAGGGTACCAATAAAAACAAAGTTAGTTGTTTCTGCATCTTTAGCTTATGTAATTTTTCCTACAGATTTAATACCTGATAAAATACCTTTTATAGGGAAAATAGATGAAATTGCAGTTGTATTTTTTGCTTTAAATAGAATAGCAACAGATGTTCCAACAAAGGTTATTCAAGAAAATTGGGCAGGGAAGGATGAGCTTGTTTTAGTACTTAAAAATGGTTTAGAATATGTTACTAACTTTACTGGTGCAAAGAATGTAGAAAAGCTTTATAATGTGGTAGAAGAATTAAGTACGTTATAGAAAGGAATAATAATATGTCAAAATATTATTCAATATATAGAGGTAAGTCTGGAATTCCTATGATAGTTAGAACATGGGATGAATGTAAAGAAGAAGTAATAGGATGTAAGGGAGCAGTATATAAAAGTTTTAAAACTGAAAAGGAAGCAATAGAGTTTTTAGCCTTAAATTCTGAAGGAAAGCCTAAAACAGTTAATAATAAAAAAAATACAGTAAAGAATGAAAATAAGGAGGAAGTTGCTTTAGATCTAGATAATGCAGGACTTGTTATTTATGTAGATGGTAGCTTCTCTTTAGAGAAAGAGAATTATTCCTATGGATTTATAGCTATAGATAATGGAGAAGAAGTTTTTGAAGATTGTGGCGTTGGAAATGATAAAGATTCTGCTTTATTAAGAAATGTTGCAGGGGAAGTTTTGGGATCTTTAAAAGCTACAGAGTTTGCTATAAATAAAGGATATGAAAAAGTTACTATAGTATATGACTATAAAGGTGTAGAATGTTGGGCCTTAGGTACTTGGAAAAGAAATAAGGAATTAACACAACTTTATCATGAAAAGATGCAAGATAATATGAAGAAGATTGATATACGATTTGTTAAGGTAAAAGGTCACAGTGGTGATAAGTACAATGACATTGCTGATAAATTAGCTAAAAAAGCGTTGGGAATTATTGCATAGGTTAAAATATACTAAAGTACATACCCTATATTATGAGAAATATTATTTTATTAAAGAGGTGTGTACATATGGGAAGATATATTAGTGGAATGGTAGCTGGATTAGCTGTTGGAGCAACTATTGGAATGATAGTAATGCCTCAACTTGATAGAAAAACTCAAAAACAGATTAAAAAAGCAGGATGTAAGTTATTAGATTTTGCTGAAGAATCCTATGGGGATATAATAGATTTTATTAATTAATAATATGAGAAAGAGAAGTTGATTTACAACTTCTCTTTCTTTACTTTTAGTACGAGTGGGGTGGATATTTGTTTTGATGTGACTTGGAGCTTAGCGACGGAACAAGTAAAATAAATATCCACTCCACCTTCTTTATTTATAAAAAGTCTCGAAGTTACTTCAAGCATATTCGACAAAATTTTAAATAAATCAAAGATTACCTGTATCTTAATAAAAGAATAAATATAGTAAGAGAAATTAGATATATTTATATAAATTTTTAGTAATTATTAAAAAAGTAGCAAATAAAATAAGAAAAAAGTTCTAATAAAATTACAAGTTGTTGTTTTCTTTTGCAAATTTATGGTATAATTTATGTAAAATTGATTTATTTATATCGTAATATCAATACTATTAAAAAGGAAGAGTGCAATATGGAAATTCTATCATTAGGGGAAAAGATTAAAAGAAGAAGAAAAGAATTGAATATGACTTTAAAAGATCTAGCAAAAGATAGAATTACTCCAGGTCAAATAAGTCTTGTAGAGTCTGGTCGTTCTAATCCTTCTATGGACTTATTAGAGTATTTAGCTAATAGCTTGAATACTACAGTGGAGTATTTAATGGAGTCAGAAGAGAGCCAAGCTGAAAAAATATGTACATATTATGAGCAAGTCGCAGAATCGTATATTTTAAGTGGAGACTATGTTACAGGGGAAAAATATATTGAAAATGCTCTTTATTATGCAGAAAGGTATAATTTAGAGTACAGAAAAGCTAGGATATTATTCTTAAGAGCAGAGATTCATATTTCAAAAGGTGAACTTGCAGTTGCACAGCAGTTCTTTTTATCATCTAATGTAATTTTTATAAAAAACAATGAATACGAAGAGATTGTTAGGACATTTTTAAAACTAGGAAAAATTACTTTAGAGTTAAATGCATATCACTCTGCTAATAGTTATCTAAAGCAAGCAGAAAAGGTATACTTAGATAACAATATAGGTAATGATTTTTTACTTGGAGAAATATACTACAACATGTCAAGAACTTACTATATTATTGAAGACTTGGGACAAGCAATGGATTATGCCTTTTTAGCAAAAGAAAAATTTGACCAAATTCATAATAAGAAAGAGTACGCAAAAACACTTCTACTTTTATCAGAAGAATATAATAGAAGAGGCGACTTAAACAATGCTATAAAGTATTCTACAAAAACATTAGAGGTATATCATGAAATAAATGATCTTAAGAGTGTTTCTGATATAGAAAATAACTTGGGAAAATTATTTTATAACTTTGAAAACATTGAAGAATCCTTTAAGCACTATGAAATGGCTAGAGAAATTAAGACTAGAAATAATGATGACAGCTTAATAGAGACATTAATTAACATATGTAAAAATTATCTTAAGATAAAAGAAATAGATAAATGTGAAATGCAATTAGAAGAAATATATCACAGGTTAAAAGATGATGATATAGATGGACGAATCGAATGCAACTTAATAAAATATAGAGTTCATACAATAAAAGATGAGCTTAGTGAAGCTGAAGATGTTTTAGTTAATACGTACAAGCTTTCTAAAAATACAGATAAATTAAGAAGAGCAGGAGAGTTAGCAATAATGGTTGGGAAGTTCTATATAGATCATAAGAATGATACTCAAGCAGCTAAATATCTTGATGAAGGGGTTAGCATATTTAAAGAATTAGGTATATTACAAAACTAATATTAAATGGGTGATTAAAATGGAGATATTATCTACTGGGGAAAAAATTAAAAGATCAAGGATTTATAAGGGAATAACTCTAAAGGAACTTTGTGGAGATAAAATTTCTATTTCTAAAATGAGCTGTATTGAAAATGGTAAGGTGAAAGCAGATAGTGAAATTATAAAGTATGTGGCGGATAAAATTGGGGTGGATTTTGATTATTTAATTCAAGATGTATACGAACAAATATTAAACAATCTTAATTTGATAAAGAAATCTAAGAAAAAAGATTTGATATATGAGGATAATATAAGACATAATCTAGAGTATGCAATTGAGTATGAATATTATGACTTAGCCTTTGAATTAATACATATAGTTTTCTCTTATTATTTAGAAGAAAATAAGTGGGAGAAAATTCAACTAATAATTTCACAATACTATGACCTATATCAAAGAACCAATACAGAAAGCAATACAGTAACTTATTTTAGAGATATGGCACAATATCTATTCCAAAATAGAGAGTATACTGAGGCAATAACTTATTATGGTAGGCTTAGAGAGATTATTTCCGAAAAGGGAATTAAAGAAAAAAGTACATATGCCTTTATTGCATACAATGAAGGAATTTGTTATTGGAAGCTAAATAATTATGAAAAAGCTTACAAATTCTTATGTGAAGCAATAAAATATATTAATAGTATAAAAGATGATATAAATAAAGGGAAAATATATCATGCCTATGCTTTGATCTGCATAAAGTTAGGTCATAGTGAAGCAGAGGAGTACATAGAAAAAGCTTTTCAATGTCAAAAGGATAATCCTATCTTAGTTGCAACTTCAAAAGGGGATTATGGGGAAGCATATTTTACTGCAGGTAATAGAAAGAAAGCTATAGAAGAAATTGAAGAGGGAATTAAGCTATTTCCTAAGCATAACAAAGAAAAGTATGTTGAATTTTTAAGTGAATGCATAAATGTTTTTCTTAGTAATGAGGAGTATGAAAAAGCATATGATTTGTCTGATGAGTCTTTAGACTTAGCAATAGAGACGGATAATATTAGGTTAATTGAAAAGGCTTATTCTTTAAAGGGAAAAGTTTTACAAAAAGAAAATAGATATAGAGAGTCAGAAAGATATATGAATTTGGCATTAGATTCATTGTTTAAATTTGGTACTAAAAAAGAAAGACATGATAGATATTTAGAAATGGCTAATATGTACTATAAATTAGGCGAAGTTAGAGATGCAATTAAATATTTTACATTAGCAATGAGCAAGGAAAAAAGTATATAAATTAAAAAGGGGGCATTCGGAAAGAATGCCCTTTTATTAGTTAAAAAAGATAAAAGAGGTGACAGAGATAAAAAAGATAAGAGAGATAACAGAGATAAAAAACTTTTTGTACAAGTTCTATCCTTATCTTGATTATTCTTATTATTCTGATTAATTTTCATTATCTTGATTAGTCTTATTATCTTAATTAACTTTCATTATTTTTTTGTTGGTTTAATTAATATAAGTGTTGCTCCATATCCTTTTAGTTTAGTTATTATATTTAAAACAGGACTCTTTTTAGCATACTTAAATTCAATTTTTGGGAAAGATGCTTTTGAAAGTATTTCCATTTCTTCTTTGTTTAGTCTCTCGGGTTTACCCATAGATACCCAGTAGTCATATGAAGAACCTATCTTTTGATTTATTTCATAAAAGGTTATTCTAGAGTCACTAGGTACATTAAATAAGTTTAAAGAAATTTTTCTTTCAGTAGACTTTAATTTTGAACTGTTTTTAAATAATTCATCTATGTTTTCATTATAGGTATATAAAAGAATACTATATGTATCTTTATCTTTAGTTACTATATATCCATCATCCTTTGCTACAACATTTCCACTTAATTTGCTTAGTAAATAATATGCATAGTAGGAAGGTTTACGTATATCCATATCATTAATTATTCCCGATGCCCCTATAAAAACTTCATTATTTAAGTAAATTTCTTTTTCAATAACATCAAAAGCTCTAAGAAAACTTAAATCTTTATGGGTAAATATACTACTATGGATTATATAAGGTAGCATATATGCTGTATCATAAATAGGGTTTAATTCTTTAAAAGGAATAAACTCTTTTTCTAGCAAATTGAATTTACTATTATTAAAATATTTTCTTAACTCTTCTTTTCTTTCTAAAGAAAGAGTTGAGTTTAATTGAAACTTTACATCAGATAAATAATAGTATTCTATTTCTGAGAAATAAGAATAAAAGCTTTCTATAGTATGAATATAGTCTTCTATTTCAAAATCATAATTATCGATAACTATAAGAGGCTTCAGTTCAATTGATGCCATAAACTCTAATACAGTTTTAACTCTGTTCCAATTTATAAAGTCACTACTCTTAAATATTCCCATATTATTATGGAAGAAATATTCTATCCTTCCGTATTCAAAATGAATTTCATTTTGAAGAGATTCAAGAATATCCTTATTATCTTCAATCATTAAATCAAAAATATCTCCAAGGCTAATAATTTCCCTAAATTTATCACTATATTTTTCGATGTTGTTATTTATGTCTACATCAATAGTCCAAAGTTTATTTTCGTAATTAAATCTTTCATAGTTTTCTAAATAAGTAGATAAAATATCAATAGAATCTTCAAGTGGAATAAGGGTAATGTCCTTCATTTTTTCTAAAGTAGCTTCATCAAACTTATTTTTTCTTCTAAATTGAAGAGGGGTACAGTTATAATAGCTTTTAAAGTGCTTATTAAAGTACCTAGTATGTGAAAATCCAACCTCTTCAGAAATTTCATATATACTCATATCTGTATCTAAAAGTAGCTTAACTGATTCTTCAACTCTAGTTAGGTTTATAAGGTCAGTAAAGCTATATCCAGTTACATTTTTTATTTCATGTGAAAGATAGTGGGGGCTTAAAAACTCTTTTTTAGCAATAGCTTGAAGAGTAATATTATTATTGTAGTTATTAAAAATATATTTTGAAATTCTATGATATCTTTCAAGTTGCTCTTTGTTATCTTTTAGTTCTTCTTGATCATAAATCAAGTAGTGAAAATTATTGATTAGGTGGAAAAGTAAATCTATTAAAATAGATTCTATCTCTTCATCATAATTTTCAACCTTCTGAACTGACTCACAAAGTAATTTTGCAAGTAAGGTTCTAAATACAATGTATTCTTCCCCCTCTTGTGCTCCTAAATCAGATGTATTGGTATAAAAATAAATGTTTTTAATATCTTTATAGTATTTTTCAAAGAAACTTTGGTCTATATGAAATAGAAGTATCTTATTATCCTCGTCAGAATAAAGTCTATGAGATTCATCAACATTTATTATTTCAAGTTCATTTTCATAAAGTTCAAAGTTATCTGTGTCTATAGAAATATTTATTTTGCCCTTTAATACATACACTATCTCAATAGTGTTATGCCAATGAAGGGGATATTCTTTAATTGTTGCATAAGTAATTTGTATTGGCAGGTCCGAGTTATATGTAACATACTCTTTCCTCATAAGCTTCACCTCATAAAAATTGTAATTAATAAAATTATATCAAAAAGATCAAAAAAATTAAAATATTACTTTGACTTTCTTTGACTTTTGTATTATTATAAGAATATAGAAAAGAATATTAAAAGGACATTAAAGGAGGAAAGATTTATGAATGTTGATAAAATGACAATAAGAGTTCAACAAGCATTAAATGATGCTAATTTAATTGCTGTTAAATATAATCATCAACAAATAGAAGTAATACATCTTTTTGCTGCTCTTGTGGAACAAGATGATGGATTAATTCCTAATATTCTAACAAAGATGAATGTTGATGTAAGAGGATTAAAAAGTACATTAAATAGAACTTTAGATACTATGCCTAAAGTCTTAGGTGAGGGTGCTAATAATTCAGGTGTATATATAACTAGAAAAGTTGAAGAAGTTTTAATAAAAGCAGAAGAACTTGCTAAAAAGTTTGAAGATTCCTATATAAGTGTTGAACATTTAATGTTAGCTATACTAGATAAGGAAAAGTCAGGACCAGTAGGAGATATATTAAAATCTTATAATATTAACGAAAAAAACTTTATGCAAGTTTTAACAGAAGTAAGAGGAAGTCAAAGAGTTGAAACTAATGATCCAGAAGGAACTTATGATGCTCTAGCTAAATATGGTACAAATTTAGTGGATTTAGCTAAAAAGCATAAATTAGACCCTGTTATAGGAAGAGATGAAGAAATTAGAAGGACAGTTAGAATTCTTTCAAGAAGAACTAAAAATAATCCAGTGTTGATTGGTGAACCTGGTGTAGGTAAAACTGCTATTGTAGAAGGGTTAGCTGAAAGAATAGTAAGAGGAGATGTTCCAGAAGGATTAAAGGATAAGATTATTTTCTCATTGGATATGGGTTCTTTAATTGCTGGTGCAAAATATAGAGGAGAATTTGAAGAAAGATTAAAGGCTGTTTTAAAGGAAGTACAAAATAGTGAAGGTAGAATAATTTTATTCATAGATGAAATCCATACAATAGTTGGTGCTGGTAAAACAGATGGAGCAATGGATGCAGGTAACTTAATTAAGCCTTTACTTGCAAGAGGTGAACTTCATTGTATTGGTGCTACAACTTTTGATGAATATAGACAATACATCGAAAAAGATAAGGCTCTTGAAAGAAGATTCCAACCTGTTATTGTTGATGAACCATCAGTAGATGATACAATTTCAATATTAAGAGGATTAAAAGAAAAATTTGAAATTCACCATGGAATTAGAATTCATGATTCAGCTATAGTTGCAGCTGCGAAACTATCTAATAGATATATTCAAGATAGATATTTACCAGATAAGGCTATAGATTTAATTGATGAAGCAGGTTCTATGATAAGGTCAGAAATTGATTCTTTACCAACTGAGTTAGATGTTATAAGAAGAAAAGTATTCCAGTTAGAAATTGAAAAAGAAGCTCTAGAAAAAGAAAAAGATGAAGGCTCTAAAAAGAGATTAGAAGCTTTAACTAAGGAGTTAGCTGAATTAAAAGAAAAGAATGATGAAATGACAGCTAAATATGAGAAAGAAAAAGAGCATATAACATCTTTAAAAGACTTAAAGACTAAACTTGATGAAGCACGTGGAGATCTTGAAAGATATGAAAGAGAATATGATTATAATAAGGTTGCCGAAATTAGATATTCTGTTATTCCTAAGATAGAAGAAGAAATAAAAGCTAAGGAATATGAAGTTAAGGAAAACTATGAAGGTGCATTATTAAAAGAAGAAGTTACGGAAGAAGAAATTTCTGAAGTTCTTTCAAAATGGACTGGAATTCCTGTAAGTAATCTTCTTGAGGGAGAAAGAGAAAAGTTGTTAAGATTAGACTCTGAACTACAAAGAAGAGTTATAGGTCAAGATGCAGCAGTTGAAGCAGTATCTAATGCTATATTAAGAGCAAGAGCAGGACTTAAAGATGTAAATAAGCCAATTGGTTCATTTATCTTCTTAGGACCAACAGGTGTAGGTAAAACAGAATTAGCTAAAACTTTAGCTAGAACTATGTTTGATAGTGAAGATGCTATGATAAGAATTGATATGTCTGAATATATGGAGAAACATGCTGTATCTAGATTAGTTGGTGCGCCTCCAGGATATGTTGGATATGAACAAGGTGGTCAACTAACAGAAGCTGTTAGAAGAAAACCATATAGTGTAATATTATTTGATGAAATTGAAAAGGCACATGAAGATGTATTTAATATGTTCCTTCAAATTTTAGATGATGGTAGATTAACAGATAATAAAGGTAAGACTGTAGATTTTAAAAATACAATTATAATAATGACTTCAAATATTGGTTCTCAATATTTATTAGAAAATCAAGGTGAAGAAGTAACTGGAGAAGCTAAGAATTTAGTTATGGCTTCTTTAAGAAATAAATTTAAACCAGAATTCTTAAACAGAGTTGATGATATTATTATGTTTAAGCCTTTATCTGAAGAAGGAATTAAAAAGATAATTGATATATTCTTAGATGAAGTAAGAGCAAGACTTGTAGATAAGAATATAAAATTAGAAGTAACAGAAGAAGCTAAAAGCGTTCTAGCTAAAGAAGGATATGACCCTATATATGGAGCAAGACCACTTAAGAGATATATCCAAAATACCCTTGAAAATAACTTAGCTAGAAGAATTATAAAAGGTGATGTTTACTATGGCTCAACAGTAGTAGTAGACGGACAAAACAATGAATTAACACTTTATACAAGGGAAAAATAGCTTGTATACAAAACCTCCTTTAGGCAAAAAATAAAAGTAAGATAAAAGAGATAATAAAGAGAAAAAGGTTAATATGAAGGTAACCTTATCTCTTTTATCTTTTTTATCCCTATTATCTTTGCTTGAGGAGGTTTTATTATGGATTACATTACGCCTTTCAATAATTATATAGTTGTTGCTCCTTCTGGTGATGTAACTGGTTTTGTGGAGCTTTCTGATGCACGTGGTTACATAACTACTAATTATTTAGAAAGAATACTGTCTATAGCTCATGAAGGAAAATATTCTTATTTTGATATGACACAAGAAAGGGACATGGAGGACTCTGGTATAATGGCTGGAGTATACGAAGGTGAAGCTCAAATATACGATTTAGATGAATTTATTGAAAAAATAAGGAATAGTGCAATGTTTCAAGATGAAAAAGATGAATTGATCTCAAAGCTTTTACAAAAAGAAATAGATATGAATGTTAGAGAGTATTCAATTGAGGGTATGTTAACTGAAGTAGAACAAAAGTGGACAATATAAAAAATACTTTTTTAGTCATACCACAGACTCAAAACTTGCTTTTGGTGTTCTGTGGTAGCATTATACTTTTATATACGTTAAAAAAAGATTACGGATAATCCGTAATCCCTTTTTTTAGTTTTATTTTTGGTTAATTATTTTAACCCTTGTTCGTATTGTTGAACCATTCTCTTAACCATTTCTCCACCAACGCTACCGCATTGCTTTGAAGTTAAGTTTCCATTGTAATCTGTGAATGGAACACCCATTGCACCTGCAACTTCATTTTTGAAGTTTGATAATCCTTGTTTTGCGTCTGGAACTAAGTTTGCCATAATAAATTCCTCCTCTATTGAATAATTTTTTTTGCTAAGCTTTATTTGCTTTGCAATATTATTGTGTGCAGAGTAGAGTTATATAAACTATGAAGTGAGAGGCAAAGGAGGAAAAAAGTACAAACTATACTTGTACAAAAGTTGGATATAATATATCTAATTTACGTTTTTTAGCCATACAATAGGTTTCAAAACTTGCTTTTGGTGTTCTGTGAAGGCACTATAATTTTTATTTTTAACGTCTTAACATATTTTCATCATTCAAAGTTCTATATCCATAAGGCTTTTTCGCTCAAAAATTTTTATACTTTCTTAGACGTTAAAAAAAGTTTGTGGTTAAGTATCCACAAACTTTTTTTTACTTTATATAACATTTAAAAACAATTGTAAGTTAATTAATAAAATCTATACTACTTGTTATAACCATTATCAAATTATCTTCTTTTATTTAATTTAAATAAAGCTAAACATACAGGTACCACAATCATAACGGCTACTATACATTCAGGAATTCCGTTAGATATTGCAATAGTTCCTAGTGCACCTGCAACAGCTGTTGAACTAATTTCTTTCAAAGCTGCAAACTGTTCCATAGCAAGTATATATGTTAATCCTAAAACACCAGCTGTATTGGTAATTGTACCAGCTATAGCAGATAGAATTAGACCTAACTTTTCTTTATTAAACCTTTCTTTCATTACTTTGAAAACATAATAAGACACAATACCAATTAAAACCCTTGGAATTATTGCTATTATTGGATTCATAAATATTGGTGATAAAAGTACTGGTTGAGTCATATTTAGATACATAGAAAATAGACCAAATATTAAGCCAACAATTCCACCAACAATAGGCCCTTCAACAATACCACCAATTATTACAGGCAAATGTTGAATAGTAATTTTCATCCAAGGTGTTGGGATCATACCAAAACCTGTAAGTCCCATAAACATTGATATTCCTGAAAGCATACCAATGACGACTAATTGTCTAGTTCCAAATTTTTTATTTACACAAGATCTTTCCATTTTTATTCCCCCGTTCTTATTCCTTTTGGATATAATTCGGCAAATAGTAAGTATAGATTTAATGTTCAGTTTCCTAAAAAAGAATACCGACGATTTTAATTTTAGCACGATATATAAAATTTGCAATACACTTTTGTTAATTTATTAACAAAAAATGAAAAAGTAGGATTTTATTTAAGGTGAAGATAATAAAAGGTATTATCAATATTGAATTGCATTAAGGTCTGTTATACAATGAATATAACAGAAGTTAGGGTGGTGAAAAAATGTTTCTAAGAATCGATTTAGAGTCAGAAGAACCTATTTATCTTCAAATAAGAAATGAAGTAATTAAGGGAATAGCTAAAGGAGAAATAGTAGAGGGAGATGAACTTCCTTCAGTTAGGGCTTTAGCAGAAGAAATTGGAGTTAATATGCATACAGTAAATAAAAGTTATGCGCTTTTAAAGGAAGATGGATATGTAAGGATGGATAGAAGAAAGGGTGCAGTAATTTCCTTTTCTTTAGATGATAGTAATAGAAAGTTTATAAGAAATATGGAAAAGGATATGGAGCTAATGGTGGCTCAATGTATAAATAGAGGAATAAGTGAAGAAGAAGCGAAGAAAAACATAGAAGAATTATTTAAGAAGTTTAATTCTTAGGGTGGTGATATTGATGGATTTATTTATAGGATATTTAACTTTAATTTTAGTAGTAGGTATGTTGTTTTTTCAAGGGCTTTTTGTTGAGAAGTTTTCTAATAACGGAATAATATATGGAATTAGAGTTCCAGAAGAATATAAGAATTTAGATGAAATAAATTATATTAAGAAAAGGTATAGAAAAAGATATTTAGTTACAATGATTATTTTATGCTCTATTTTATTTTCTATAATGTATATATATGATAAGGCTTTTTTGTTATTTTTGGGAATTATAATATTTCTGGGAACTAATTATACTATTTATTATTTTTCATGGAAAGAAATGAAGGAATTAAAAAGAAAATTTGATTTTAATTCTTGTGGAAATAATATATTAGTAGTTGATATGAATATAAAAAAGAAAGACATAAAAACTAATGAACCCTTATCAGTAAAGTATTATTGGGGATACGGAATAATTATTTTAATAACTTTACTTTTGACAGTAGTATTTTATAAGGATTTACCACATACTTTTCCAACACATTTCAATGGAAAAGGTATTGCTGATGGTTTTGCTGTTAAAGGTACATTAAAGGGGTACTTAGGGGTATTATCTCTTCCTTTAACTCAAATAGGAATGACAATAATGTTTATATTTCTTCATAGGTACACAATAAGCTCCAAGAAAATAATAAATAGTGGAACTGCTAAGGGAACATTGGAACAGCAAAATAAGTTTAGAAGATATGGCGCTGTATTTTTATATGTAATGGGACTTGATACAATAATAATGTTTTTTGCTATGCAAATTGCCATGTTAAAAGGATTAGAAATGAAATTAATTGTAGGTGTATTTGGAGCATTAACGGCCTTAATAGGCATTATAGGAGTAGGTATATTAATATATATTGGTCAAGGTGGAAAAAACATAAAGGTTAAAGATGAGGGAGAAATAATTTACCGAGATGATGATAGATTCTATAAGATAGGACTGTTTTATTATAATAAGCAAGATCCAGCTATTATGATACAAAAGAGAGTTGGAATAGGATATGATTTAAACTATGGAAATCCAATATCAAAAATATTAGCTATAATAGTAGGAATAATTCTTATAGGTACTGTAGTTTGTTTATTTATTAATGATCAAAGTATAATAGAAAGCTTTATGAAGTAGAGAGGATGATAAGCTTTTGGGAAGTGGATACACAATAAAGACCTATCCAGAAAAGTCGTGGAGTATATCTAAGATGAAAGTAATGGAGAATTGCTATAGGGAGTATTATTATACATATTATGGGTCTCATAATGGGTGGATAGATAATGCTACAGATGAACAAAAAATTGCTTGGAGATTAAAAAAGTTAACGAATATATGGTTAATGTTTGGAGATAAACTTCATGATGTTATAAAGAAAACAATTAAAAATAAACATAATTTAAATATAACTCCTAATTACTTAAAGGAGTATATGAGGAAAGTTTTAAACCATGGAGTAAAGGAAAGTATAGAAAAGTATAGGGATGGATTATGGGATGACTATCCTAGAGGAGAAATGCTTCAAGAGTATTATTATGGTGAGAAACTTGATGAGGAAAGTGTTAACGAGGTAAAAAGAAGAATAGAATTATGTATAGACGGATTTTTTAATTCAAAAAGTTATAAAGATATTTTAAAGGAAAAGTCTATAGTATTAGAAGTAGATGAAGGTAACTTTGATTATATATTTGTACATGGTGTAAAAGTATTTGCTTTAATAGATATGCTTTATATTAATGAAGATGGGGATTATGTTATAACAGATTGGAAGACAGGGAAAATAGGAGAGCATGATAGAGAGCAACTTTTAGTTTATGTGCTATATGTAATGGAAAAGTATAATGTTTCCTTAGATAAAATTAAAGGAAGAGTAGAATACTTATTACTAGGAGAAAGTGCAGATTATACATTTAATGAAGATGATTTATCGAATATTAATCATAGAATAGGGTTAGATTTAAATGTTATAGATGCATTTTTAATAGACAAAGAGTTAAATCAACCAAGGGATAAAGAGTACTTTAGAAAATGTGACTCTTTAAATAAGTGTAAAAAGTGTAGATTTAAAAAGCTGTGTATGAATGAAGAGGTGTTTTAGTTATGAAATTAGAGAGTATAGAACAGTTAGAAGACACAAAATATTTAAATATGTATAAGCTTAAACTCATTAATAAGGTTGGAAACATTAAAGATTATTTTATGGTAAGTAGACGTAAAAAGGAAGACCTAATCTGTGTTACAAAAGATCATTCTAAGTGTGATGGAGTTATGATACTTCCTATAACTGAGAATGAAGAGGTTATAATTTTAAAACAATATAGACCAGTTATAGATGATTATTTATATGAATTACCAGCTGGAATTGTTGATCCAGGTGAAACAATTGAAGAAGCAGCTAGAAGAGAATTATTTGAGGAAACAGGATTAAAGTGCAAGAGTTATGAACTAATATTAAAACCAAGCTATTCATCTGTTGGGATTACTGATGAGACTACTGCTGTTGTGAAAATGATAGTAGAAGGAGAGATAACTAAGGATAATTTAGAGGAAAATGAGGAGATTGAAGTTCTAAAGGTAAAAAAGGAAAATGTAAAAGACTTTGTGAAAAAGCATAATTTTTCTATAAAGGGAGCATTAGTATTATTAGGGCTTTAAGAGAAAAAAGTTAATAAATATTAAAAAAGAGATTGCTTAAGCAGTCTCTTTTTTAGTCATAGAAAAGTATAAAATTTTTATATGATATAAATCAAAGTTATTATTAGATAATGTTAGATGGTTGTTATGGATTGGGAAATGGTCAATGGATGAGAAACTAGGGAGAAAGAGTTGAAGAACCGTGAGTCACTGTATCTTTAGATCTAGTAATAATAAATTATTCTCCAGAAGGAGATAATGAAACTGAATGTATTAATTATGGTAAACAAATTGCAAAGGTATAATTTTTACGGAGGAAGAAAATGACTGATAAACTAAACAATTTCAATAAATTACTAAATAATTTAAATGATAAAGAATATATAGAAATACTTATTGCTTATAATGTTTCTTTAATAAGTGCTAGATTAAAGCCTTCAATAACCTTAAATTTGTCTAAGAGTAATAATAAAAATACTTATGAATTATGGAACAAATATGGTGAAGATTATTTAGAAAGTTTAAGAATAAAGTTTATAAAGTTAAGAGAGTCAGAAAAGTCTTTAGTAATTTTAATATATGATTTTGAATTATTAGAAACATTTATAAATATTCCTAAAAATAAAAACTTTCTTATGTCTTTAGGATATCCCAATAAATTTTCTGTAGAAGAAGCATTAGAAACTTTACAAGAAAGATATGAACTATATAATTGTCCACATGAATTAGGAATTTTTTTAGGGTTTCCATTGGATGATGTTAAAGATTTTATGACTTGCTCTGATAAAAAGTGTTTAGCTTGTGGTTATTGGAAAGTTTATAATCAATGCAACAAAGCCAAAAGAATTTTTAACCTATTCGATAGAGTTAAAGAAGAGACTTTAGATAATATATTAGATGGATATAGACATAATATATTATTTAATAATTTAAAGGATAAATTTGAATCAAATCAAAAACTAAATTTAAATTAGAAACATACAAAAAATTATTGAGTATACTTTTATCTACAGAAGAGTTCTTTTATAAGAATTCTTATTTTTGTGTTAGTTAATATTGGGAAAAACTTTTTGTATATCATTTACATACACTTGTATTCAAAATAGCTACATGATATTATACTATAAAAGGAACGTGTGACAAAAAATGAAAAAATATTTGGGGTGATTAAATGAAATTTCAAAGTACAAGAGGGCTAGAAAGAGACGTGAAATCTGCAGAAGGTATTATAAGAGGGATTGCAAAGGACGGAGGGCTATTCGTTCCAGATTCATTTCCTAATTTATATGAAACTCTAAAAAAGGACAAGGGCTTATCTTATGAAGAATTGGCTTTTAAAATAATAAAAGAATTCTTTACAGATATAGATGAAAATGAGTTGAGGGGAGCTATTGATGAGGCTTACAATAATAGATTTAAGCCAGAGTTAAATAAGAATTATCTTGAACTTTATCATGGACCAACTTGTGCTTTTAAGGATGCAGCATTACTATTTCTTCCACAAATAATGAAAAGAGCAAAGAACTCTCTAGGAGTAGATGAGGAAATAGTGATTTTAACAGCTACTTCAGGGGATACTGGTAAGGCTGCTTTAGAAGGTTTTAGTAGTGTAGATGGATTTAAGGTAGTTGTTTATTATCCTAAAAATGGTGTGAGTGCTATTCAGGAGAGACAAATGGCAACACAAGAAGGGGATAATGTAAAAGTATTTGGAATAAAGGGTAACTTTGATAATGCGCAGACTGGGGTAAAAAAGATATTTGGAGATGAAAGATTAAAAGAAGAATTAAAAAAGAATGGATATATCTTATCTTCAGCTAACTCTATAAATATAGGAAGATTAGTTCCTCAAATTGTTTATTATTTCTATGGATATTTTAAGCTAATAGAACAAGGTAAGATTAAAGAGGATGAGGAAATAAATGTAGTAGTACCTACAGGAAACTTTGGAAATATATTAGCTTCTTACTACGGGAAGAAAATGGGATTACCAATAAATAAGTTTATATGTGCATCTAATGAAAATAAGGTTTTAACAGACTTTTTCCAAACTGGTGTTTATGATAAGAGAAGAGAGCTTATTTTAACCCAATCTCCTTCAATGGATATTTTAGTATCTTCAAATTTAGAAAGATTACTATATGAAGGCAGTGGAAGAGATGGAGAAGAAATAAAAGCATTAATGGACGGACTTATGGCCAATGGAGTATATGAAGTATCTTCAAAAGTTAGAGAATTCTTAAAAGAATTTTATGGAAACTTTGCTACAGAAGAAGAAGTTCATAACACAATTAAGAATGTATATGAAAAAGAAAATTATCTAATGGATACTCATACTGCTGTAGGGAAGACTGTTTGGGAAAAATATAAGAATGAAACAGGGGATGACAGAGAAGTTTTAATTGCTTCAACTGCTAGTCCTTATAAATTCCCAGTTAGTATTTGTAATGCATTAGGTATAGATATAAGTAACGTAGATGATTTTGGCGTTTTAAATGAATTAAACAAAGCAACAAATGTAGATATACCTAAAAATTTAAAAGGTTTAGATAAGAAAGAAATTCTTCATAATGAAGTTTGGGATAAGGATGAAATGTTAGATGCCTTATTATCTTTCTTAAAGTAGAGGGGATAAGAATGATTAGGGTAAGAGTACCTGCAACATCCGCCAATATGGGACCAGGATTTGATTCTATAGGAATTGCAGTGGAATTATATAATGAATTTGGATTTGAAGAAATAGAGAGTGGTTTAAAGTTTAATGGAGTGCCAGAAGAATTTTGCAATGAAAATAATGTAGTTTATGAAGCTATGATGCTTTGCTTTAATAAAGGAAAATATAATCTAAAAGGTTTAGAAATAAGTACAATTAAGCAAGATATTCCTATTTCTAGAGGCTTGGGAAGTAGTTCTAGTTGCATAGTTGCAGGTCTTATTGGTGCAAATGCAATAATGGGAAACAAGTTTTCTAAAGATGAGATATTACAAATGGCTGTAGAAATAGAAGGACATCCTGATAACGTTGCACCTGCTGTTTTAGGTGGAATGGTAGTTGCTATAATGGAAGATGGTAGGGTATACTATGATAAGGTGAAGGTTCAAGAACATATTAAGTTCGTTCCTATAATACCTGATTTTAGACTTTCAACTAAGGATGCTAGAGTAGTTTTACCTAAGGAAATATCCTTAAAAGATGGGGTATATAATGTGAGTAGAGCATCTCTAATGGTAACTGCATTAACTAACGGAAATTATGATTTATTAAAGTATGCATGTAGGGATGCTTTTCATGAAAATTATAGGAGTAAGTTAATAAGAGGCTTTTATGAAGTAAAAGAGGAATCAAATAGATTGGGTGCTTTAGCAACATATTTAAGCGGGGCAGGTCCAACTATAATGGCAATGATTTCTGATGAAAATGACAAATTTAAAAGCCATATGGAGAAGTTTTTAGAGGTAAAGTCCTTAAATTGGGCTATTCATGAACTTTCTATAGATAAAAATGGTGCAATAATAATAGAGGGTGATAAATAGTGGATGGAAATTATTTTGTAATTCATAAGAGGGTTTTACCTGAGATATATGAAAAGGTGCTAAATGCTAAGAAGCTTATAAAAGAAGGAAAAGTTAAGGAAGTAACAGAAGCTACCAAGATGGCTGGAATTAGCAGAAGTGTATATTATAAATACAAGGATTATATTTATGAGTTTTCTGAAAGTCCTCAGGGGAGGAAAGCTACATTCAATATAATGATAATTGATGGTAGAGGAATCCTATCTAAAATATTAAACTTCATTTCAGGTCAAGGGGGAAATATACTTACTATTAATCAAGGTATACCTCTTAATGGGTATGCGTATATAAGCTTAACTATAGATATAAGTAACTTAGAGGGTGACATTACCTCATTAATGGATGGAATAGGTGAAATAGAAAAAGTAGAAAAAGTAGAATTTATAGCAATGGAATAAACAAAAAAAGAAGGTATTTTACATGGAGGTAAATATCTTCTTTTTTTATTTATATATTTATAGGAAATGTAATGGCTAGATTTCTTTTTTTAAGTAGAAGTGATCTTTATCAGCAGCACAAAGCTCCCAACCTTCTCTACCTAATGAATTTAGTTTTTCTAAAACTTGCCTTTCTCTTTCTTCTTCATTGAAAGTTGTTTTTAAATCAAATGAAATATGTTCAACTTTATATTCATACATTTTCATATAAAACACCTCATTATTAAGAATCTAAAATTAATTATACATCTATTACCAAATAATTACAATGCGTAAATTTAAGCTTGATGTAAAAAGGAGTTATATATTATACTAAGGTATTACTTGTAGAAATATAGATAATACTAAATTTAGTAGAAGAGGTGAGAAGTATGGAAATTTATTTAGATAATGCAGCTACTACTAAGCCAAAAGAAGAAGTTATTCAGGCAATATGTGATGGAATGAAAAAATATTACGCTAATCCATCATCTTCACACAAGCTAGGTATGGAATCAGAAAAAAAACTAGATGAATGTAGAGAAGTAATTGCAAAAACAATAAATTGTAGCAATGATGAAATATATTTCACTTCAGGGGGAAGTGAAGGAAACAACTTTATAATTAAAGGATTAGTAAAGCCAGGAACACATTTAATTACAACTCCTTTTGAACATAGTTCAATAAAAAATACTGTTGAAGCCCTTGAAAAATCAGGAGTAAGAGTTACATATCTTTCTGTTAATGAATTTGGAGAAATTGATATTGAAGAACTAAGAGAAGCTATTACTAAAGATACTGTTTTAGTTTCAGTTATGTTTGTTAACAATGAAGTTGGAAGCATACAGAATTTAAAAGAAATAGGTGAAACTATAAAGGCTATAAGTAATAGAGCAAAGTTCCATGTAGATGGAGTTCAAGGGTATGGTAAATTTCCTATAGATGTTAAGAAAATGAAGATAGATGCATTAACAGTTAGTGCACATAAAATTCATGGACCTAAGGGTGTTGGATTTTGCTATTTAGCTAAAGGGATGAGTATAGTACCTCATATTCATGGTGGCACTCAAGAAAGAGGCCTAAGAGCTGGAACTGAAAATATACATGGAATAATGGGATTAACAGTTGCTGCTAAAGATATTATTAATAATATGGATATGAACTATAAAAAGGTTAGTGAATTAAAAGAATATATGATAAAGAGATTTTCTGAAATAGATGATATTAGAATAAATAGTCCAATGAATGATAAGTTCTCTCCATATATTTTAAATGTTTCATTTAGAGGAATTAGAGGAGAAGTATTGCTACATTTACTAGAAGATGCTAATATCTTTGTATCTACAGGTTCAGCTTGTACTTCTAAATCTAAGGGCGGAGTTATAGGAAGTCATGTTTTAGAAGCTATGAATCTGACTAAGAAAGAGGTTGAGGGAGCAATAAGATTTTCTTTCTCACCAGAAAATACAAAAGAAGAAATAGATAAGACTATTGATGCCCTAAAAAAGGGATTAGTATTCTTAAGGAGGATTAGAAGATGAGTAAATTAATATTAGTTAAGTATGCCTCAGAGATATTTCTAAAAGGATTAAATAGAAATAAATTTGAGAAGAAGCTAAGAGATAATATAGCTATAAAGCTTGAAGGTTTAAATTTTGAAATAATATCAGATCAAAACAGATATTTCATAAAAGTTGATGAAATAGATGAGGCTATAGTTAGAATAAAAAGAGTTTTCGGTGTTGCTGAGGTTTGTATAGTAACTAAGGTTGATAGGGATATGGCAGCAATTAAGGAAGAAGCTTTAAAGAAGGTAAGAGAAAGTGGATGTAAAACATTTAAGATAATAACAAATAGAGCAAATAAGTTATTCCCACAAAACTCTATGGAAATTTCAAGAGAAGTTGGTGGATATGTATTACACCATATGGATGGACAAATAACAGTTGATGTTAAAAATCCTGAATGCGCATTAAATGTTGAAATTAGAGAACATGCTTATATATGGACTAACAATGATAAGATTAAAGGTGCAGGAGGGCTTCCTTATGGAATAAATGGAAGTACTATGCTTATGTTATCAGGAGGTATAGATTCACCAGTTGCAGGATATCTAATGGCTAGAAGAGGGGTTGCATTAAACTGCGTTTATTATCACAGTCATCCATATACTTCTGAAAGAGCTAAGGATAAAGTTAAAACTCTTGCTAAAATTCTTGCTAGGTACACTGAAGAAGTTAATTTATATATAGTTCCATTTACAGATGTTCAAATGGAAATTATAGAAAAGTGTAGAGAAGACGAGCTTACAATTATAATGAGAAGATTTATGATGAGAATAGCTTGTGAGTTATCAGATAGACTAGGAATAGATTCTGTAGCTACTGGAGAAAGTATAGGCCAAGTTGCCAGCCAAACTATGGAGGGATTAATCGTAAGTACAGATTGTGCTGATAGGCCAGTGTTTAGACCTCTTATAGCTATGGATAAGGAAGATATTATGGATATAGCTAGAGATATCGATACATATGAAACTTCAATTCTTCCATATGAGGATTGTTGTACAATATTTGTTCCAAAGCATCCTAAAACAAAACCTCAAGTTGAAGCTATGAGAAAAAGTGAAAGCAAGCTTGATGTTGAAAAATTAGTTAATGATGCAATTGATAATATGGAAGTTGTAAAATTAAAATAAATTATATTAGACTATTGTGAAACTTAAAGTTTTGCAATAGTCTTTTTATATGGTAAAATTTATATGTTATATTTTTGCAGAAGAGGGGGATATTTGTGAAATACATAGATACTAAATATGATGAATTTAAGTTAAGAGAAACTACAGTAGAAGACACAGCATTAATTCTTTCATTTATTAAAGGAATTGCTGAATATGAAAAGATGAGTAATGAAGTTGTTGCAACTGAGGAAGTTTTAAGAAAAAGTATATTTGAGGATAATAGAGCAAAGGTTTTGATTGCTGAAGAAAATGGACATCCAATAGGGTTTGCTTTATTCTTCTTTAACTTCTCTACATTTATAGGAAAAGCAGGATTATATTTAGAAGATATATTCATATTACCTAAATATAGGGGTAAGGGATATGGTAAAGAAATATTTAAGGTTCTAGCTAAAATCGCAGTTGAAAATTCATGTGAAAGAATGGAATGGGTTTGTTTAAACTGGAATGAACCTTCAATAAAGTTCTATAAAGGCTTTGGTTCTGTTGGAATGGAAGAATGGACAACATATAGATTAGCAGGAAATAAAATTGGGGAATTAGCCAATAGTAAATAGATAATAAGTTTAAAGCTTAAGGAAATCACTTTTTGTGGTTTCTTTTTTTATTCTTTAGGAAATTATGAATAAAAAAGATGAGTCTGGTATTTTGCTCACATGGGTTCATAAAAGTTAGGGGGGGTGAAAAAAATAAAGTGTGTTAAGTAAAATTTTGTGAAATATATCTAGAAAATATTGACAATATATGAACTTAAGCATATTATAATTTTAAGGATTTATTACTTTAACATGTTAAATTGATAAAGAAGAATGGAGGGGGCAATGGTTAATAAAAATATTATTCCTGAAGGGACAAGAGATCTTATTTTAGATGAATGTATTAGAAAAAAAGAATTGGAGTTAGAAATTGAAAATATACTAAACAAGTGGGGATATAAAGAGGTTATAACTCCTACAATAGAATATTATCAAACCTTTAATGGAGGGTTCCAAAATTTAAAGGAAGAAGATATGTACAAGTTCTTTGATGATAAGGGTAGAATTTTAGTTTTAAGGCCAGATATGACAATACCTATAGCAAGGGTAGTTGCTACAAAGTTTAAGGAGATTAATCCACCAATTAGATTAAGATATAATTCCAATGTGTTTAGAGTTCATGAAAGTTTAGGTGGGAAAAAGAATGAATATACAGATTGTGGAGTTGAGCTTATTGGATTAAATGGAATTGATTCAGATGTTGAAATTCTTATTACAGCATTAGAAAGCTTAAAAGTGTTAAAAGAAACTGGTTATAAGATAGAGGTAGGTAATATAAACTTCTTTGATTCTGCAGTGGAGTGGTTAAATTTAGATTTTGAGCAGAGAAGCATTTTAGCAAAACTTATTGATGAGAAAAGTATGAAGGAATTAGAAGAGTATCTAGATATGTTGAAAGTAGGAGATGACTATAAGGATTTCTTCATGAAATTACCTTGGCTTTTTGGAGGGGTAGAGGTTTTAGATATAGGAGAAAAGTACGCTATAAATAATGAGATATTAAATGAAATTAAGTATTTAAGAAATATATATGAAATATTGGACAGCCTAGGATATGGGGATAAGCTTACTTTTGATTTAGGAATTGTACCAAGATTAAATTATTATACTGGGATTATATTTAAAGGATATGTAGAAGGAATTGGGGATACAGTTCTTAGGGGGGGAAGGTATGATGAGCTTATATCAACATTTGGAAGAGATTTGCCTGCTGTAGGATTTTCTATAAATCTAGATTCATTAGTTCAATTAGAAGATGAGAAGAGTAATAGGGAAGAGGAAAAGTATAGAATTATTTATAATCCTAAGGATATAGTGGTAGCTATAAAACAGGGACAAGTTTTAAGAAACTTAGATTACGTAGCAGAACTTGTACCTTCTAAAGATATTGAAGGAATAAAGGTAGTAAAGGAGGGGACGCAGCAATGAGTATAAGTATAGCGCTGACAAAGGGAAGGCTGGAGAAAGAAATAGTAAAGCTATTAGATAAAGCTAACTTTGGAACAGAAGAACTAAAGAACAAAGGAAGAAAACTTGTTTTCAATGATACCATTGAGGAAATTAAATATTTTTTAGTTAAAGCAGCAGATTCCATAACCTATGTTGAACATGGGGTAGCTGATATTGGGATAGTTGGGAAAGACACCTTAATGGAAAGTGATAATAATTACTATGAAGTATTGGATCTAGGAATAGGTAAATGTGGTTTTATAGTAGCATCGTTACCAGAAAAAGATGTTTTTAAGAAGGTTGGTCATATAAAGATTGGAACTAAATATCCTAGGGTAGCTAGAGAATATTTTAAGAAAAGAGGGATGGATGTAGAAATAATAAAAATTGAGGGGTCAGTTGAACTTGCACCTATATTAGGGTTGTGTGATGCCATTGTAGATATCATGGAAACAGGAACAACTTTAAAAGAAAATGGATTAATTGTTTTTGATAGGATATGTGATATAAGTGCAAGAGTTATAGTAAATAAGGCTAGTTTTAAAATGAAGAGAGAAGAAATTGGGGCTTTTATCAGCAGGTTAAAACAAGTTTTATAAATTATAAGCAATAAATAAAGAGGGGGCAAGAGTATGTTAAAGCTTATAGATCTTGAAAATGATAATTGGGATATACTTTTAAAAGAGCTAAAAGATAGAGAAGAAGAAGTAAAAGAAGAAGTTTTAAAAAGCGTTTCTAATATTCTAGAAGATGTAAGAAAAAACGGTGATAAAGCGTTAAAGGCATATACAGAGAAGTTTGATAGGGTTATGTTAGATGACTTTGAAGTAAGTATAGAAGAATTAGATGAATGTTTTATAAAGGTTGAAAAAAACTTTATAGAAAATTTAGAAGAAGCGAAAGAAAATATAGAGTATTATCATAATGCACAAAAAAGTAGAGGATTTATTTTAAATAAAGACAATGGTATTTTCCTTGGCCAAAGAGTCATACCTTTAGATTCTGTAGGAGTATATGTTCCGGGAGGAACAGCTGCTTACCCATCATCTGTCCTTATGAATGTAATACCAGCAAAGGTTGCAGGAGTTAAAGAGATAATAATGATAACCCCTCCTAATAAGGAGGGGAAATTAAATCCATATATAGGGGTAGCAGCTAAAATTGCTGGAGTAAGTAAGATTTATAAAGTTGGGGGGGCGCAAGGGATAGCTGCCTTAGCAAATGGAACAGAAAGTATACCTAAGGTAGATAAGATAGTAGGGCCTGGTAATGTTTTTGTGGCAACAGCAAAGAGATTAGTATTTGGCAAGGTTGATATAGATATGATAGCAGGACCAAGTGAAATACTTGTAATAGCAGATGAAAATGCTAATCCAAAGTATATTGCAGCAGATTTGATGTCTCAGGCTGAACACGATAGGTTGGCATCATCTATTTTAGTTACTACATCTAAGAAGTTATATAAATATGTAGAGAAAGAATTAGAGATTCAAATAAAAGATTTAGATAGAAAAGAAATAATAGAAGAGTCATTAAGAAATTATGGAAAGGCTATAATTTGTAATTCAATAGAGGAATGCATAGAGGTTTCAAATAGGTTTGCACCAGAACATCTTGAGCTTATGGTTGATAATTCTATGGAGCTCTTAGGAAAAGTTAGACATGCAGGTTCTGTTTTCCTAGGAAATAATACACCAGAGCCTGTTGGAGATTATTTTGGAGGTACTAACCATGTATTGCCTACTAATGGGACAGCTAGATTTTACTCTGCTCTTTCAGTAGATAGTTTTATAAAAAAATCATCATTTCTTTATTATTCTGAAGAAGCAATAAAAAGAGATGGAGAAAAGATTATTAATATAGCTAACAAAGAAGGACTTACAGCACATGCAAATTCTGTGAAGGTGAGGTTGAAGTAATATGAAAGGAATACAATCATATATAAACTTACATGATGATTTAGAAATTAGACTAAATGCTAATGAAAGTTACTTTGGAATAGATGAAAAAATGAAGCTAGATATAAAAAATGATATATGTAATTTAGATTTAAATAGATATCCGGAAGATAGCAGTGAAGTTTTAAAAGAATTATATGGGGTATATGCAGGAGTTGATAAAGAAAATATAGTAGTTGGAAATGGTTCTGATGAAATGATTGGATTAGTAATAGGGTTAAATATTTCAGAAGGAAAGAAGTTGCTAACTCTTAATCCTGATTTCTCAATGTATGATTACTATGTTTCTATGCATTCAGGTGAAATGGTTAAATATAACACAAAAGAAGATGGAAGTATTGATATAGATAAATTTATAGAGCTAGGTAAAAAGGAAAATGTCGATGTGATAATTTTCTCTAACCCAAACAATCCAACAGGACATGCAATTGAACCATTTAAAATAACTAAGATATTAGAAGCTTTTAAGGATAAAGTAGTATTAGTAGATGAGGCATATTATGAATTCTTTGGGGAATCAATGATACCTTACATTAATAGATATAAGAATCTATTAGTTACAAGAACTCTTTCAAAGGCTTGGGGGTTAGCAGCAACAAGAGTTGGATTTTTAATTGGAAATTGTGAAGATATTAAAAAAATAAATAAATATAAAGTACCATATAACGTTAATTCCTTATCACAAGTTGTAGCAGCTACTGTCTTAAAGGACAGAATGCGCGTTGAAAAAAATATTAAAGAAGTTGTATCTGAAAGAGAAAATCTTTATAAATCTTTAAAAGAAATTCAAGAGAATTCAGCTTTATATATTGAATTCTACCCTTCAAAAGCCAATTATATCTATGGAAGGACAGAGTATAAAGAAGCATTAATTAATGGATTGAAATCAAGGGGAATTCTTATAAGAAGTTTTGAGGGAAATAGCTTTAGAATTACTGTAGGTTGTCCATTTGAGAATAACAAACTTCTTCAAGCCATAAGAGAAATAGTTGGATATGGGGGAGTAAGCTATGCTTAAAAGAGAATGTAGTGTAAATAGAAATACTAATGAAACAAGAATTCAGTTAAAGATAAATTTAGATGGTGATGGAAATACTACTATAAAAACAGGAATAGGCTTCTTTGACCATATGTTAGACTTAATGGCTTTTCATAGTGGAATATATTTAGAAATAATAGCCCATGGCGATTTGGAGGTATGTGATCACCATACTGTTGAAGATGTTGGGATTATTTTAGGACAAGCTTTTAAAGAGGCGTTAGGGGAAAAGGTTGGTATAAAGAGGTATGGAACCTTCTTTATACCTATGGATGAGGCTTTAGCGCAAGTATCTTTAGATATAAGTGGAAGAAGTTTTTTAGTATTTGAAGGTGATTTTAAAAGGGAAAGTATAGGAAGCTTTTCAACAGAGATGGTTAAAGAATTTTTAAGAGCTTTTGCTTTTAATGCAGGAATAACATTGCATGTAAGAATTATCTATGGAGAAAATGATCACCATAAAATAGAAGCAATATTTAAAGCATTAGGAAGAGCATTAAAGGAAGCAAAAGAAATAGAAAAGGGAAGTAGTAGGTTACCTTCTACAAAAGGAATTCTTTAGGAGGCAATATGGTTGTAATTATAGATTATGGAATGGGAAATTTAAAAAGTGTATATAATGCTTTAAATAAAATAGGGTGCAGGTGTAAAGTAAGTTCTAAAGTTAAAGATATAAGAGATGCTAGTGGCTTGATTTTGCCAGGAGTGGGAGCATTTAAAGATTGTATGGATAATTTGACGAAATCGAATTTAGACCAAATATTAAAAGAGGAAGTGGAAAAGGGAAAACCCCTTTTAGGAATATGTTTAGGTATGCAGGTTCTTTTTGAAAAAGGATATGAGGGAGAAGAAAGAGAAGGATTAGGTTTATTAAAAGGTGAGATAGTAAAGATGGAGGATTCTAATGTAAAGATACCTCATATAGGGTGGAACAATTTAGAAAAGAATAGAGAAGATGAATTGATATCTAGCTCAGAGAAAGCTCCTTTCGTATATTATGTACATTCATACTATGCTCAAAATTATAATGATGAAGATTTAGTAGGGGTTTCATATTATGGCAGTTTAAAAATACCTGGATTAGTTAGAAAGGAAAATGTAATGGGGGCGCAGTTTCATCCAGAAAAAAGTGGAGAAGCAGGTCTTAATATTTTAAGAAATTTTAAGGAGTTGATTTGATGATAATAATACCAGCAATAGATATTATAGATGGAAAGCCAGTTAGGTTATATCAAGGAGACTATAACAAAAAAGAAATAGTTGCAGAGGATGTTTTTGATACTTCGAAAAATTTTGAAGACCTTGGAGCACAATGGGTGCACTTAGTAGATTTAGATGGAGCAAAAAAAGGTAAACTTGTTAATTCTAATATAATTATTAAGGTAGCACAAAGTCTATCTATTCCAGTTGAAGTAGGTGGCGGTATAAGAAACTTTGCAGATATAAAGTATCTTATAGATAATGGAGTTTCAAGAGTTATTTTAGGTACAAGCGCTATGGAAGATGAGAATCTTTTAAAGAAGGCTTTAAGAGAGTATGGAGAAAAAATAGCAGTAGGAATAGATTGTAAGGATGGTTATGCATATGGAGGAGGGTGGCTTCAAGAAAGCTCTATTCATTATATAGAATTTGCAAAGAGGTTAGAAAAGTTAGGGGTTAAAAACATTATAGTTACTGATATTTCTAAGGATGGAACTCTAGATGGACCCAATGTTGATATGTTACATGAGTTAAAGAAAGAAGTTAGTATGAATATTACAGCTTCAGGAGGAATAAGAGATATATCTAATATAAAAGCTTTAAAAGAAATAGATGTATATGGAGCAATAACTGGAAAGGCTATATATGCAAAAACTCTTTCTTTAGAAGAAGCTATAAAAGTTACTAGGGAGGAATAGTATATGCATACAAAGAGAATTATCCCTTGTCTAGATGTTAAAGAAGGAAGAGTTGTAAAAGGAGTTAACTTTGTTGGTCTTAAAGATGTTGGAAATCCTGTAGATTTAGCTGAATACTACTATAAAGAAGGAGCAGATGAACTAGTATTTTTAGATATTACAGCTACTCATGAAGGTAGGGGAATAATGAGAACAGTAGTAGAGAAAGTAGCCGAAAAAATATTTATTCCATTTACAGTTGGGGGAGGGTTACAAAACTTAGAGGATATTAAAGAGATACTAAGAGCTGGTGCAGATAAAGTAAGTTTAAACTCAGCTGCTGTAAGGGATAAGCAACTTATAAAAAAAGGAGCATACTATTTTGGAAATCAGTGCATTGTACTAGCAGTGGATGCAAAGAAAAGAGAAGATAATACAGGATGGAATGTAGTTATAAATGGTGGAAGAATTGATACAGGAATTGATGCATTGAGATGGATTGAAGAGGGAGTAAGGCTAGGTGCTGGAGAAATATTGTTAACTTCAATGGATGCTGATGGAACTAAAAAAGGGTTTGATATTGAACTTACTAAGTCAGTATCTAATATAACCAATGTGCCAGTTATAGCTTCAGGGGGATGCGGATCACTTGAACATTTTTACGAAGTCTTTAAAGATGAAGCAGCAGATGCAGCTCTTGCAGCATCACTTTTTCACTATGGCGAATTATCAGTAGAAGAAGTAAAGAAATATTTAAAGGATAAAAATATAAGTGTTAGATACTAGGAGTATAAGTGTATGAATAGGGAAGAGATAATAAAAAAGGTACAAGAAGTAGATTTTAAAAAAGGAAATGGACTAGTACCAACAATTGTTCAAGATATAAATAGTAATGAGGTTTTAATGCTTGCTTATATGTCGGAGGAAAGTTTAATGAAAACTTTAGAGGGTGATACCACATGGTTTTATAGTAGAAGTAGGAATGAGCTATGGAATAAGGGGGCAACTTCAGGACATTTACAGTATGTTAAAGAAATAAAAATAGATTGTGATAATGATACTTTACTAGTTTTGGTAGAACAAGTAGGAGCAGCGTGTCATACAGGGGAGAGAAGTTGCTTTTATAGAAGTTTATAGGAGGAAAGTAAATGGAAGATATTTTAAATGAGTTATATAAAACAATATTAGCTAGAAAAGATATAGGAGAAGATGGATCATATACAGCATATTTATTTGATAAAGGTTTAGAAAAAATATTAAAGAAGGTCGGCGAAGAGTCAACAGAGGTTGTTATTAGTAGCTTAGGAGATAATAAGGATAATCAAGTAAATGAAATGTGTGATTTGATATATCACCTTTTAGTGTTAATGGCTGAATTAGGGATTTCTCTTGAAGATATAAAAGAAGAGCTAGAGAAAAGAAGTAAAAAGATAAACAACTTTAAGGGAGAAAGAAAAGAAATTGAAAATATATAATTCTTCTTGATAGCATTTGGAAGAAGTTGTAAAATATAAATGTATTATACAAAAAAGAGGTAGGGTGAGATAAATAGTATGCAAAAAAAGATAGAAACAATGGTTTTGGGCATAGGAGAGTTATCCTTAGATGCTATTAGCACTTGGTTCCCTAGCAAAAATAAAGAAACTATTGCGAAAGCAATTGAGACATCAGAAGTAATCGGAATAAAAGGTAATAAGGTAATGGCAAAATCTAAAATGGATGCAATTGAAAAAGAAAGTGTTACAAAGAAAAAAATTAATTTAGCTAAAATCCCAGAAAAGGTAGAGGCTAAAGAGATACAAGAGAATGAGATTAAAAAGGAATATACGGAAGAGATAAATTATGGTGAGCTTCTTGAATTAATAATGAAGTACAACAGGAGAGTAAAAGAGCATTATGAAAAATTAATAGCTAGAAACTTTGATAATATGAAAGAGGCCATAATTAAATATTATGAAGCAAAATTTGAAGTGATTAAAAATCCATTTAAGGTTAGTGGGAAATCTGAAATGTACTCATTACTTCATAAGAAAACAAAGTTAGAAGTTGCATATTTATATGTTGGTGAATTTTTGTCTGAGGAAGATTTCAATAAGATATCTTCTAATTTTGTGGAGGATACAGTTTATTTTTGTATAACAAAAGATGCTGAAGTTCTACCAAATGTAAGCGACAGAGAATATTACTTAAAGGATGTAGATGATATAGTAAATAAATATTTAAATCAATATAAGTTAAAGGAAATAGATGCAACAATATTTAAGATAAATTAAAAGGCTGGGGAACCAGTCTTTTTTCTTTTTGATATTTTTATTGAGAAACAGGTGATTGTCAAATAAAGGGTGAAGATTCTGTGATTAAAAGGATAGAAATTTGTAATATTTATAGGTATACTAAAAGAAGGAAACGAAAGGAGAAATAATATGAAAGAATTATTTAAAGTAAATGAGTTAAGTTTTTATGAAGAGGATTTTTTAGATGACATAAATGAATATTTAGATATTGTAGATATATTAAGAGATATGCAAAGTGAATTAAGTTATGAGAAGGTAACTTGTGCAACTCAAAATGATTGCTGTGAGAAAAGTAAGGATAACTATTTTATTCAAGTACATGGTTTTATTAATAAAGAGGATGAGTTCATAACAAAGGAAGAAGTTGATATGTTTGCAAAGAATATAAAACAAGATGAACTTGATCTTTTTGTTATTAGAGTTTATAAGTGTATAGAATGTGGAAAGTGGATTATTGATATCTTAGAATAACTTATCGAG
Source organism: Clostridium sp. 1001283B150210_160208_E6 (assembly GCF_015669365.1). Lineage (NCBI taxonomy): Bacteria > Bacillati > Bacillota > Clostridia > Eubacteriales > Clostridiaceae > Clostridium > Clostridium sp. 1001283B150210_160208_E6. The sequence goes on along the minus strand of NZ_JADPAA010000007.1, from coordinate 122,671 downwards.
GGGTATTATATGAAAGAGGATTTGAAAAAATATTTTTCTGATTTAATTAAAGATATTAAGAGCATCAAGAGGGATACTGTCTTTGAAATTATGAAGAAGAGAGGAAAGCTTTTAACTATTCTAGCATTAGTGGTACTTATGTTTTTAGGATTTGGTATTGGTAGAATAAATACTTCTAAAGAGCATTTATTGAGTAAATTAGAAGTAGCTTTAAAAAATGACAATTCAAGCAAGCTTTCTTCAATTGCTAAGTTTAATAATAAAAAGGTAAGTAAAAAGGAAGTTCAACCGCTTATTAATTATTATTCCAAAGATAGTTCTAGAGTGGATTCAGTAATAAATAAATTGAAGACAGTAGGAGAGACAGAAGATTTAAAACTTGTTGAAGAGAATAGAGTATTTGGAACAAGGTATTATATAGATATTAAACCATATAGTTTGAAAATTGATAGTGAATTTAAGAATAGTAGATTTACTATAGATGATAAAAATTATATAAATACAGGAAGTAAAATAGATAAGTTAATCCCAGGTGTTTATACAGTAAAAGGAATTTTAGAAAGTGGATTTGGAGATATAGAAGCATCTAAAGAAATAGTACTTATGAAAGATGAAGAGATAAGCATGGAGTTTGATGCTGTAATGCTTAATATATCATCAGCATTTTATGACGCAGAAGTATTTGCTAATGGACAATCAACTAGGATATTGGTAAAAGATGCAAAAAATATAGGACCATTTCCTACTACAGGAGAAGTTAAATTACATATTGAAAAAGAGTTTCCTTGGGGAAGAGTTAAAGGTGAAGAAGTTCAAGTTAAAGATATTCCTAATTTAACACTTAATTTAAGTATGGAAAACGAAACTCTAAAGTCAGAAATAAATACTGTGGTTGATGAATTTTATAGGAGTGTTTTTTTAGCCCTTAATGAGGAAGATAAGAGCGTTATAAAAGGTGGAACAGAAAACGCCATTAATAAAATTTACGATGTGCTAGAAAAGAAGTATTTCATTTTAAAAAATAAATATAACATAAAGGATATAAAGATAGTTGAGGATAAAAACCAATATAGGTATGAAAATGGAGTGTATAGTGCAACTATTGTAGTAAGTGTGGACTATACAGTAAGTAAGAGTTTTCTTGGATTAAATAAAGAGGAAAGTAATAAATTATTTTTCACTAAAATGCTCTATAACGGGAAGGAGTGGAAGGCAGAAGACGTAGAGAACTTTAGTTTATAAGTTAAAAAGGGGGAGGAGTAATGAAGAAAAGTTTAATAAAGATAGTAACTATTATTTCGTTATCTTGTTTTATTTTTGAGAGTCCAATTGTTTATGCAACTAATTCATCTGATATAAAAGATCAAATTAATAATAATAATCAAGCTATAGACAATTTACAAAATGAAAAGGACAAAATACAAAATCAAGTTAATAATGTAAATAAAGAATTAGATAAGATTACGGAACAGATGGAAGCAAAAAATAAGGAGTTAGAGAAATCTAGCAAGAAGGTAAATGAGTTCCAAAGTAAGATAGATTCATTACAAGCTGAAATAGATAGTGTACAAGCTAAAATAAATGAGGCTGAAGAGGAAATAGTTAAAAAAGAGGAACTTATAGTTCAAAAGGAAAATGAAGCAGAAGAAAGAGAAAATATGCTTGGATTAAGAATAAGAAATTATTACAAAAATGATATGACTAGTCAAATGTTGGCCTTTTTAGTAAGTAGTGATGGTCTTTCAAGCTTTATAGGTAATATATATAATATGAAAAAGATACTTGATACTGATAAAAAGCTTATTGATGAAGTAAATAGCATTAAAGAAGCATTGAATAATGAAAAGAAGTTATTAGAAGAAAAGATCGTTGAGTTAGATGAGGAAAAAGTAGAAATAAAAAATAAACAACAAGAATTGGTTAATGCTCAAAAAGAATTCGTAGATGAACAAAATAAGTATTTAGCTCAAATGAATGATTTAAAAGGAATAGAGAGCAAAAAGCAAAGCATGATTAATTCTCTATCAGATAAGGAAAGAGAATTACAGGAGAAAATAGGTGATTTGACAGATTTCAATCAAGACTTACAGAATAAATTAGATGATTTATTCAATGGACTTGATGGTGGTAATAGTGGAAATTCTCAAGGAGAAACCTTTTTAAGACCAACTAGTGGACGTGTTACTAGTGAATATGGTCCTAGAACTCATCCAATTAGTGGACAGAGTGGATTCCATACAGGCATAGATTTAGCATCTCCATCTGGTACTCCTATTAAAGCTTCAAAGAGCGGAACTGTGGTGTATTCTGGATGGCAAGGTGGATATGGACAAGTAGTTATTATAGATCATGGCGGTGGATATAGGACTTTATATGCGCATTGCTCTAAATTAAATGTGGTTAAAAACCAAAAAGTTAGTAGGGGACAGGTTGTTGCTTTAGTTGGTTCTACAGGTAATAGTACAGGACCTCATTTGCACTTTGAGGTAAGAGTAAATAATAAACATCAAAATCCGAGAAAATATGTACCTATTTAATAAAAATAATTAATAAAAAGTAAACATATATTATTGTAGATAAGAAATTGCCTGTGGCAATTTCTTATTTTTATTTAAGACATAGGAAAAATATAAAAACCTGCACTTATAATAAGTACAGGTTAAAGGGTATGTTCATTTAAGAAAGGGAATAAATGAACATATATGTGGGGTTTATAAAAACTCTTACTAATAAAAAATATTAGTAGAGTAGTATGGGCTAAGTTTTAAAATACTTATACTTAAATTATAAATTAAAAACAGATAAAATCAATAGAAAAAAATCAAATTTTTTCTAGTTTTGCATAAAACTTTTCGACAAATATATACTATTTTAATTAATTTTAAAAAAGCATTGAAATATATGGATAAAGTATACTACTATTATAGATAATAAAAATATTGTGTATAAATGAAGGTGAGAAAATGAACATAAGAGAAGAATTTAATAGTATTTTTAAGATAAATGATGACCAAGTAGAATTTGTTAAGGAGAAGCTTAACTATAAAGATAAATTATTAATTGTTGGAGCAGAGGAAAGTGAAGAGTTAAAGGATAAAATTTCAAAGTATGAATATTTTATCGAAAAAAATAGTGATGCTTTTCTGAATAACTTTTATAAAAAGGGAAAAAGTTTTAAAGAAATATGTTTTTTATGTCAGGTGACAAAAGAATTAAGAGAAATTAGAGTTATAAGAGAGTTATCGAAGAAAATATACGAGCAATTAGGGGTAAATGGATATATAGTATTGCAAATTATTAATTATGATAAATTTATAATTGGTGGCAATAAAGAGAAAATATTTAGTGATACTGAAATTGTTTCTCCTATTTGGAAAGAAGATTTGATTAATGTATTAAAGAATATTGGATTTGTAGATATTGAAATATATGGATCTTTTGATAAGGATAATTTTAATGAGATAAATTCTAACTCTATGATTATAAGGGCAAGAAAGTATGAGGATTTATTAAAAGATACCCGAGATTATGAAGATTACAGTGAAAATGTTGTTGAGTCTAAAGTGTGTGGTGGTTGTTGTAGTAAGAAGTCTGGTGGATGTTCTAGCTGTAGCGGATGTTCAAAGGGCTGTAATAGGCATTAATTCATAATTACTAAGAAAAAATTAATATTTAAAAATACCAAAAATAATTAATATAATGTATAATATTAAATAGAATAAAAAGCAAAAATGGGGAACTTTGTATTGTTTTTATGAATTATATGAAGGAGGTATGGAACTTGGCAAAACCAAGCATATTTAGTAGAGATTACGAGAAAAGAATGAAAAGAAGAAAACGTAGGATAACAATAGGAATTATTTTGATATTGTTAGTTGTAGTGGTAGCGTTTGTTAAATTTCAGTTACCTAACATAGATTTCACACAAGTTAAAGCAAAGATACAAGCTTGGGTTGATACAGGAAAGTCTGTAGAGCAAGAGGAAGAAGTAGTAGATGAAGAACCAATAGAAGAAGAGAAACCGCAGGATGTTGAAAAGGAACCAGAAAGAACATATATTGATTTTAACATAAAAGAAGGCACTGTTGCTAAAGCAGAGTACGTAGAAGCAGAAGGTGTTAAGAAGTTTGTAGCATTAGAACCTATAGAAGGGTATACTTTTTCGTTAAGTCCTTCACAACAACAAATGATTGTAATGGATCCTAATCAAAATTTATATCTTTTAAATGTAGATGGTAGTCTAAAAGATGTAACTAAAAAAGAGTATATTTCAACGTCTAAGCAGACATTTCCTAAAGATAAAATGTTAGCAGCTTATGAAGGATATATCTGGAATTCTATACCAAGTTTCATAGATGAAAACACCATTATTTATGTTTCTCAATTACCGTACTTTGGAGCGGCAGCAACTCATAAATATGTATGGATTAAGGATATGACTAACAATACAGATAAAACTTTATGGAAAACAAAAGGAATGGACATTCAAATTGGAGAAGTTGTACCTGAAAAAGGCATAACAGTAACAATAGATGGAAATATAAAGTACATTAACGCTGCTGGAGTAATTTCTCAATAAAGAATGAGTATTTACAGATTAGTGTAAAAGAAACAAATAATTTGATAATAATTAGGAATATGTGATATAATATCCTAGTCTATCAATAGGTAAATAACTATTTTAGGAGGAATAATAAAAAAGATGGAAGCTAAAATGGAAAAAATAGAAAACAATGTAGTTAAATTAGAAGTAAGAGTTGAAGCAGAAAAGTTTAACGAAGCACTAAAGAAAGCATATAATAAGAATAAGATGCACTTCAATGTACAAGGATTTAGAAAAGGTAAGGTTCCAATGGCTATGGTTAAGAAGTACTATGGAATAGAAGTACTTTTTGATGATGCTATTAACTTTGTTATAGACGAAACTTATCCAAAGACTATAGAAGAAAACAATCTAAGACCAGTTGACTACCCACAAATAAATGTTGTAGAAGTTGGGGAAGGAAAAGACCTTGTATATACTGCACAAGTAACTGTATATCCAGAAGTTGTTCTTGGAGAATACAAGGGATTAGAAGTAGCTAAGAATTCTTATGAAGTAAAAGAAGAAGAAGTTGAAGCTCAATTAAAGTCAATGCAAGAAAAGAATGCTAGAGTTGAAGTTAAGGCAGAAGGTACAGTTGAAAATGGAGACATAGCTGTTATAGATTTCAAAGGATTCATTGATGGAGTTGCATTTGAAGGTGGAGAAGGAAAGGATTATCCTTTAGAAATTGGTTCAGGTTCATTCATAGATAACTTTGAAGAACAATTAGTTGGTGCTGCTGCTGGAGAAACTAGAGAAGTTAAAGTTAAGTTCCCAGAAGCATACGGAAACGAAGAATTAAATGATAAGGATGCTACTTTTGAAGTAACAGTTAAAGAAATTAAGGCAAAAGAACTTCCAACTTTAGATGATGAATTTGCTAAAGATGTTTCTGAATTTGATACAATAGCTGAATTAAAAGAAGACGTAGCTAAGAAGATTCAAGAAAACAATGATAATAGAGCTGAAAGAGAATATGAAGATGCAGTTATAAATGCTGCTATAGAAACAGCTACAATTGATTTACCAGAAGTTATGGTAGAAAAAGAAATAGATCATATGATTAAAGATTTAGAATCTAGATTACAATATCAAGGTTTAACTCTAGATCAATACATGGAATTTACAGGAAATACTGTTGAAAAGATGAGAGATTACATGAGAGCAAATGCTGAAAGAAAGGTTAAAGCTGATCTAGTTCTTGAAGCAATTGCTAAGGCTGAAAAGATAGTAGCAACAGAAGAAGAGTTAAAGGAAAAAGCTACTGAAGTTGCAAAGATGTACTCAGCTGGAGAAACAGAAAAAATGGTTGAATTATTAATTAATTCACAAAAAGCTATGTTAGAAAATGATATAGTTATGGGTAAAACAATTCAATTATTAAAAGATAATTGTAAAACAGCTTAATATATACAAGAGATAATTGCCAGAAAGTATTTCTGGCAATTATTTCAAATTTAATATTAACAATTAAAGACAAATCAAGTATAATTTAAATATAATTTAATTAGTATTTTAATTATTAATTATACAAGATTGGGTATGTTAATTAGGAGGTAGTATTATGGCATTAGTTCCAATGGTAGTAGAACAAACAGGCAGAGGAGAAAGATCTTATGATATTTTCTCAAGATTATTAAAAGATAGAATAATCATGCTAAGCGGTGAGGTAACAGATGAATCTGCTAACCTAATTGTAGCTCAATTATTATTCTTAGAAAGTGAAGATCCAGATAAGGATATATTCTTATATATAAATAGTCCAGGTGGATCAGTTACAGCTGGTATGGCTATTTATGATACTATGAATTATATTAAGGCAGATGTATCAACTATATGTGTAGGAATGGCAGCTTCAATGGGAGCTTTCTTACTATCTAGTGGTGCAAAAGGAAAGAGATATGCTCTACCAAATGCTGAGGTTATGATTCATCAACCTCTTGGAGGATTCCAAGGTCAAGCAACAGATATTGGCATTCATGCAAACAGAATGTTAAAGATTAAAGAGAGATTAAATAAGATTTTAAGTGAAAATACTAATCAACCATTAGAAAAATTATCAGCTGATGTAGAAAGAGATTATTTCTTAGACGGTGAAGAAGCTGTAGAGTATGGAATAGTTGATAAAGTAATAACAAAGAACGAATTAGGGAAAGATAAATAACAACCTATTGTCTAAGTGAGGTGAATGTATGGCTAAATTTGATGACAAGAAACAGCTGAAGTGTTCTTTTTGCGGTAAGAATCAAGACCAAGTAAAAAGATTAATAGCTGGACCTGGTGTATATATTTGTGATGAGTGTATTGATTTATGCTCAGAAATCATAGCAGATGAGTTTGAAGATACTCTAGAGTTTGATACTAAAACACTTCCTAAACCACAAGAAATTAAAGAATATTTAGATTCTTATGTAATTGGTCAAGAAAGTGCAAAGAAATCTTTAGCAGTTGCTGTTTATAATCATTATAAAAGAATAAATTCTAATGAGAGCAATGATGATGTTGAATTACAAAAAAGTAATATACTTTTACTAGGACCAACAGGGTCAGGTAAAACATTCTTAGCTCAAACATTAGCAAAATTCTTAAATGTTCCATTTGCTATAGCTGATGCCACAACATTAACAGAGGCTGGATATGTTGGAGAAGATGTAGAAAATATTCTATTAAGATTAATCCAAAATGCAGATTATGATGTTGAAAGAGCAGAAAAAGGAATCATTTATATAGATGAAATAGATAAGATAGCAAGAAAATCTGAAAATCCATCTATTACAAGAGATGTTTCAGGAGAAGGTGTTCAACAAGCGCTTCTTAAGATATTAGAAGGAACAGTTGCATCAGTACCACCTCAAGGAGGTCGTAAACATCCACATCAAGAATTCATTCAAATTAACACTGGAAATATATTATTTATTTGTGGTGGAGCTTTTGATGGATTAGATAAAATAATTGAAAAAAGAACAAGAAAGAGTTCTATTGGATTTGGAGCTGATATCCAATCTAAGGCTGAAAAAGATATTGGAAGCCTTCTAAAAGCAATAGAACCAGAAGATTTATTAAAGTTTGGTTTAATTCCTGAATTTGTAGGAAGATTACCACTTGTAGTAACTCTTCAATCTCTTGATAAAGAAGCACTTGTTAATATTTTAAGTAAGCCTAAAAATGCTTTAGTAAAACAATACATGAAGCTATTTGAAATTGATAATGTAGAATTAGATTTTACAGATAAAGCACTTGAAGCAATTGCAGAAAAGGCTATAGAAAGAAAGACAGGAGCAAGAGGTCTAAGATCTATAATTGAAGATGTAATGACAGATATTATGTTTGAAATTCCTTCTGATGAAAGAATAAACAAGGTTGTTATTACTGAACCTACAATTAATAAGAAGGAAAGACCAGAGATTCAAATGCTTCCAGAAGGTGAGGTTAGACCTCAATTAAAGGCTAAGAAGCCTAAAAAGAAAAAAGGTGTAGAAACTGCTTAATAAAAAAGGTTGTTTTTACAGCCTTTTTTTTATTGTCTAGGAAAGTATAAAATTTTAATTTACTACAAATCAAAGGTATTATAGGAAATTATACTGGCAATTAACTCGTGAATACCTTCAACATTTTAATGTTACTAAAGTTTTTTGCTTTATAAAAATTATCAATTAATTTTTATTTATGTATAGCAGACTTAGGAAGAGTTAATAATTATAAACGGATATAATTAATGACTTGGAGGTAGAGTAATGGCAGAAATTTTGATTTTATTACAGATAGTTTTAATGGGGTTAATGATATATCTTATTATATCTAATAATAAGAGTATGAGGGCAAGGAAGGTAGTTATAGATAAAGAAAGTACTAAGGAATTAGAGAATTTATACAAAATGAGGGGGGTTACATTGACAGTACCCTTAACAGAAAAAAGTAGGCCTAGTAGTTTTCAAGAAGTAGTTGGTCAAGATAAGGGAATCAAAGCGTTAAAAGCGGCTTTATGCGGCCCTAATCCACAACATGTAATAATATATGGCCCTCCAGGTGTTGGCAAGACAGCAGCTGCTAGATTGGTTCTAGAAGAAGCAAAGAAAAACAGTAGCTCTCCTTTTAAGAAAGAATCTAAGTTTGTTGAAATAGATGCAACAACAATTAGGTTTGATGAGAGAGGGATTGCAGATCCATTAATAGGTTCTGTACATGACCCGATATATCAGGGGGCAGGCTCTTTAGGAGTGGCTGGAATACCACAGCCTAAACCTGGAGCTGTTACAAAGGCCCATGGAGGAGTGCTGTTTATAGATGAAATAGGAGAACTTCATCCTATAGAACTAAATAAGTTATTAAAAGTTCTTGAGGACAGGAAGGTCTTTTTAGATAGTTCCTATTATAGTTCAGAAGATCCTAATATGCCTAAATATATTAAGGAAGTTTTTGAAAATGGTCTGCCTGCAGATTTTAGATTAATTGGTGCAACAACTAAAAGCCCAGAAGATATTCTTCCTGCAATAAGGTCAAGATGTGTAGAAATATTCTTTAGGGCATTAGATTCAGATGAGATAATAAAAATTGGAGCAGATGCATCAAAAAAAGCAGGGTTAAAGCTAGATAAAAAGTGTGAAGAATTAATAGGAGAATTCTGTAGTAATGGTAGAGAGGTTATTAATCTAATACAGTTATGTTCAGGGGTTGCTTTGAATGAAAATAGAGATTACATAACTAGTAATGATGTTGAATGGGTAATAGAAAATTGCCAGTATACAAAGAGAATAGAAGAAAAGGTATTTGAGGAGCCCTCTATAGGAAAAGTAAATGGTTTGGCTGTTTATGGCGCTAATATAGGGGCTGTTATGACTATAGAAGCATCTGCTAAGAGGGTAAAGGATGGTGTTGGAAAGTTAAAGGTATCCGGAGTAGTTGAAGAGGAGAGTATATCTAGTAATAATAAAAAGGTTACAAGGAAAAGTATGATTATTTCTTCTGTAGAAAATGTTCTAACAATACTAAGTAATATATTCGATATTGATTGTAAGAAATATGATATACACGTTAATATTCCAGGTGGTTCCTTAGTTGATGGTCCTTCAGCTGGTATAGCTATTGCTACTGCAATTTATAGTGCAATAAAAGGTATGAAAGTAAATAATAAAGTAGCTATGACAGGTGAAGTAGGATTATTAGGTGGAGTAAAACCAATAGGTGGAGTTAGAGCTAAGATAATAGGGGCAAAGAAAGCTGGAGCAAGTAAAGTTATCATACCAAAAGAAAATTGGAGTGAAGGTCTTCTTGAAGTAGGTGGCATTGAAATATGTCCAGTTGAAAATATTAGAGAGGTATTTAATATGGCCTTTATAAATTTCCCTATGTCTTTAGAAGAAGAGGAGTTAAATATTCTTTCAGCCAGTGGTGAAGGTAAAGAGAAAGGTGTTTGCTAATTATAGCTAACACCTTTTAAAGTCTAATTATTGAAAAAAATATATATTATGTGTATACTAATTAAGTCTAAACAATTATAACATGGATGGAGGGAGAGTATCATGAAAGAGTATATTAGACTTCCTTTGATTCCTTTAAGGGGACTAACTATTTTTCCTAATATGGTATTACATTTTGATGTAGGACGTGAGAAATCAGTTGCTGCTATTGAAGAAGCAATGTTAAATGATGAAAATATATTTTTAGCATCACAAAGAGATCCAGAGATAGAGGAACCTACTTCTGAGAATATAAGTAAGATAGGAACTTTATGTAAAATAAAGCAAATAATAAAGATGCCTGGCGATACTATGAGAGTATTAGTAGAAGGTAAGGTAAGATGCGAAATAAAGGAATATTTTAATAACGAAAACTACTTTGAGGTTTCTATAAGTGAGGTTAATGAAACCTTAGAAGAAAGTCCGGAGATAGAGGCTTATTTTAATTCTTTAAAGAAAACTCTTGCAAGATTTTTAAAACAATCAGGCGAAAATACTAGTGAATTTGCTAAAGAGATAAAACTTGTAGATAACGTAATAGAGTATGTGGATATGGTTTCTGGATATTTACCAATATCTGAGGAAAAGAAACAAGAAATACTTGAAACTTTAGATATAAAGAAGAGAATAGAAGCTATCATAGTATTTATAGAAAATGAGATCAAGGTTGTTCAAGTGCAAAAGAAGCTTGCTAAAAAGATGAAAAAGAGTGTTGATGATTCTCAAAAAGAATTCTATTTAAGAGAGCAGCTTAAGTTTATTCAACAAGAATTAGGACAAGACGATGAAGAAACTAAAATAATAAAGGAATATGAACAAAAGCTTGAGACTATGAGACTTCCTAAGGAAGTTAAGGAGAAAGCTTCATATGAACTAAAAAAGCTAAAAGGAATGAATATCTCTTCTTCTGAAGGAAATACAATTCAAAGCTATTTAGATTGGGTATTTGATTTACCATGGGGTAAAAATACAAAGGAACGATTAGATATAAATAGGGCTGAAGAAGTTTTAAATGAAGAGCATTATGGATTAGATGATGTAAAAGAAAGAATATTAGAGTATCTTTCTGTTAAGAAGATGAGTGGAACTTTAAAAGGACCAATTTTATGTTTAGTAGGACCTCCAGGTGTTGGTAAAACATCTATTGCAAGATCTATTGCAAAGGCTATAAATAGAAAGTATGTAAGAATGTCCTTAGGTGGAATGAGAGATGAAGCTGAAATTAGGGGACATAGGAGAACTTATGTTGGAGCTATTCCAGGTAGAATAGTTTATTCATTAAAGGAAGCTAAATCAATGAATCCTCTAATATTATTAGATGAAATTGATAAGTTAAGCTCAGATTATAAGGGCAATCCAGGGGATGCTTTATTAGAGGTATTAGATAGCGAACAAAACAAAACATTTAGGGACAACTACATGGAGCTTCCAATCGATTTATCTAAGGTTTTATTTATTACAACTGCAAATAGTTTAGATACAATACCAAGACCATTGTTAGATAGAATGGAAGTTGTAGAAGTATCAGGATATACTTATGAAGAAAAGTTTAATATAGCAAGAAATCACTTAATTCCAAAAATATTTAAAGAATACAAATTAAATAATGAAGTTATTACTATAAATGATGAAGCTATTAAGTTTGTTATAGATGGTTATACAAGGGAATCTGGTGTAAGAAGCCTTGAAAGAGTTATTTCTTCTTTAATTAGAAAGTCAATGGCGTCTATATTAAAGAATGACTTAGAGTCTATGAATATAGATAAGGCTAAGGTAGAAGAGCTACTTGGAACTAAGAGATATAGCTTTGATGAAAAGATGAAGGAAGACAAGGTTGGTGTAGTTACAGGAATGGCTTGGACTGCATATGGCGGGGATACTTTACCAGTAGAAGCTATGGTTATGAGTGGTAGTGGTAAACTTCAGCTTACAGGACAGCTTGGCGATGTAATGCAAGAATCAGCAAAGGCGGCCTATACATATGTAAGAGCAAATGCATCTAAGTACAATATAGAAGAAGATTTCTATAAGACTAAGGACATACATATTCATGTTCCTGAAGGTGCTGTGCCTAAGGATGGACCTTCTGCTGGTGTTACTATGGTAACGGCTCTTGTATCAGCGTTATCAGGTAATAAGGTTAAGTGTAATGTAGCTATGACAGGTGAAGTTACTTTGACAGGAAGAGTTTTAGCTATAGGTGGTTTAAAAGAAAAATCTTTAGCAGCTTATAGAATGGGAATAGATACAATAATAATTCCAAAAGAAAATGAAAAAGATATAGAAAAGATACCTTCTTCAGTTAAGGAAAACCTTACTATTATAACAGCAGAGGAAGTTGGAGAGGTATTAAATAATGCTATAGTTGGAGATGAAGCCAATGAGAATTAAACAAAGTGAATTCATAATTTCAGCAGTAAAAAGAGACCAGTATCCTAAGGATGATAGGGTTGAGGTAGCTTTTGTTGGAAGGTCAAACGTAGGTAAGAGTTCAATTATAAATGCTCTTACTAATAGAAGAAAGTTAGCTAAAGTAAGTGGTACTCCAGGAAAGACAAGGTTAATTAACTTCTTTCTTATAAATAATGACTTTTATTTAGTTGATTTACCTGGGTATGGATATGCAAAGGTATCAAAGAAAGAAAAGGAGAGCTGGGGGAAGACAATAGAAACTTACTTAAATGGTAGAGAAGAACTTAAGAGAGTTGTTCTTCTAGTGGATTCAAGACACAAGCCAACTACTGATGATATCATGATGCATGAATGGATAAAGCATTATGGATATGATGTTATAGTAGTTGCAACAAAGAGTGATAAGTTATCTAATAATGAATTAGGTAAAAGTAAAAAAATAATAAAAGAAACTTTAAAGTTAAGTCCAGATGATAAATTATATTACTTCTCATCCTTAAATAAAAAAGGAAAAGATGAGTTAATAGATAATTTATTTGGAGATTTAGCTTCAGAAGAGTAGTAAATAGAGCAATTTAGAGCTTTTTCTAAGTTGCTCTATTTCTTTTTTGTAGTAAATAAGAAATTTTATATGAAAATTGTGTCAAATAAGTCTTTATAGAATAAGATATACTATAAAAATTAAATATTAAATCCCAAGGAGGAAATGATATGGAAATCAATGACATTATTAATGGATTAAACTGCAATAATGGCGCAAACAACAATAATAATTGTGGAACTAACAATAATAACTGTGGTTGTGGCGGAAATTGCGGATTTGGTAACTGCGGTGGATTCGGCGGCGGATTCGGCGGTTGGTGGATTTGGATAATCTTATTATTCTTCTTCTTCGGTTGGGGCGGAAATGGCTTTGGCGGAGGCTTTGGTGGTAACTATGGTAGAAATAATTGTTGCTGCTGCTGCGAAAAGAAGAGAAAGAAAGATGATTGCTGCTGCTGTGGAGGAAATAACTACAACAATGGATGCGGATGCGGAAGCGGATATGGAAACAATAATGGATTCTTTGGTGGATCTTGGTGGTTATTCTTACTAGTTCTATTATTTATATGCTCTGGTGATTGTGGTGGTTGTGGCAACTTCATAGGTGATGGTTGCGGTTGCGGATGCTAATAAAATAGCTATCTGACTAATCTAGAAGGGAGCGATAGTTATGTCAAAGAAGAAGCGTAGAAAAGATAATTACTGCTGTTGCGAATGTTGTGATCCATGTAATTGCTGTAATTGCTGTGATTGTTGTTATGATGATTGTTGCTGTGGAAGCAATAACAACAATGGAATGGGATGTGGTATCCTAGAAGCTATTATATTCTGGCTAATAGCTTGCGGAGCAGGATTATTAAACACTAATTCAATCTTAATAATATTACTATTTTTACTTTATGGTTGGAGCTGCGGTAGCTGCGGATTCGACGGATTTGGTTGGTAGTAAAGTTAGGTGGAGGGCAGAAATGCCCTCCAAAAAATTTGCCTTAATTTATAACCAAAATATACATTCGTACATATAATATCATAAATAATACTCATTTTAGGAGGATCATTATGTCAAAACGTAGGCATAGAGATAGATCAAGAGAGAGTAATAATATGGGTAGGAATCAAGGCTTTGGTGCAAACTCAAATAATAGATTTCCATTTGGAATTAATCCACAACAACTTCTTGGGATGTTAGGTGGAAACATTGATATGAATAGACTAGGAAGCATGTTAAATTCAATGAATATGGAAGGCTTTGATTTAAACTCAATGAATCAGCAGATGAATAACAATAATAACGGAAATGCTAATATGAATGGTAACAATAATAATTTTAACTTTGAAAGTATGATGAATGCAATGAGTGGAATGAATATGATGGGGAATCATATGGACAACAATAAAGTAAATACCGAAAATACACCCAAATTCGATGAAAATTCATATCCAGAAGAAGTCGATGATGAAAACATACAAATATTATTGTCCTTAAGAAAGATAGTTGATCCGAATAAAGTACAATTTGTAGATAAAATAATAGAATTATATAATAATGGTGCATTTAATGAAAAATAAAACTGTATAATTCCCATAAATATAGTCAATAATATTAATGTACCGGAGAAAGTATTCTCCTATAGCTACATGAAGTTATTCTTCATAAAGCTAAAACCCCCCATCCCCCTTTTAGGCCGCAGTTGATGCGGCCTTTTCATTTTTTATTTCTTGTATATTGAGGATATTTTGTATGAATTATCTCCGCTCTTTATTGTAGTTACATAGAATGTAGTTTCAGTCTTTGATGAATCATCTTTTTCACGTATATATTTTTCAAAAGATAATATCCATTTCATTGAGGTTATATTACCTTCATTATCAACAGATTCATCATAAAAGAAAGCATTTTGAAAGCTATATTGATTATGTTCTTTATCAAGGTTCCACAATAACCCTAGTTCGCCTTCTGAGATGTTTTCGGCGAATATATCTGGAACCTCATCTAATTCATAATCTTTTTGCAACAAGTCAATTAAAGATAGGATATTACCAAGGTCCGGAATTTTAATACTATCTTTAGTTATATTCATTGTGGCATTATCTATTATCATAAATGAATCTAAAGATGAGTTGCCAGAAGATGAGTTTAATGAGTAGCATTGTGGAGTTTTATTCCCGCTTGAATCTAGTATTCCAAAAATATTTTTATTAGATGTAAAAACTTTTTTAAAGTCACCATCTATCCATTTAAATATATAAGAGATACTTTTATCTTGTGATGTTTGTACTATTATCTCTGGTGTGGAGCTTCTTGAAAGATTTTTTAGAAATACTCTTGTTGGCCAATGGGACTTTGTTTTTCCTAAGTTATTGTTGTCGCATAATTTACTTAGGAGATAGTTTTTATTTCCTATAGTAATTTTAATATCATCAAAGCCATCATTAGATATTATTTCAATAGCATCTTCTATATTGTCTCCATTTAAATCAATTGATGTGGTTTTTCCATACTCTATGGGAGCTATAACATTAATATCAGTTTTATTTTTAGGGATTCGTAACAAAATTAATGTAGAGATTATTAGTATTATAAAAAATGAGAAGATTAAAATTTGTTTCTTCTTTATAATTAGTACCTTCAATTTACTCACCTCATATACATTATATGAAGGGTTGAATAAGAATATAAATAAAAAAGGATCACTTTATATAAAGTGATCTTTTACTTGTCGCAATCAGGACATATTCCATAGAAGTATATTTGGTTTGATAAAATCTTGTACTTTGAAACCTTACTTGCTTCAGCATTTAAGTTATCTAAGCATAGAGAATCTAAATCTTCTACTTTACTACAATTTATACATTGAAGATGTGGATGTGGATAAGTAGTTCCATCATATCTGAAATTACCTTCACCAACATTTATTTCTTGTATTAACCCGACCTCAGCTAATGTTTTAAGTGCTTTATAAACCGTAGCTAAACTCATAGTAGGATATTCTGTTTGAATAGCCTTATAAATTGCTTCTGCAGATGGATGTTCCTTTGTGCTCATAAGATACTTATATACTGCAAGTCTTTGTGGAGTAAGTTTTAACTTTTTTTCTTTAAAAACAGCAGTTATATTTTCCATAAGAGTCATCCTTTCCAGTTTGTTAACAATATTATAATAAATTATTAAATAAGTGTCAATCATTATTCATGGAAGTTTGTAAGTATTTAATAACTATTATTGTTTATCCAAAGAAAAATTAGTTGCTTAACCCTTAGAAGTATGTTAAAATATAGACAAATATGTTAAATATTTAACATCGGTTCATGTTCAATTTCATTTTTTAGGAGTATATAAATACTCCTGTTTTTTTTATTCTTTTAAGAAAATATAAAATTTTAATTAGCTATAAATTAAAGTTATTATTACAATTTCATATTAAAAAATATAAAATCAAGGATAATAATTTTATATTTTCATTACCTTTAGTAGGAGTGGGGGGAGGGATATTTGTTTTGATGTAACTTGGAGCTTGCGACGGAACGAGCAAAATAAATATCCCCCAACCTTTTTTGTAAAGAATTTATTTACAATATATTCATTATCTTTCTTATTATTGCAATAGAAGATAATCAGTGATACACTAAGTTATGTTAGGAGATATTGGAATCTATAGGAGGTCTTAAATATGGCAAAATATAAAGTTGGAGACAAATTAATAATTGTAAATGATCCAAGTGAAGAGAAAGGAAAACTTCAAGAGTTAAGTAAGTTAACTGTAGAGGATGATTATGCTCAGTTTTCTTGGGGAGTTAAAATATTAAATGTTGAGTATGATAAACCGTATGTTACCCTAACATATAGAAATGTTAGAGGAGAAAAACATAAAGTTTTTGCTGAATGTAAGGATATAGAAAATTTTGATCAACAAAAGGTTTTAGAAAAAGCTTTATTAAAAGCATTCCAAAATGAGATCATAGATATATCAGTAGTTAAAAATTCGGGATTATAAGATTTAAAAGAGAAATTGCAAATGTAATTTCTCTTTTTGTTTACCAAATATTAAATTTCTCCCTAATTAACTGGTGAATTTATATATACATGCTTTATAAATATTGAGATTACTGCGTTAGTAATAAAAAAGGGGACTAAGGTCATAACATGTTAAAAAATATAGGAAAAATGTTATAAAATGTTATATAATGTTATTAATGAAGTAATAGAGGTGCTAGTTATGAATATTTATTTAGCAAGACAAGCCATATATGATAGAAATTTTAAAGTAGAAGCATATGAGTTATTATTTAGGAATTCTAAAGAAAACAGATTTGTGGGAAATATAGATGAGGATAGTGCTACCATAAAATTAATTTCTAATTGTGCAACAATAGGATTAAATGAACTGACAAATAATAAAAAAGCATATATTAATTTTTCCCAAGGAGTATTATTAAATGATGTGGCAAGCCTTTTATCTAAAGAGAAGGTAGTAGTAGAGATTTTAGAAAATGTTATTCCAACAGAGGATGTAGTGAGTTATTTGCAGGAACTAAAATCAAAAGGATATATATTAGCTCTAGATGACGTATCCTTTAGTACAAATTATAAAAATTTTGGGACAATGATAGATATATATAAGATAGATTTTAAAATTACATCTCCAAATCAACGAAAGTTTCTTGTAAATGTACTAAAGAATTATAATCCTGGAGCAAAGCTATTAGCAGAGAAGATAGAGACAGATGAAGAGTATATAGAAGCTATGGAAAGTGGTTATTCTTATTTTCAAGGATATTATTTTAGTAAGCCTTTAATGATAGAAGGAAAAGATATACCAGTAAGAAATGTAACTTGCTTTAACTTAATGAGTGAATTGTTAAGAGATGATTTTGATATAGATAAAATTGAATCAATAATAAAGACAGATGTTTCTATAAGTTATAAGTTAATGAAATTTTTAAATTCTGCAGCATTTTCTTTTGTTCAAAAAATTTCATCAATAAAACAGGCAATAATGCTTTTGGGACGAAGGGAATTAAAAAAGTGGCTTTCTATGATTGTAATGAGTGAAATGAGAGGCGGTAATAGTGAAGAAGTTACTAATGGTACAATAATAAGAGGAAGGTTTTGTGAGTTAGTTCAATCAAGAATAGAAGAAAAAAATCAATCATTAGCATTTATGGTAGGCTTATTTTCAAATTTAGATAGTTATATGCAAAAAGATATGGCTGAAATTATAAAGGAGTTACCTGTTGATGAAGAAATAAAAGATGCATTATTAGGAAAAGAGAATAATTTAAGAAAGGTGTTAGAGTTAGTTCTTTCTTATGAGAATATGAATATTAATAGAATGGAAGAATATTGTGAGATGCTAAATTTAGATAAAAAAATACTTATTGATTTATATATGGAGTCGATAGAGTGGTCTAATAGGTTGGCAATTATATAAAAATATACTAAATTGTAAAAAAAACCTTTATTTTTACTGAAAATTATAATATAATGTGGGCATATGATGGATTCGTTTTCAGTAAAGGTGGGGGAGAATATGAGTAAGTGTCCGTTTTGGTCAACTGGTAAAGATAGGGTTGAATGTAATACAGAGTGCCCTATGAATACATTAGCTTTAGAGGATAATTGTCCTTTTAAAGAATATGTTTCAGATTCTAAATTGAAGTTTAAGGATATAGTTAAGGAAGAGTATGACTATTCTGAGGAAACATTTAATGGAGATTTTTTGGGAATAAAAATAGAAAGAGAAGTAAGTCAGTATTAAAGGAATAATTAATAAAGGGTAATTGCATTTAAAACTTTGCGAAAGCAAAGTTTTTTTATTTAAATAAAAAGAGAAATTGCAAAGCAATTTCTCAAAAAATACTATTTATAAATTGTACTATATTTATGAAGTAGATTTTGTTTTAATGTCCATAAGTCATAAGATAAATCTACATAGTAAGTATGAGGATTTTCAAATCTTAAAACTTCAGGCCATAACTTTTCTGTTTCCTTTTTAGCAAAATCTTTTATTTCCATTACTGTAGGACTAGTGTACACAAGTTTCCCTTTTTCAAATATAGGAACTTGTAAATCCTTAGTATAGAAGTTTGTTATTTTCTTTCTCTTCCATGTATGAACTGGATCAAATATCTCTAATTCTTCTTTTTCATCTATAACTTCATTATTAATAGTTAATAAGTCTGCTATAGCCATATGTGAATCCTTATCGAAAATTCTAACTAATTTCTTAAATCCTGGATTAGTTATTTTTTCATCATTTTCACTTATTTTTATTTTTGGAATAACTTCTCCATCTTTTTCAACGGCAGATAATTTATATACTCCTCCAAAGACAGGTTCAGATTTTGCAGTTATTAATCTTTCTCCAACACCAAATGAATCTATACAAGCACCTTGTTCAAGAACATCTCTAATTATATATTCATCAAGAGAGTTAGAAATTACTATCTTACAATCTTCGTAGCCTGCTGCATCAAGCATCTTTCTACACTTTTTAGTTAAGTAAGTTATATCACCAGAGTCAATTCTAACACCTGAAGGTCTCTTACCCATTGGTTTTAAAACTTCGTCAAATACCTTTATAGCATTTGGAATACCTGATTTTATAACATTATAAGTATCTATTAATAAAGTACAGTTATCAGGGTATATTTCTGCCCAGCTCTTAAATGCTTCATATTCACTATCATACAGTTGAACCCAGCTATGTGCCATGGTTCCAACAGCAGGAATATTAAACATCTTATCTGAAATAGTACATGCAGTTGAGCTACATCCTCCAATTATAGAAGCTCTTGCTCCGTAGATGGCTCCATCGTAACCTTGAGCTCTTCTTGAACCAAATTCCATTACAGGTCTACCATTTGCAGCTCTTGATATTCTGTTAGCTTTTGTAGCTATAAGAGTTTGATGGTTTATTGTAAGTAGTATCATAGTTTCAATAAATTGAGCTTGAATTACTGGTCCTCTAACTGTTACTAAAGGTTCATTTGGGAATACTGGGTTTCCTTCTGGAACAGCCCAAACATCACAAGAGAACTTAAAATTCTTTAGATAATTTAAAAATTCTTCTGAGAAAGTATGCTTACTTTTTAAGTATTCAATATCATCATCAGTAAATTTTAGGGTACTTAAATATTCAATTAATTGTTCTACACCAGCCATGATACAATATCCACCACCGTCTGGTACTCTTCTAAAGAACATGTCAAAGTAGGCAATTTTATCTTCTAATCCTTTATTGAAATATCCGTTACCCATTGTTAATTCATAAAAGTCTACAAGCATTGTTAAGTTTCTGTCATTTTTAACGTCGAATGAATTAGTATTTGTCATCTTAATCTCCTCTTTTCATAAAAATGCCTTATTCCTATTGTACCCTTTCATTTTAATTATTACAATATAATGAAGACTCAAAATGATTTTTAAGGCATTTACAAGGTAATACTTAGTAGATGGGAGGATTAATATGCATTTAGATAAGAATCAATTAAAAGCAGTAAAGGCAAATGAAAGAAATGTATTAGTTGTAGCAGCACCAGGGTCAGGTAAAACAACTGTTATTATAAATAGAATTAAATATTTAGTCGATGAAGTTGGAGTATATCCATCAAATATAATTGTTATAACTTTTACTAAAGCAGCAGCTCTGAATATGAAAAATAGATATATAAATACTTTTCATAAAGAAAGTTCTCCTTTTTTTGGTACCTTCCATGGGCTGTTTTATAAAATTCTTCTAAGAGAAGGGGCTAATATAAATATTATTGAAGGATATATAACCAATAAAATTATAGAAGGTGTTCTTAGAAAATATTCAGATGAAGTTAATGAGGATAGGGTTAAGGAGGCTGTAAATAACATATCATTATTTAAGACATCAGGTGAAAATATAAATGATTTTAAACCTTCTATAGCTAAAGATATTTTTATGGAATGTTATGATGCCTATGACAAATATAAGAAAGAAAATAATCTTTGGGATTTTGATGATTTAACTATTAAGGTTTTAGAATTATTTAAAAATAATAAAAGAATAAGAGAAGGATACAAAAGAGTATTTAAATATATTCTTGTAGATGAGTTTCAAGATTGTGATGATCTTCAAATAGAATTTTTGAAATTAATGACAGAGGGGGAGGAGAATTCTCTTTTTGCTGTTGGGGATGAGGATCAGTGTATTTATAGTTTTAGAGGTTCAAAGCCTGAATACATGGTTTCTTTTGATAAAACATTTAAAAGTGCAAAGAAATATTATTTACATATAAATTATAGAAGCAATAAAAATATAATAGAGAGTTCAAAAAAGGTTATTTCTTTTAATAAGGAAAGAAATAAAAAGGACATACAGTGGTATAAAGATAAGGATGGAATTATCCTTTGTAAGGGAGTTTATGATGAGAGAATACAGGGGGATGAAATTTCTGGAAAAATTAGAGCTTTCTATAATAAGTCTAGCTATAGGTATAAAGAAAATATAGTGCTCTATAGAACTAATATGGAGGCAATGAGCGTTATAGATTCCTTTATAAGAAATAAGATACCATTTACCTTGTTGGATAAAGAATATAACTTCTTTAATCATTTTATATGTAAGGATTTATTATCTTATTTATCTTTAGCTATGAATCCCTATGATAGAGAAGCTTTTATAAATATAATTAATAAACCTTTTAGGTATGTTAGTAAAACTAGTATAGCTTATATTAGGGAATATAAGTATGAAAAAGATACTTTTGATATACTTATAGAAAAAGATGATACTCCACCATTTCAAAGAAAGAAGCTTGATGAACTAAAAAGAGATTTTAATTATATAAAGAAGTCATCATTAAGCAGTGGGATACAATACATAGTAACAGATATGGGATATATAGATTACCTTAAAACATATACAGAAAGATTTGGAGGTAACATTGAAGATTTAGAAGAAATAGTTGAAGAATTCAAAATGTCAGCTTCATCATTTAAAACTATCTTTGAATTTTTTGAGCATGTAGATGAAGTAGGAAAGAAGATAGAAGAAAGTAAAAGAAATAAGACAGACGATAGAGTTTTATTAAGCACTATTCATGGTGTAAAGGGAATGGAGTTTGAAAATGTATTCTTAATTAACTGTAATGAGGATACAATGCCACATTCATCTAGTAAAGAGGAAAATATAGAAGAAGAAAGAAGATTATTTTATGTTGGAATAACAAGAGCAATAGATAATTTGTTCCTTTTTGTACCTAAGATGAGAAAAGGAAAGTTTAGGGATGCTTCCAGATTTATTGAAGAAGGTGGCTTTATGGAAATTGTTAAGGCTTCCCATGGGTTAGTTAAGGATTCAGTAGTTACACATAAGGCTTTTGGAACAGGAAAAGTGGTTGAAGTTAACAGGGATGAAGTTGGAATTTTATTTCATGATGGAATGAAAAGAAAGTTCTCTGCCAAGGTTCTATTGGATAATGGATTAATATCTAAGTAATTATGATGAAATTTATCAAATATTGAATAAATATTGGTATTCATATATAATTTTAAGTAGGCTTATATCTCATGATATAAGCCTTTAATTATAGTTTTGCTAGGAAGAGGTTATTATGGATAAAGGTGTATTTAATCCTAAAGATATAATATTTTCTCTTGATATTGGTACTAGATCGATAATTGGTACCGTTGGAGTTGTAAGAGAAAAGAAGTTTGAAGTTTTATATGAGAAGTATAAAGAACATGAAGAAAGAGCTATGGTAGATGGACAAATTCACGACATAAACCTAGTTGCATCTGTAGTTAAGGATGTTAAAGAGGATATAGAAAGTGAATTAGGAATACAGTTAAAAGAAGTATCAATTGCAGCAGCAGGTAGATTTCTAAGAACTGTTAATGCAATGGGTGAAATAGAACTTAATGGTGATGAAGAAATAGATGAAGAAATAGTAAGAAGTGTAGAATTAAGTGCTGTAAAAAAAGCTGAAGAGGAAGTAATAAAAAATACTGAAAGTAAGCTATATTGTGTAGGTTATTCAGTAAAGGATTATTACCTGAATTCATATGTAATAACAAACCTATTAGGACATAAAGGGGAAAGAATTGGAGCAGAGGTAATAGCAACATTCCTACCTAGATCAGTTATTGATTCGCTATATACTGTTATGAACAAGGTTAATTTAAGGGTGTCTAATTTAACTCTAGAACCAATTGCAGCAATAGAGGCTGCTGTTCCTAAGAATTTAAGATTATTGAATATAGCCTTAGTTGATATTGGAGCAGGAACATCGGATATAGCTATAAGTTCAAAAGAAAGTATATGTGCCTATGGAATGGTACCTATGGCAGGAGATGAGGTTACAGAAGTAATAGCTCAAGAGTGCTTAGTTGATTTTAATTCAGCTGAAAATATAAAAAGAAGTGTGACATTACAGGATGAAGTTACATATACAGATGTATTAGGACTAGAAAATATTATAGAATCTAGCTCTATTATAAAATCTATTACCCCAACTGTAGAAAAGATTGCAACAGCTATTTCAAGTGAGATAATTTCTCTTAATGGAAATAAGCCACCAGCAGCTTTATTCTTAGTAGGGGGAGGAGCTCACACTCCAGGTCTTGTAGAAGAGATATCTAATCACATAGGATTACCGACTCAAAGAATAGCAATCAAGGATAGGACAAGCGTAATAGAATGTTTATCAAATAATGAATTAGGATCTGCTGGTGTTACAGTTTTAGGGATAGCATTATCAGCTATTAAGAAAATGGGGCATGACTTTATAGATGTAAATTTAAATGGTACACCAGTAAGTTTATTTAATTCACATAAACATACTGTAATGGATGTTTTACTTCAAGCAGGGGTTAACCCATCATTACTTATAGGGAAGAATGGTAAGAGTATAAGATTTAGCCTTAATGGCAAAAGAAGATTAGCATTTGGAGAGATGGGAAAGAATCCAAAGATAAGCATCAATAGAAAGAAGGCATCTATAGAATCAGAGGTGAATGCAGGAGATAATGTGAAAATTACTTATGCTCAAAATGGTAAGGATGCATCACCTAAAGTAAGTGAAGTTATAGAAAATATTAATTCTATTGATATATACATAGATGATAAATTGGTTAGCTTAGAACCAGTTGTGTTTATAAATGGTAAAGAGAAGAAAATATCAACTCATATTAAGGATGGAGATGAAATTTTAGTATATATTCCATCGAAAATGTTAGATATTAAGAATTACATATTGAAAAGAGAAATAGAATTATTTAAAGAAGGTATTTTATTAGAAGATGACGCCCTTATTCAAGAGGGAGATAGAATATATTCTAAAAGGTTAGAAGAAAAAGAAGTTACTAATGAAGTGAAAACAGAAGAGGGAATAAAAGTTGTGGTTAATAGTAAGGATGTAATCTTAAGGGGAGAAAAACCTTTATTTATAGATGTATTTAACCATATGGATATTGATATAACTAAAGTTACTGGTGATATTACACTAAAGATTAATGGAAAAGATGCATCTTATACAGATAAATTGAATAATGGTGATATAGTAGAGGTATTTTGGAGTTAATAATTCTTAGGGAGGACTTTAATGATTACTTTTCTTGAGGAAGCAAATAGGATAAAGGATGAATTAATAACAATAAGAAGAGATTTACATGAACATCCAGAATTGGGCTTTGAAGAAAAGAGAACATCAGAAAAAATAAAAGAGTTTTTAACTAAAGAAGGAATTCCATATGTTGAAGTAGCTAAAACAGGGGTATGTGGAATTATAAAAGGTGAAAAAAAGGACAATAATAGAGTTATAGGGTTAAGAGCAGATATGGATGCTCTTCCAATACAAGATAAAAAGGTATGTAGCTATAGTTCTAAAGTTCCAGGAAAAATGCATGCTTGTGGCCATGATGCACATATAACAATTCTTCTAGGTGTGGCAAGAATATTAAATAAAAATAAACGATTATTTGGTGGATGTGTAAAGTTATTCTTTGAGCCAGCAGAAGAAACTGTTGGTGGAGCTCCTTTTATGATAAAGGAAGGCGTTTTAGAGAACCCAAGAGTAGATGCAATAGTGGGGCTTCATGTTACTGAGGATTTAGATTATGGGAAAATTAGAATAAAAAGTGATGTGGTAAATGCTGCATCAAATCCTTATAAAATAAGGATAAAAGGAAGAGGGGGCCATGGCGCTGCACCTCATACAACAATAGACCCTATTGTTATTGCCTCGAATGTTGTAATGGCACTTCAAACTATAGTTAGTAGGGAGATAGCTCCTGTAAATCCAAGTGTAATAACTGTTGGTAGCATTAATGGAGGAACAGCTCAAAATGTTATTCCAGAGGAAGTGGAGATTACAGGAATAATTAGAACCTTAACTAAAGAGGACAGAGAATACGTAGTAAGAAGATTTAAAGAATTAGTTACAGGAATTTGTAGAGGCATGAGGGGAGAGTGCGATATTTATATAGAAGAGGGATATCCTTGCCTATATAATAATGCTACAATGGTAGAGGGAGTAAAATATGTTGGAAAAGAGCTACTAGGTGCAGAAAATGTTGTAGAACAAAAGTATCCTAGTATGGGGGTAGAAAGTTTTGCTTTTTTTGCAATGGAAAGAACTTCTGCCTTTTATTATTTAGGTACAGGAAATAAAATAAAAGAGACAGATAAAGCTGCACATTCCAATTTATTCGACATAGATGAGGATGCTATCCCCCTAGGTGTTGCAATGCAATGTGGAATAGCATACGATTATTTGACAAGAATATAAATAAATATTACTCTATTAGAATGGAGAATAGTAAACAAAAGCAAAGACTAGGAGTTGATTATATTTGAAAATTGAAATAGGATCTAATGAAGCAGGGCAAAGATTAGATAAATTTTTAAGAAAATTGTTAAAGGATGTTCCTTTAAGTGCAATTTTTAAAGCAATTAGAAAAGGTGACATAAGAGTAAACGGAAAGAAACAAAAGGAAAAATATTCATTACTTGAAGGTGATGAAGTTGAAATTAGATACATACAAAGTAAGAAGGAAAATAAAACTAACTTTATCCAAGTTGATTCATCAGGGTTGAAGGTTGTATATGAGGATGAAAATGTTTTAATAGTAGAAAAGTGGCCAGGAGTGTTAGTTCATCCAGATAGTAAGGGAAGTGAAGCTACATTAACAGATTATGTACTTTCATATTTAAATGAAAAGGGTGACTATAGACCAGAAGAAGAAATAACTTTTACACCAGCATCTTGCAATAGATTAGATAGAAATACTTCAGGTGTAGTTATTTTTGGTAAGAACTTTGAAGCGTTAAAAACTTTAAATGAAGTAGTTAGAGAAGGTCAAGTTAAGAAATACTATTATACTTTAGTTAAAGGAAAGCTAAAGGATGGCGTATATAAAGGGTACATATTAAAGAATGAAGAAGCCAATATTTCAAAAGTGTTTGACAAACAAGTTTCAAACTCTAAAGAAATATCTATGGAAGTTAAAACTGTTCAAACAAATGGGGCCTTCTCACTATTAGAAATTGATCTTATAACAGGAAGAAGTCATCAAATTAGAGCACACTTAGCTCATTTAGGAAATCCAGTTATAGGGGATAGTAAATATGGAGATAAGGAACTTAATTCATTCTTTAACAATAAGTTTGGACTAAATTATCAGTTCCTTTATGCATATAAGCTTATATTTAGAGAAGTTGGAGGCAAGTTATCTTACTTAAAGAACAAAACAATAGCAGCAGCGTTACCTCCAATATTTAAGAAGATAAAGAGTGATGTGTTTAAATTTTCTATAAGATAGGAGAATTGGTATGGGAGAGGAGCATTCAGCAGCAAAGGGAGTCTTTATACTTTCCGTTGCTGGGATGGTGGCTAAATTTATATCAGTATTCTATACCCCATTTTTAGTAGGAATATTAAAGGATGATGGATATGGAATATATTCGCAAACTACTGAAATATTTTTGTTTATTTATGCAATTACGTGTATGGGAGCACAACCTGCAGTAGCAAAAGTTGTATCTGAACTTTCTGCTCTTGGAAATGAGGAGGGGGCAAAGAAAGCTTTAAGGATATCAAGGAAGTTTTATATGATGTTAGGAGGCGGGCTTGGAATCTTAATGATGATTTTAGCTATTCCTCTATGTAACTTATTTGGAATTTCAGATGCGGCATATGGTGTAATGGCTTTAGGACCATGCGTTTTAATAACTTGTATTCTTTCTGCTTATAGAGGGTATATGCAAGGAAAAGGACACATGACTCAAATTGCAATATCTCAAGTTATAGAACAGCTTTTAAATGTTATATTAAGTTTGCTGTGTGCTTATATTCTTGTGCAGGTATCAACTGCTGCAGGTAATGCAGGTGCACAAGTTGGTACATCTGTAGGAGCTTTATTTGCTATGCTATATTTAGTATACAGTTTAGATAAAAAGTATAGCAAAGAGGAAGAAGAGATAGAGAGCCTTACAAACGTAAGAAAAGTTAGTGAAAAGAAAATACTAAGAAAAATCATAATGTATTCTATTCCTATAACATTAAGTACTGGAATGCAAAATTTTGGTGGTCTAGTAGATATGGTAAATGTAAATAGTAGATTAGCAGTTGCAGGCTTTGAAAAAGAGATTGCAAATTCATTATATGGACAACTAGGTAAGTATAAGACATTATTAAGTGTACCATTAGTTATTATAACTTCTATAGGGACTACTACTTTACCAGCTATTGCAAGGTCAATGGTTCTTAATGAAAGAAAAGAAGTAAAGAGAAAGATTGCATATGCATTTAAGATGGCTTTTTCAATAGCAATACCAGCTGCAGTTGGGCTTTCAATGTTAAGTGAGTTAGTATATGCTACTTTATATAATAGAACTGATGGTCATAAGCTTATGATGATAGGAGCATTTATATTAATTTTATATACAACGACACAAATACAAGCTGTTATTATGCAAAGTATAAATAAACTGTATTTTATACTAGGGACTTTCATGTTAGGAATAGTAACAAAGATTATAGTTAATTATATTTTTGTTGGTATTCCAGGTATAAATATTTATGGTGTTTTAATAGGTAATGTATTTTGGCACTTGATTCCAGCAGTTTTAAATCATAAAAAGCTTTGCAAAATTATGAAAATGAGATTATCTATTCCAAAGTTAGTAATAAAGCCGGCAATAGCATCAATTGTTATGGCAGGAGTCATATACTTATTAAAATTACCGTTAAAGTATGTATTTGAAGTTATCTCTCTATCTAGAGTTACAGCAGCTCCTATTACAATAATAATTGTTGCAATAGGTGGAATTGTTTATTTATACCTAATGATAGTAATGGGTGGAATTAGAAAGAGTGATATACAAACTATATCACCAAAGTTAATAAGAATGATGCCACGATTTATGAGAAGAAAACTTAGATAAGATAGAAAGAATCTGTTTTAAAGAAACTGCTCTTAGCAGTTTCTTTTATTTTTACATAAAATCTACTTGGTAATGATTTTATAATTTCCCTATCTTCAGTATGAGTGGAGTGGATATTTGTTTTTTTGTAACTTGGAGCTTTTCCACGGAACAAACAAGATAAATATCCACTACACTTTTTTTATTAGTTTATTATTCTTCAAATTCTCCAAATGTTCCCCAGAATACAAAGATTCCAAAGGTCAAAAGTATTATAAATATAGTACTTGCAAAATTTAGAGGCAAGAAGAATTTCCTAATTATTGTACGTAAAATTAAAAATGTTAAAACGGCAAGTAATGTAAATATTATTACATTAGCTAAGGATAACTTTAATTCAATATGTTTTTTAACCTCATAAAGATTTATCACTAAGCTTACTAGAGAAGTAAAGAATAAGGTGATTACATATCCATAAATATTTATACTAGGGATGGATGTAAATACATATAAGCCTACTAATTCTAATGCTGCTACTATAAGTGAATTTCTTAGAATTATCCCTTGTTTATTTATGCCATTTAATATACCGAACATCGTTGTAGATGTAAAAAATACTGGAGCAGTTAATCCAGCATATAAGATATATTTGCCAAGGTCATCTCTTTGATAGAAAAGTTCACCTAATGAATTAGGAATTAGACAGCATATAGTTGTGGTAGCAAGCCCTAATATAAATGCTATTTTTATTACTTTTCTAATTCTTACAGCTGCATCATAATAATTTCCCTTAACAAGGGTTTGCGATAAATCTGGTATAAGTAATGTGTTTATGGAGCTTACAACTATCAAAGGGATTCCAATAATCATCATAGCCATACCTGAGAACTTTCCAATCATAGCAAGGGCTTCCGTATGGTTAAAACCTGCTGTAATTAGACACCTAGGTACAACTAGGGTTGATAATGTATTAAAGATATTACTTAAGAATCCATTTAAGGTTAGTGGTAAGCAAATTATAAGTACATTGAACAGTAATTGAGATCTTCTTTCTGTTTTTTCATAAGTCTTTGGTAGTTTTTTAGCACACTGCCTATAATAAAAATAAAGTAGAACCAAACTTTGTAGTTCTCCTAGACACAGAGCAACGTAGCATAAAGTTACTAAAGTTGTAAGTTCTTTTGCAGAGAAAAGAAAAATTAGTATTGCAACTGTTAAAATTCTTAATGCTTTTTCAAATATGTCTATTATTGCAGGCATTGTGATTTTTGATGTTCCCCAAAAATATCCCTTTAGAATGTTAGACAATGCTATAAATATCATAGCTGGACAAGTAACCCTAATTGCATCAATGGCTCTAACATCATTTATGCCATACTTACCTATAAAAGGTGCAAATATAAATACTAAAATTCCAATAACTATTGCCCATACGATATTGAATACAGCAACTGTATTTATAGTCTTTATTAGATTTCCATTTTCTTGTTTCTCAGCATATACAGCAGAGATCTTTGATATGGATGCAGATATTCCTGCTGACATCATACAAATAAAGAGATTATATATTGGCATTACCAAGTTATATAATCCCATTCCTTCAGGACCTAACACGTGTGATAGGTATATTGAAAATATGAATCCTAATATTCCAGTGGTGATATTTGAGGCTGTAAGTAAAAATGAGTTCTTAAAAAAATTGTCTTTCTCCAAAGCTATTCACTCCTTTAGATTACAATAAATCATATTCAGTTAAGGAGAGAAATATAACAAAAAGAGTACGAGTAATAGGGATAATAGAGATAAGAAGAGTAAGAGGAATAAAAAAGATAAAATAAATAGGATTGATAATAAAGATAAGAGAGCTGGTTAATGTGATTGAGTTTTTATTGGTTATTCAGAATGTGATTGAGGAGTTGGTAAGATCTTTTCGTGTCAATGATTCATTAATAGTGTTGGATAATATAAATAATAAAAATAATATTATTTATATTATTAAGATATCTTATAAAAGAATTTTTCTAAGATAAATTCTTTTATGGCAAAACAATATATAAATATAAAAATATAGCATCATGAAAATGGAATTAGGATGATTGAGATATGTGAATATGAAAATTCATTTGTTAGTAATAAATAAAGCAGATTAAAATAAAAGGCCCTGCAAAAAGCAGAGCCATTTATTTAGATAAGATTTTCTGGATTTAAACATTTTAATTCGTCTATTACAAATAATCCATCTTTTCTTATTAAAACATCATCAAAGTAAATTTCTCCTCCACCGTATTCAGGTCTTTGTATAAGAACTAAATCCCAGTGAAGAGCAGATTTATTTCCATTAAAGGCATCATCATAAGAAGCACCTGGTGTAAAGTGGATAGAACCAGTTATCTTTTCATCGAATAAAGTATCCTTCATTGGTTCTAGGATGTAAGGATTAACACCTATAGCAAACTCACCAACATATCTTGCTCCTTCATCAATGTCAAACACCTTGTTGATTCTTTCAGTATCATTAGCTGTAGCTTCAACAATCTTTCCATCTTTAAAAGTAAGTTTTACATTTTCATATGTAAATCCTTCTCTAAGTGATGGAGTGTTATATGTTATTGTACCATTAACAGAGTTCTTAACAGGAGCTGTATAAACTTCACCATCAGGAATGTTAGCTTCTCCAGCACATTTAATTGCAGGAATATCCTTTATTGAGAAAGTTAAATCTGTACCTTCAGCTGTTAATCTAACTTTATCAGTTCTCTCCATTAAAGCTACTAATTTATCCATAGCTTCAGACATTTTTGAGTAGTCTAAGTTACAAACATTAAAGTAATAATCTTCGAAAGCTTCTGTACTCATATTTGCAGCTTGAGCCATTGAGTAGTTAGGATATCTTAAAACAACCCATCTAGTTTTAGGAACTCTAATTTCTCCATGAACTGGGTTAGAAAAATATTTACTATATAAAGAAAGTTTTTCTGATGGAACATCTGAAGTTTCAGCAGAGTTTTGTCCTGCTCTTATTCCTATGTAAGCATCCATATCTGACATTCTAGCAGCTTCATATTTAGCCATTAATTCTAACTGTTCTTTAGAAGCTCCCATTAAAATTTCTCTATCTACTTCTTTATTTTTTAAGGTAACTAGAGGTATAGCTTTTGCCTTGTAAGCTTCTTTAACTAGTTCTTTAACTAATGCTTCGCAATCACCTATACCTTCTATTAAAACTTTTTCTCCCTCTTTAAGCCTACAGGAATAATTTATTAAGTTGTGGGCTAGTTTAGTAAATCGTGGGTCTTTCATAAATTTTCCTCCTTTAATAATGATTATCTTCTAGTATAGCATTAAGAATATAATTTTCAATAATAGGGTTATATTTTGGGGTTAAAAAAATATAAATTTATAGAGGGATGATGAGGGGGATAGTTATGAAGAAATTTCTTAAGTTTTGTTTGATGTCTATAATTATAGTTACGTTAGCTTTTATTACTTATAAAGTGTCAGATAAATATAATTTGGACATTCTTAAGGATGATATAGATTGTACTATAATAACAAAAGGGGTAGAAAACTCTAGAGCTATAGCCTTAGATGAGAATGGTATTATGTACATAGCATTTGACGATTCTATTAAACAAATTGATAACGATGGTAAGGAAAAGCTTATTTATAAGGATAAGAACTTAAAAATTGAGGATTTAGCCTATAAGGATGGGGCTTTATATTTTATTTCTGATAGCAGATTAAATAAATTTTTATTAAGTAACAATACTGTACAAGTATTAATTGATAATATTCCTCTAGGAGGAAATGGAATAGATAGAAAACTATTAATTACTGATAAGGAAGCATATATAACAATAGGATCAGTAACTAACTCTGGAATATCAGAGGGAGCTGATTTTGATAGAACTCCAATAGATTTAACTTTAAATGGAATAAATATTGATGGCACAGGAGCTTTTAAAGGTAAGGGAATAAAATCTGAACAAGGGGAGGGGATTAAAAGTTCCCCTATAGGTAATGGAACTGTTTATAAGCTTGCATTAGAAAGTGGATCATTAGAACTTTATGCCTGTGGAATTAGAGGAATATCTGGTATTGATATTAATTCTGAAAATAATATTATGGCTATTTTTAGTGGAATGAAGGATGAGGGAATAAGACCTGTAAAAAGGGACAAAGACTATATATATGAGCTTAAAAAGAATGAATGGTATGGATTCCCTGATTTTAGTGGAGGAGATAATATTTCATCTCCTAGATTTAAAGGTGATGAAATAATAAAGCCATTACTTAAAACATATCCAAAGAAGTCGCCTCTTGGACCAATTTATCAACATACATCAGTTGATGCTTTAAAAGAGTTAGGTATAGATAAAAACGGTTTGGTTCTTGGTAAGGACACAATGGTATTTTGGGATAAGAGTGAAAATGTTATAGGAGCCTTAGATAAGAATAATGTATATAAAAAAATTCTAAAGGTAAGCAATGAGAGTTTAGTAGAAGATATTATTTTTAATGGCAATGAATTTTTGATTTTAGATAGTGGAATTGGGTGCGTTTATAATATAAAAGCTAAGGAAGGCATTCTTGGATTTACATTACCTGTTGTAGTATGGGTATTTGTATTTTTATTGGCTTTTACAATATTAATGATAGTTGTGTATAAAATGAGTAAAAAAAAGGAATAAAGTAATTAGTAAGGGGACCTGGCTACTGCTTTGGTTCCTTTATTTGTTAGTTCGTAAAAAAGAATCACCTTAAAAGTAAGAATGATTTTACATTATGTAAAATTATGGTAATATAAAATTAAGAGGTGATTTTATGGGAAAAACATTGGTTATAAATATGAAAGATATAGTTATTGAAGGGGATATATTAGATGTTGCTGGGGACACAACAGGAATAATATATAACATTTCAAAAGAGATAGATGATGAAATATCTGTAGATTATGTAGATGGAGAGAATAAGAGTTTATTAAAGCAGAGGAAGTATGGAGCTTGCACATTTTTCTTTAATTTAAATAAGGTGTGGGGAAGCAGAAAAAAGGATAGAATAATAAAAGAGATATCTCAATATTTAAACAAGGATGGAGAGATATATGTATGGGATATTAATAAGGAAAGAGGAAAAATAGTAGATAATAAAGTTAAGGTTATTCTTCCCAATGAAAAGGTAAAGGAAATAGAATTTAAGAATTATAATCCTTTATTAACATGTTCTTTCGAGGAAGTTAAAAAAATCCTTGAAAAATATTGCAAAATAGAAGAAACTAAAGTTTGGGAAGATATTTTCTTTATTAAAGCAAAGAAAATAATTGATTAACTTTAGGAGGAATAATAATGAAAATTTTACTTACAGCTTTAAATTCGAAGTTTGTTCACAGTAACTTAGCTGTTAGATATTTAAGAGCATTTACAAAGGATATGCCATATGAGTGTGCAATAAAGGAGTTTTCAATAAATGATAGAGAAGAAAATATCCTTAAAGAGATAATAAGAGAAAAGGCAGATGTAGTGGCGTTTTCAACTTACATATGGAATGTGGAAATGGTTGAAAGAATTTCTAATCTTATAAAGCTTGTAGATCCTAATATTGAGATACTTTATGGAGGCCCTGAAGTTTCTTATGATAGTAGAGTTTTTCTTGGTCAGTTTGAAGGTGACTATGTAATTGAAGGAGAAGGAGAAAAAACTTATAGAGAGTTTGTAGAATATAAGCTTGGATTAAGAGAAATAGAAGATATAAGAGGATTACATTATAAAGTAAATAATAAGGTTCTATCGAATGCAAGTAGACCACTAATGTCTATGGATGAGATTGTATTTCCTTATGAGGAAGATGAGGACTTAAGCAATAAAATAGTTTATTACGAAGGAAGCAGAGGTTGTCCTTTTAATTGTAAATATTGCTTATCATCAACTACTCATGGTGTAAGATTTCATTCTATAGAGAGAGTTTTATCAGAACTTCAGTTCTTTATTGATAAAGGCGTTAGGTTGGTTAAGTTTGTAGATAGAACCTTTAATTGTAACCATAAATATTCAATGGCTATTTGGGATTTTTTAATTAATCAAGATACAAAAACTCAGTTCCATTTTGAAATATCGGCTGATATTTTAAAGAAAGAAGAAATTGAGCTTTTAAGAAATGCACCAGAGGGAAGGTTCCAATTTGAAGTAGGGGTACAGACTACTAATGATGATGTTTTAAGAAATATAAATAGATTTGTTAACTTTAGTGATATAAAGGAGAAGGTTGTTGAGCTTCTTTCTATTAGAAATATAAAGCAACATTTAGACTTAATTGCAGGTCTTCCAGGGGAGGATTATGAATCTTTTAGAAGATCTTTTAATGATGTACATAGTATAAGACCAGAGGAAATACAATTAGGATTTTTAAAGTTATTAAAAGGTTCTTCTATGAGGGAAGAAGCAGAAAAATATGAAATGGTTTATTCTCCATATCCTCCTTATGAAATAATAAAAACAGATAAAGTATCATATGAAGAAATGATTAGGCTAAAAAAAGTGGAAGAGATGGTCGATAAATATTATAACAGTCAAAAATTTAACAATACCTTAAAGTTTTTCTATGAAAAGTATGAAACCCCTTTTGATTTCTTTTATGATTTAGGAAATTATTTTGAGTCAAAAGGATATTTTAATAGAAATATAGGAAATACAGAATATTATAAGGTATTTTTAGATTTTAATATGGAAATATTAAAGGGTGATGAAAGCTATCTTAAAGATATTATTAAATATGATTATCTATCTTTTAATAAAAGAAGAGGAATGCCTGATTTTATTAAATCAAATATAGATAAACAATTGGAACTTCAAATAAAGGATGAACTTAGAGAAAGATATTCTTTTAAAGATTACCAAATTGAAAAGTTTGATATAGATATGAGTGAGTACTTGAATACAGGAAAAATTATAAAAAAGGAATGCTTTTATTTAGTTGGTAACAATTGTGAAATTATAAAAATTTAATTGATATATCCAAATTTAAGATGGTAGAGTTTTCAATACTGATATTGTTTACAAATATCGAAAAATGTAACAAAATATGAACAATCAAATAATAAAGGTGTTGAAAAACTCTTAAAACAGTGTATAATAGAAGTGGTAAAAAGTAATTAATACTATATAAAGTACTAATTCATATTTTATTCATATTTTATTACATGGTGTGCATAAAGGTGGTGATATTTTTGGCATTAGAAGCAATAAATGAGATTAAAAGTGCAGAAGCAAAAGCTGATGAAATGATTAAAGAAGCAACATTAAGATCTAAAGAAATTGTTCAAAAAGCTTCAGAAGAAGCAGAACAAAAATATAATGAGGTAATTAGTGCTGCAAAAGAAGAATGTAATAGAGTCATGGAAAATGCTTTAGCAGAAGGTAACAAGGTGGCTGAGCCTATTTTAGAAAAAGGAAAGCAAGAGTCTGAGAATATTTATAATATCTCTGATGATAAAAAGAATAATGCTGTTAAATTAGTAGTTGAGAGGATTGTGAAAGTAAATGGCAATTGTTAAGATGAATAAATTCACTTTGCTTGCCTTTGAATCACAAAAAACGAGAATTCTAGAAAGATTACAGGGATTTGCAGAAACTGAATTTGTAAATCTTCAAGATGCTTCGCTTTTAGAAGAAAATGAAGTGTTTAGTGACCTTTCAAAGGATAGGGATGATTCAGAGTTTGCAGGGTGTGAAGAAAAATTATCTATGACTAAATTTGCCCTTGAATTTCTAAAAGATTATATTCCTCAAAAGTCAGCACTAAAGGCTATGAAGGAAGGAAAGAGACAATTAACTTTAAAAGAACTTGAAACAGAAGTTATGAGTAATAACTGGGAAGAAGTTTATAAGAAAGTTAAAGAAAAGGAAGAGGTAATAGCAAGTTTAGAAGGTGAAAAAACTAAACTACAATCTATTGTTGAATCCTTAAGACCATGGGAAGGTTTAGATGTTTCTTTTGAAGAATTATCTTCAATTAAAACTCCTTATTTCATAGGAAGTGTACCAAAGCAGTATGAAGATACTTTAGTTGCTGAAATGAATGATTATTATCTAGAAATTATATCTAGAAACAATCAGGATATGTTTTTCTTAGTAATATGCGGAGAAGAGCATAAAGAGGAAGTAAGTGACAAGTTAAGAGGGTTTGGCTTTAGTCAATTTAAGACAGATATAAAAGAAACGCCAATTAAAGTCATGCATGACAATATGGATACAATAGCTAAACTAGATTCAAAGAAGTTCTTTGTTCAAGAAGAATTATCTGGTTTTGAAGCAGGATATCATAAGTTAGAAGCTGCTAATGAATATTATACAAACCTTGTAGATAGAAAAAATGCTATAGGTAATTTCTTGAGAACAGAAAATATTACTGTCCTTCAAGGTTGGTTAGCAGTTGAAGATAATGAAAAATTAAAAGCTATCATAAAAGAAGCTTTAGGAGAAGATTATTATTTAACATTTGAAGATGTTAAAGATGAAGAAATAGATAAGGTTCCAGTAAAACTTAAGAATAATGAATTAAATAGTTCATTTGAAAATATTACTGAGATGTATGCTACTCCTAGATATGATGAAATAGACCCAACTCCGTTTGTTACACCATTCTACTTATTATTCTTTGGTA
Source organism: Clostridium sp. 1001283B150210_160208_E6 (assembly GCF_015669365.1). Classification (NCBI taxonomy): domain Bacteria; kingdom Bacillati; phylum Bacillota; class Clostridia; order Eubacteriales; family Clostridiaceae; genus Clostridium; species Clostridium sp. 1001283B150210_160208_E6. Next base: position 85,622 of record NZ_JADPAA010000007.1, on the reverse strand, counting down.
TGATGGTAGCAGATATAGGATATGGATTACTTCAATTAATAGTAACTTTAGTTGCACTTAAAGCCTTTAATTTAGATGAAGGAACAAGAAAGTTTGCTAAGTTCTTCTATTACTTAAGTTTCCCTATTATTGGATTTGGAATACTTTATGGTTCATTCTTTGGAGGTATTATAGAAATGCCTTGGAGATTAGTAGATCCTAATAAGGATGTTACAACCATATTAATTGTTTCAGTAATATTTGGAGCAGTTCAAATATTCTTTGGTTTAGGAATTAAAGCATATATGTTACTTAAGGCAGGAAAACCTAAGGATGCCTTCTATGATGTAGGGGCTTGGGTAATTACTTTAGTATCAGTAGCTTTAGTTTTAGGTTCAGGTATGTTAGGTTTATCGCCATTAGTTAAAAATATAGCAATCGGATTTATGATTTTTGGTATGGTTGTAATTGTATTAACAGGTGGTAGAGAAGAAAAAACAAGAGGAGCTCAATTAGGTCAAGGTGCATATGCACTTTATGGTATTACAGGTTATGTTGGAGACTTAGTTTCATATACAAGACTTATGGCACTTGGTCTTGCAGGTGGATCTCTTGCAGGAGCATTTAACATGATAATGGGTATGATTCCAGGAGTTGCAGGAATTTTATTTGCACCAGTAATATTCGTATTTGGTCATATATTTAACCTTGCATTAGGGTTACTTGGAGCATATGTTCATACTTGTAGATTACAGTATGTTGAATACTTTGGAAAATTCTATGAAGGTGGAGGAAAAGCATTCTCTCCATTTAAGACACAAAATAAATACATTAATGTAAAGAAAGATTAGGAGGATTTTTATAATGGAAATGACTTGGATTCAATATTTATCAGAAAATTTTGGTGGTTTCGTTTTAGGAGGCTTAGGTGTTGCATTAGCAGTAGGTTTATCAGGTATAGGTTCAGCTAAGGGTGTTGGTATAGCAGGTCAAGCGGTTTCTGGATTACTTACAGAACAACCAGAAAAGTTTGGTAAGGCTTTAATTCTTGAATTATTACCAGGTACACAAGGTCTTTATGGTTTCGTTGTTGGGTTAATGGTATTATTCCAATTAAGTACTACTACTACATTAGCACAAGGTATGTACTTATTATGCGCATGTTTACCAGTTGGTATAGCAGGTTTATTCTCAGGTATAGCTCAAGGTAAAGCAGCAGCTTCTGCAGTTCAAATCTTAGCTAAAAAGCCAGAACATAACACAAAGGGTATCGTTTTAACAGCAATGGTTGAAACATATGCACTATTAGGATTCGTTATATCAATCATGTTAGTAGTTCAATTATTCTAGGATTGGGGAAGTGAAGCTATGTCAAATATAAGTAATCTGACTTCTAAAATCCTTAAGGATGCAGAAGAAAGAAAGGACAGTATTTTAGCTAAGGCTGAAAGTGAAAAAGCTTCTATAATTGAAAAAAGAAACAAGGAAGCTAAGGCACTAGAAGCTGAAATGATAGAGAAGGCAAAAAGCGAAGCTCAAACAAGAAAAGAAAGAGTTATTTCTGGAGCTGAATTAAAGGCTAGAAATGAAAAGCTTAAGGCTAAGCAAGCTATCATTGAAGAAGTATTTAATAAAAGTGTTGATGAATTATGCAAGTTAAGCGATGCAGAATATAAAACTTTTATTAAAGAAAGTATTCTTACACTTGGGATAGCTGGAGATGAAAAGCTAATTCTAAATGAAAAAGGTAAGAGTTTAGTTGATAACACATTATTAGTTGATATAAATAAAGAACTTACTTCAAAAGGTAAAAAAGGTTTATTAACTATAAGCACAGAAGTAGGTAACTTTAAGGGTGGATTTATCCTTGAAAAAGGTGGAATAGAAATAAATAATACTTTTGAAGCTTTAGTAAGCTCATTAAAGGATGAATTAGAGTTTGAAGTGGCAAATGAATTATTTAATTAAGGAGGATAAGTAATGGATATAATGCAATTTACTCAAGTTATACCAAGACTTAGAGTATTAGAAACCAGACTCCTTGATAAAGCCAAGTTAGATAGAATGATAGATTCTAAATCTGCTGATGAAGCATTAAGAGTACTTGGAGAAACTGAGTATTCAAATGTTATGAGTGGTGCAAAAAGAGCAGAAGATTATGAGGCTGTACTAAGTGATGAACTTAAGAGAGTGTATCATGAGATGTATGACATGACTCCTTGTAAAGAGTTAGTTGATATCATGAGCATGAAGTATGACTATCATAATATAAAAGTAATTCTTAAGGGAATGTTTCTTCAAAAAGATTTTTCTAATATGTTAATACATGTTGGATCAATAGAAGCATCAAAGCTAAAGGTAATTATAGAAACAAATAGCTTTGGCGATTTAAATCCAATTATGAGAGAAGCAGTGGAAGAAGCTATAAATGATTTTAACTCTAAGAAGGACCCTCAAAGAATTGATGTTATTTTAGATAAATATATGTTTGAAGAAATGAAGTATGTTGCTAAAGAATTGAATGATACCTTTACAGAAAGATATGTTAAAGCTCAAATAGATTTAACTAATGTAAAAACTCTTTTAAGAGTAAAAAAACAAAATAAAGGTAGAGAATTATTATTATCTGTATTAATTGATGGTGGAAAAATTGATAAGGATGTATTAGTATCACTGCTTAATGATGCTAATGAAAATATTTTTAGTAAGTTAAGCCATACTGATTATGCAGATGTACTTAAGAATGGTGTTGAAGACTATACAAAGAGTGGGTCAGCTGGAGTTTTAGAAAAGTTAGTAGATAACTACATCATGAATATGATGAAGGAAGCTAAGATGATTCCATTTGGAGGAGAGCCTTTACTAGCATATATTTATGCTAAGGAGACAGAAATTAAAGTAGTTAGAATTATAATGGTTGGCAAGCTTAATAATATTGCTGAGGAAGTAATAAGGGAAAGGCTGCGTGATATTTATGTTTAAGAAAATTGGAGTGGTTGGAGATAAAGATTCAGTTTTAGCTTTCAAAGCTCTAGGAATTGATGTTTTCCCAGTAGTTGAAGCTGATGAAGCAAGAAAAACTATTGATAGATTAGCAATGAATAATTATGCAGTAATATTTGTGACTGAACAAGTTGCAAAGGATATAGAAGAAACTATTGAGAGATACAATAGAGAGGTACTTCCTGCTGTAATATTAATTCCAAGCAATCAAGGAACATTAAATATAGGTATGCAAAGAATTAGCGATAACGTTGAAAAAGCTGTAGGCGTTAATATTTTATAGGAAGGTAGGTTGGTAAGTTTGAAGACCGGAAAGATAATTAAAGTTTCTGGACCTTTGGTAGTTGCTGAAGGAATGGATGAAGCTAATATATATGACGTATGTAAGGTTGGACATAAGGGCCTTGTTGGAGAAATTATCGAAATGAGAGGGGATAAAGCATCTATCCAGGTATATGAAGAAACATCTGGTATAGGTCCTGGAGATCCAGTTGTAACAACTGGAGAACCACTTTCAGTTGAACTTGGACCTGGTCTAATAGAATCAATGTTTGATGGTATACAAAGACCACTAGATGCATTTATGGAAGCAGCTCAGTCTAGTTTCTTAACAAAAGGTATATCTGTTCCATCATTAAATAGAGATAAAAAATGGGCATTTACACCTACAGTTAAAGTAGGGGATGAAGTTTCAGCTGGTGACATAATAGGTACAGTTCAAGAAACTACAGTTGTGCTTCATAAGATAATGGTTCCTTACGGAATTTCAGGTAAAGTAAAAAGCATAAATGAAGGTGAATTTACAGTTGAAGAAACAGTTTGCGTAGTAGAAACTGAAAATGGTGATAGAGAAGTTTCATTAATGCAAAAATGGCCTGTAAGAAAAGGTAGACCATATGCATCAAAACTTAATCCAGTAGCCCCAATGGTTACAGGACAAAGAGTTATAGATACATTCTTCCCAGTTGCTAAGGGTGGTGCAGCAGCTGTACCAGGACCATTCGGAGCAGGTAAAACAGTTGTTCAACACCAAGTAGCTAAATGGGGAGATACTGAAATAGTTGTTTATGTTGGTTGTGGTGAACGTGGTAACGAAATGACAGACGTTATTAATGAGTTCCCAGAACTAAAGGACCCAAGAACTGGAGAAAGCTTAATGAAGAGAACAGTTCTTATAGCAAATACTTCTAACATGCCAGTTGCAGCTAGAGAAGCTTCAATTTATACAGGTATAACAATAGCAGAGTATTTCAGAGATATGGGTTACTCAGTATCAATCATGGCTGACTCAACTTCAAGATGGGCAGAAGCTTTAAGAGAAATGTCTGGTAGACTTGAAGAAATGCCTGGTGATGAAGGTTACCCAGCTTACCTTGGATCAAGACTTGCTGACTACTATGAAAGAGCTGGTAAGGTTATTTGCCTAGGTAAAGATGGTAGAGAAGGAGCTATTACTGCTATCGGTGCAGTATCGCCTCCAGGAGGAGATATTTCTGAGCCAGTTACACAATCTACACTTAGAATAGTTAAGGTATTCTGGGGACTAGATGCACAACTTGCTTATCAAAGACACTTCCCATCAGTTAACTGGTTAACATCATACTCATTATATGCAGATAAAATTGATGCTTGGATGAATGAAAATGTATCAGATGACTGGTCAAAATTAAGAGTAGAAGCTATGTCACTTCTACAAGAAGAAGCTAATCTTCAAGAAATTGTAAGACTTGTTGGTATAGATGCATTATCAGAAAGAGATAGATTAAAGCTAGAAGTTGCTAAGTCAATCAGAGAAGATTACTTACAACAAAATGCTTTCCATGAAGTTGATACTTATGCTTCATTAGATAAACAATATAAGATGTTAAAGCTTATATTATCATTCAAGGTTGAAGCAGAAAGAGCTTTAGATGCAGGTGTTTACTTAAATAAGATTTTAGCTCTTGATGAAGTAAGAGATAGAATTGCAAGAAGTAAGTATATTCACGAAGAAGAACTAAACAAGATAGATCAAATCAGCATTGACCTAAAAGCTGAGATCGATAAGTTAATCAGCGAAGGAGGGGTTCTAGATGCTTAAGGAATATAAAACAGTTACTGAAGTAGTTGGACCTTTAATGGTTGTTGAAGGTGTTGAAGGAGTTAAATTCGATGAACTAGTTGAAATTAAACTTCATACTGGAGAAATGAGAAGAGGTAAGGTTCTTGAAGTTAATGGTTCAAGAGCAATGGTACAAATCTTCGAAGGATCTACTGGAATTAACTTGAAGGAAACTAAGGTTAAGTTCTTAGGTAGACCACTTGAACTTGGTGTATCAGAAGATATGCTAGGAAGAGTCTTTGATGGAATGGGTAGACCAAATGATGACGGTCCAAACATAATTCCTGAAAAGAGAGTAGATATAAATGGTGAAGCTATAAACCCAATGGCTAGAGACTATCCATCAGAATTTATTCAAACTGGTATTTCTGCTATTGATGGATTAAATACTCTAGTTAGAGGACAAAAGTTACCAGTGTTCTCTGCATCAGGATTACCTCATGCACAACTAGCTGCACAAATCGCAAGACAAGCAAAAGTTTTAAATTCTGATTCTAAGTTTGCCGTTGTATTTGCAGCTATTGGTATAACATTCGAAGAAGCTCAATTCTTCGTAGATGAATTTAAGGCAACAGGTGCTATAGATAGATCAGTTCTATTCATGAACCTTGCGTCTGACCCAGCTATCGAAAGAATAGCTACTCCAAGAATGGCATTAACTGCAGCTGAATATTTAGCTTATGAAAAAGGAATGCACGTTCTTGTAATTATGACAGATATCACAAACTATGCAGAAGCTCTAAGAGAAATATCTGCAGCTAGAAAAGAAGTTCCAGGTAGAAGAGGTTACCCAGGTTATCTTTATACTGACCTTTCAACATTATATGAAAGAGCAGGAAGACTTAGAGGTAAAGAAGGTTCCATTACACAAATTCCAATACTTACAATGCCTGAAGAGGATAAGACTCACCCAATTCCAGACTTAACTGGATACATTACTGAGGGTCAAATAATTCTTTCAAGAGAATTATATAAGAAAGGTGTAACACCACCAATCGATGTTTTACCTTCATTATCAAGACTTAAGGATAAGGGTATTGGTAAAGGAAAGACAAGAGAAGACCATGCAGATACTATGAACCAATTATTCTCAGCATATTCTCAAGGTAAACAAGCGAAAGAATTATCAGCAATCTTAGGAGAATCAGCATTATCTGATACAGATAAGAAGCTTGCTAAGTTTGCAGAAGCTTTTGAAAGTGAGTATGTTTCACAAGGATTTGAAACAAACAGAACTATCGAAGAGACATTAAATTTAGGATGGAAGTTATTAAAGATGCTTCCTAGAACTGAACTTAAGAGAATCAGAGATGAATACCTTGAAAAATATATGCCAAGAGAGGAAGAATAGTCTATGGCAAAATTAAATGTCAATCCTACTAGAATGGAGCTTACTAGACTTAAGAAAAAGTTAGCAACATCTACAAGAAGTCATAAGCTTCTTAAGGATAAACAGGATGAGTTAATGAGACAATTCATTAACCTTGTTAAATACAACAACACTCTAAGAGCAGAAGTTGAAGGACAATTAGAAGGTTCTTTAAAAGATTTTGTTATGGCAAGAGCTGTAATGAGTTCAGAATTCTTAGAGGAAGCAGTTGCATATCCTAAAGAGCATATTTCAGTTGAAGTAGGGGAAAAGAACATTATGAGTGTAAATGTACCTGTAATGAACTTCAAGAGGCAACTTGAGGGGGATGAGGGAAGCATTTATCCTTATGGTTTTGCAAATACTTCTTCAGAACTAGATGATGCAATAGCTAAGCTTTATGGAATACTTCCTAAACTACTAGAACTTGCAGAAGTAGAAAAGTCATGCCAACTTATGGCAGATGAAATAGAAAAGACTAGAAGAAGAGTTAATGCTCTTGAATATATGACAATTCCTCAATTACAAGAAACTATTAAGTACATTAGAATGAAGCTTGATGAAAATGAAAGATCAGCTACAACAAGACTAATGAAAGTTAAAAGTATGCTTGAACAAAGAGGATAGAAGAAAGAGGCACGAAAGTGTCTCTTTTTATTCTTTAATAGTGTGATATATTGTATTATTTAGATGGAAAGTTATATAATATTAATTTTTTTGTAATTGATTAAAAAACTACATAATAGTATAATTCTTATGTAAGTATACGGCGAAGTGTATTGTAACCTTAAAGTATAATGACAGAAAACGTTAAGGAGAAGAGTTTATAATGCAATTTAATATACAACACTATATAATAGCATTGCTAGCAACTTTCTTAATTGTATATTTAGTTATACCTCAATTAATGAAAATTGCGTTAAAAGTTGGATTTACAGATAAGCCTACAGAAAGAAAGAAGCACAGGGGAGAGATACCTCTTTGTGGCGGTTTAGGAATTTACCTAGGTTTCTTTATTGTTAGCTTTATTATGTTTAGGTGGCTAGGAATAAAGAATAGTGAATATATATGGATATTTGTAGCTACTACCTTAATCTTAGGAATTGGATTAGTAGATGATTATTATAAATCTGAGGGAAAGGAATTTCCTATATATCCAAGATTAATAGTACAGATATTTGCAGCTATTTTAGTTTATAAGTCAGGTGTAGTTTTTTTAGGGTTTACTAATCCTTTAACTGGAATATATGTATCTTTACCTGAGTGGGTTCAATTTATTTTAACTATAACCTGGATATTTGGTGTTACTACAGTTATAAATTGGTCTGATGGAATGGATGGACTAGCGGGAGGAATATCTTTAATATCCTCAATGACTTTCTTTGTTGCAGCAATTGTATTAAAACAGGGTGAATCTGCAATATTATCAATTATACTTGGAGGGGCAATTTTAGGATTTTTAAAATATAATAAATATCCAGCAAAGGTTTTTATGGGAGATTCAGGAGCTAATGTAATTGGATTTCTATTAAGTATAATAGCTATTGATGGTGCATTTAAACAAGCTACAATAATGAGTTTATTTATACCAATATTAGCTTTGGCAGTGCCTATTTTTGATAACCTATTTGTTATATTTAAAAGGTTTTCTGAAGGAAAGCCAGTTTATCAAGCAGATAGAAGTCAAATGCACTATAGGCTTGAAGAAAAGGGACTAACAGTTCAGCAAAGTGTAAATTATATAATGATTATTAGTTTAGGATGTAGTATTATTTCAATAATATTATTATTGTTAAAATACTAGTTTTAGATAATAGAGACGTGGATGAGAAATTGCTTTGCAGTTTCTCTTTATTTTTAGGTTAGAAGTAAGGTAAGAAGGATAACAAAGATAAAAAAGTTAAAAGGGATAACAAAGGTAATAAGGTATAAGCAGTACTTCGCACAGTTTAGGTAAGAAGAGTTAGTAGAGTTAAAAAAGATAAAAGAGATAACAAAGATAATTAAGATAATCAAGTTAATTAAGTTAATTAAGTTAATTAAGTTAATTAAGATAAGAAGGTTAATTGAGATGAACTTATTCAATCCCTTAGGATTGTATTCCTATTATAAGAGTCGGTAGTGGTGGAGTGAGAATTTTGTTTCTTGGTAGCTAGCTTAGATTTTTATTTTAGTTTGGTGAGGGTGGACAAGCACCAATAATTTGAAATTTTCTATAAGAAAATTATCCCTAATTATTCATTAATTAAAGGAGGGTTTTTATGTACATAGATGCTCATACACATTTAGATTATTTTAAGGAGAACATAGATAAGGCTATTGAGGATATTAATAAAAATAAAATTATTACATTAGCTAATAGTATGGATATAGATAGTTACCTTTTAAATAAGGAGTATGGAAAGAGAAGTGAGTATATAATTCCTTGTTTTGGTATTCATCCATGGAGTGCTGGAAGTTTTTCTGGAGAGTTAGAGGATCTGATTCCCTACATAGAAGAAAGTAAATTTATTGGTGAAATTGGATTAGATTATGTCTGGGTGGAAGATAAGAATACTTTTCCTAAGCAAAGGGAAATATTTAAGTTTATACTAGAAGAGAGTATAAAGAGAGATAAGATAGTATCACTTCATACCAAGGGAGCAGAGGAAGAAATTTATAATATTTTAAGTGATAATAACTATAATAAAGTTATTATCCATTGGTATAGTGGAGATTTAGACATATTAGATAAGTTTATAAAGCTTGGATGCTATTTTACTATAAGTGTTGATATTGGGTATTCTAAGGTTACAGAAGAGGTGTTAAAGCGTATTCCTTTAGATAAACTCCTTTCTGAAACAGATGGGCCAACAGCATTAGAGTGGGTTAATGGAGTTTATGGATATCCAAGTGAGGTTAAGAGAGTTGTAGATGATATTTCTAAGCTTTTGAAAAGGGATGATATTAAGTCAATAATAAGGGAAAATTGGAGAAAACTAATGGACAATGATTATTAATTATTGACTAATGAAGCAATAAGGGTTAATATGAAATAGTAAAATTAAACAAGAAAAGATTTATCTGGGGAGGCTTAAGAGGTAGCCTGAGAGGAATAAGTTATTCGACCCATGACCTGATTTGGATAATGCCAACGTAGGAAGATAAAATATGTATAATAAATAGTTATCTAACGCATAGTATTTTCAGATTAGGAAGTACTATGCTTTTTTTATTCTTTAGGAAACTATAGCTTCAATTAAATTGTGGATAACTTCAACATTTAGATGTTACTAAAGTTTATTTGTTCCTAAAGGATAAAAAATAAAATATATGCCCCTGCAAGATTTTCCTCAGGCAAGCTTCAGAAATGCAGATGGGCGAAAAAAATCGACGGCTCCACAGTCGCCTTGGCGATTTTTTTTATTCTTTAGAAGAGTATAGTATGGATCAATATACTAAAGAGAAGGAGGGGGAGTTTTGAATAAAATAAAAAGAATTAGTAACAAGTTAGTGCCATTGGTTTTCCTATTAGTTTTTTTAGCTATATGGGAAGGTGTAATAGAGTTAGGTGGAGTTGAAAAGTACATAATGCCAGCACCTACGGACATTGTTAAAGCAATAGTTAAAGATTTTAATACTCTGCTTCCACATATTACAGCTACACTATATGAGAGTTTAGTAGGTTTTATTATAGCTATAGTATTAGCACTTGTTTTAGCAATAATAATGGATTTAGTACCGTTTATAAAGAAGGGGTTATACCCACTGCTTGTAGTATCTCAAACAGTGCCAGTTATAGCTTTAGCACCTTTATTTATAATATGGTTTGGTTTTGGAGCATTACCTAAAATTATAGTAGTTGTAATAGTATGTTTCTTCCCAATTGTAATTAGTATTTCAGATGGGTTAGAAAATGTAGATAAGGATTTTATTAATCATTTTAAGCTTATGGGTGCATCTAAGTTTAAAATATTCACTCATTTAAAGCTACCATATGGGATAATTAATTTCTTTTCTGGTGTTAGAATTGCTGCAACCTACAGTATAATGGGGGCAGTGATTGGAGAATGGCTAGGAGGAGATAAGGGACTAGGTGTATATATGACCAGAGCAAGGAGTGCTTATGCACTAGATAAGATGTTCGGGGCCATTGTAATAATAGTTATATTAAGTATGGCTATTTTCTTTATGATAGGCTTAGTAGAAAGATTAGTTACACCATGGAACAAAAAGATAAAGGATGGAGGAGAATAATATGAAGAAAAAAAGAATAGTATCAATAATATCAATGGCATTAGCTTCAATAATGATGTTGTCAGGATGTGGATCATCAAAGAAAAGTGAGGGAGAAGAGGGGTTAGAAAAGGTTAAGGTTATTTTAGACTGGACTCCTAATACTAATCATACAGGTATATATGTAGCAAAAGAAAAGGGATATTTTAAAGATTTAGGGCTAGATGTAGAAATAATACAACCCTCAGAAGGATCATCACTTCAACTTGTTGCAGCTGGGAAAGGTGATTTTGCAATAACATATCAAGAGGATTTAACTTATGCAAGAACATCTGATTCACCAATGCCTGTTAAGGCAATTGCAACAATAATACAACATAATACATCAGGTTTTGCATCTCCTAAGGAGAAGAATATAAAAACAGTAAAAGATTTTGAAGGAAAGGTTTATGGCGGCTTTGGAGGTCCTAGTGAAAAGGCTATTCTTCAAGCTGTTATGGAAAAGGCAGGAGCAGATTTTTCTAAACTAACTACAGTTGATGTAGGAACTGAAGATTTCTTTATTGCCACTAAGAATAACTTAGATTTTGAATGGACTTTTGAAGGGTGGACTAATATATCTGCAAAGCTTAGAAACTTTGATATTAATTATATTCCACTAAGAGAATTAGATGAAAGATTAGATTACTATACTCCAATTATTGCTTCATCAGAAAGCACTTTAAATGAAAAGAGTGACATGGTTAAGAAGTTTATGGAAGCAACTTCAAAAGGATATGAATTTGCAATTAATAACCCTGAAGAATCAGCTGAAATTTTAGTTAAGGAAGTACCTGAAATAGATAAGGATTTAGCTGTAGAAAGTCAAAAGTTCTTAGCTAAAGAATATAAATCAGATGCAAATAGATGGGGAGAAATGAAGGATAGTGTATGGGATAATTACACTCAATTTATGTTGGAGTACAAATTAATAAACAAAGATATGAAAGCAAGCGAGGCTTATACAAATGAGTTCTTACCAGAATAAAATACTACTTAGAGGAATATCAAAATCTTTTGATAACATGGTAATTTTAAAGGATATTAATATAGAGGTTAATGAAGGGGAATTGGTATCTATAGTTGGTCCTTCAGGAAGTGGAAAGAGTACTATTTTTAATATTATAACTAATTTAATTAAGTTTGACTCGGGAGAAAAGAGAGTTAATGGGGATGTAAGTTATATGTACCAAAAGGACATGATGGTACCATGGAAAAAGGTTGTTGATAATATAGCTACTCCTCTTGTATTTAAGGGAATGGATAGGAAGAATGCAAGAAAAGAAGTTGAAAAGTATATCAGTACCTTTGGATTAACTGGTTTCCAAAATAAATATCCTAATAAGCTTTCAGGGGGAATGAAACAAAGGGCAAATTTTCTTCAAACCTATCTAACTTCAAATGATATTATGCTTTTAGATGAACCTTTTGGTGCATTAGATTCTATAACAAGAAGTAATATGCAACAATGGCTTTTAGATATAAAAAAGAATATGAACTCTACAATACTTTTAATAACTCATGATGTTGATGAAGCAGTATTACTTTCAGATAGGGTGTATGTTATTTCTGAAAAACCAGCAGTTATAAAAGGAGAAGTTAAGGTTAGCCTTCCAAAAGAAAGAGGAGAAGAAACTAAATTAACTGAAGAGTTCTTATTAATAAAACGAGAAGTAACAGATATAATGAAAAAGTAGAAAGTTTATCCATGTAAACTTATTTACAAAATGTATTAATTAGGATATAATTGATAAAAATGAATATTTCTCTTATCAAGAGAGGTGGAGGGACTGGCCCGATGAAACCCAGCAACCGATATGAATCATAAGCATATGTGGTGCTAATTCCTGCAGCGTAAAGCTGAAAGATAAGGTTATTTTGTAGTGTATTTATTTATGCCTAGAGGATTACCTTTAGGCATTTTTTTATTATTTAAATAATTGGGGGCATAAAAATGAATATAAAAGAGTTATTTGAGAACAAAAAGGTGGTATTCTCCTTTGAGATATTTCCACCCAAAACAACATCATCAATAGAAACAATTTATAAGACTTTAGAGTCATTAAAGGGACTTAGTCCAGATTATATGAGTATTACTTTTGGGGCAGGTGGAAGTGTACAAGATAATAGAACAATTGAACTTTCATCCTTAGTGAAAAATAAATATGGAATAGAGGCAGTAGCTCATCTTACTTGTATAAGTTCTACTAAAAATGAAATAGAGTATTATTTGGAAAAACTTAAAGAAAATAATATAGAAAACATTCTTGGACTTAGAGGTGATGTACCGGCAGATGGAAAGATTATTGGGGAATTTAATCATGCTAATGAGCTTATAGACTTTATAAATAAAAAGGGGAATTTTAATATAGCAGCTGCATGTTATCCAGAAGGACATATAGAGCATAAAGGGTTATATAGAGAAATAGAAAGCATGAAGAGAAAAGAAGAAGCAGGAGCATCTTATTTTATTTCTCAGTTATTTTTTGATAATAATCTATTCTATAACTTTAAGAATGAAGTTCGTGCAGCAAATATAAATCTTCCTATTGAAGCTGGAATAATGCCTGTTACAAATAAGAAGCAAATAGAAAGAATGGTAGCCTTAAGTGGTGCATCACTTCCAGATAAGTTTAAAAGAATAATGGAGAGATATGAGCATAATCCAGAAGCGTTAAGGGATGCTGGTATAGCTTATGCAGTAGAACAAATAGTAGATTTAGTATCAACAGGTGTAGAAGGAATACATTTATATGTAATGAATAATCCCTACGTTGCAGAAAAAATTTCAGGTAGCGTAGGAAGAATAATAGAATCAGTTAATAAAGTGGAATTAGTTTAGGAGGAATTTAAGAATGAATAAAGTAGAAAGTTTTGAATTAGACCATAGAAAAGTGCAAGCTCCTTATGTTAGAAAGTGTTGTTTGTTAGATGGAAAGATGGGAGATAAGGTTACTAAGTTTGATCTTAGATTTTTACAACCTAATAAAGAAGCTTTTGGTACAGCTGCAATGCATGGATTAGAACATTTATTAGCACATACACTAAGAGAAAAGCTTGAAGGTATTATAGATTTATCTCCAATGGGATGTAGAACAGGCTTTTATTTGAGTATTTGGGGAGATAGAGAAGCAGCAGAAATTAAGGAAGCCTTAGAATATGCACTTAAGGATATATTAAATGCTAAAGAAATGCCAGCTGCCAATGAAATACAATGTGGTAATTATAGAGACCTATCCCTATTTGGAGCAAAGGAATATGCAAAAGAAGCTTTAGAAAGAGGATTTTCTTTAAATATTTATGGAGAATAAAATAGGAAAACTAGAAATACCTAAGGATGAAGTCCTTAGGTATTTAGGTTATAGGTCTCAGCTAATAGATGAAAAATTAGATGAATTAATAAAATTAACCATAGAGGAAAGTAAAACTTTAATAACTCCAAGATTCATTACATCTAGGTGTAATGTGAGTTTAGTAGAGAATGGAGTAAAGTTATTAGGGACAAATATTCTTTTAACTGGAAATGATATAAAAGAGCATTTAAAAGATTCTAAGGAATGTGTATTAATGGGGGTTACCATAGGGGGAAATATTGAAAAGAGGATTAACCTCTATGGCAAAACTAATTTAACTAAGTCTTTAATATTAGACTCTTGTGCCACTACAGCAGTAGAAGAGATATGCGATAAGTTAGAGGCTTATATAAAGAGTGAAGCAATAGGAAATGGAGAGTCTATAACCTTTAGATATAGCCCAGGATATGGAGATTTATCATTAGATGTTCAAAAAGATATAATAAATACACTAAAGGCAGAGAAAACTATAGGATTAACAGTTTCAGCTCATAACTTATTAATGCCAAGGAAGTCTGTAACAGCTATTATTGGATTAATTCCAAAGGATAAAGAAGTCAAGAAAAAAGGCTGTGAGGTTTGCAAGAATTATGAAAATTGTAGCTTTAGAAAAGAGGGGATTGTTTGTGGAAGTTAAGAAGTATTTAGAAGATAATATACTAGTTTTTGATGGGGCTATGGGTACTATGCTTCAAAAAAAGGGATTAAAGCTTGGGGAAAACCCAGAACTATTCAATATAAAAGAGAAAGATAAAGTTAGAGAGATACATGAAGAATACCTAAATTCAGGTGCTATGGTTATTACAACTAATACCTTTGGAGCAAATGAATTAAAGCTTGAAGAAACAGGATATTCAGTAGAAGAGATAGTGGATGCTGCTGTATCTATAGCAAAAGACGCTAGAGGAAATAGTGAAGCTTATATAGCATTAGATGTTGGACCAATAGGGCAATTACTTGAACCAATGGGAACATTGAGCTTTGATGAAGCTTATGAAATATTTAAAAGACAAGTAGTGCAAGGGGAAAAGTCAGGAGCAGATATTATTCTAATAGAAACTATGACTGATTTATATGAAGCAAAAGCAGCATTACTTGCTTCAAAAGAAAATACTAGTCTTCCTGTATTTTGTACAATGTCTTTTGAGGAGAATGGAAGGACATTTACAGGTTGTACACCAGAAAGTATGGCTATGGTTCTAGAGGGGCTAAGAGCAGATGCCATAGGAATAAATTGTTCTTTAGGGCCTAAGGAACTATTACCAATAGTAAAAAGGATAAAGAAGTGGACTAATCTTCCTATAATGACTCAACCTAATGCAGGACTTCCAACAATATCGTTTGGTGAAGCTATTTATGATATTTCAGCTAAGGATTTTTCTACTTGGGTAAAGGAATTTATTAAAGAAGGAGTAAGTATAATTGGTGGATGTTGTGGTACTACTCCAGGGTTTATTAAAGAGTTAAGAGAGTTAGCAGATAATAATAAAAGGGTTAAAAGGGGAAAGGTTTCTTATTCAGCAGTATGTACACCTTCTAAGGTGATAGAAATAGAAGGGGTAAAGGTAATTGGAGAAAGAATTAACCCAACAGGTAAGAAGTTATTTAAAGAAGCTTTAAAGAATAATGATATGGATTATATTTTAAAGCAAGCCATAGACCAAGTTGAGGCAGGGGCAGAAATTCTAGATGTAAATGTAGGTCTACCAGAGATAGATGAGAAAGATATGATGAAGAGGGTAGTAAAGGAAATACAAGGAATAATAGATACCCCACTTCAAATAGATTCATCGGACATAAATGCAATAGAAATTGGACTTAGAGCTTATAATGGAAAAGCAATAGTAAACTCAGTAAATGGTGAAGATGAGGTTCTAGAAAAGATACTTCCATTAGTTAAAAAGTATGGTGCTAATGTTGTAGGTCTTACTTTAGATAAAAAAGGAATTCCTCCTACAGCTGAAGAGAGATTTAAAATAGCAGAAAAGATAGTAATGAAAGCTAAGGAATATGGAATAGATAAAAGCAATGTGTTCATAGATTGCCTGGTTCTTACAGCATCAGCACAGCAGGCAGAGGTTAAAGAAACTCTTAAGGCATTAAGAATGGTTAAGGAAAGATTAGGAGTAAAAACATTACTTGGTGTTTCTAATATATCATTTGGATTACCTTGCAGAGAATTAATTAATGAAACATTTCTTTCCTTAGCTTTAGGTTCTGGGTTAGATTTGCCTATAATGAATCCTAACAGTAGAGGGATGATGGACGTAATTAACTCTTATAATGTTCTTTATAACTATGATAAGGGAGCTGAGAAATATATTTACCTTTATGGTAGTGGAAAAGTAGAAAGAGGAGTGGTTACAGCTGGGATTATTAAAAAGGAAGATTCTACAGTTAATAAGGATTTAAAGTATATTGTAATAAAAGGTCTTAAAGAAGAGGCGTCCATTGCAACAAGAGAGCTTCTAGAAACCATGGAGGAACTTGAAGTTGTAAACAATATGCTTATTCCTGCTTTAGATGAAGTAGGACAAAAGTATGAAAAGGGTGAAATTTTCTTACCACAGCTTATACAATCAGCAGAAACAGTAAAGAATGCTTTTGAGGTTATAAAGGAAAAATTAAGTGATAAAAAGGAAAGCAATATTTCAAAGGGAAGAATTATTTTAGCTACTGTAAAGGGAGATATTCATGATATAGGTAAAAATATAGTTAAGGTTATTCTTCAGAATTACGGATATGATATTTTAGATTTAGGTAAGGATGTACCTATAGAAAGTGTAGTTAAAACTGCTATGGATGAAGATATACAATTAGTTGGTTTAAGTGCTTTAATGACAACTACAATTAAAAGCATGGAAGAGACTATAAAGGCTTTAAAGGGTGCAGGCTATAAAGGTAAGGTATTTGTAGGAGGAGCAGTATTAACTAAGGAGTATGCTGATATGATAGGTGCAGACTACTATTCAAAAGATGCTAAAGAAGCAGTTGAAATTGCTAAAGAGTTTTTTAAAAGTTGATAAGGAGAAAAATACAACAAAAATAACAAAGAGATAGGAAGAAACTGCTTTTGGTAGTTTCTTTTCTTAATCATAAACAACTTCCCAGTTAGGAGAATTATATGCATCAAAACACATCTTTATTTGATCCTGTGATGTTCGACTTACAGATAATTCAGGAATTTCATTTAAAGCAAAGTACCTGCAATCTGATGTTTCTATGTTTGGAGAAAACTCTCCATTAATAATGGAGCATAAAATGAATATCTTACATACATTATTTTTTTTGTAAATGTTTAACTAAGTTTACAAGAGTAAATATATAGTGTAAACTGGTGTATATACACTAGAGGGGGATATAAAAATGAGAAATAAAACAAAACAAATGATTTATGCAGCATTACTTATAGCGCTAGCAATTATAATACCAGTAATATTTAGTGGTATAAAAGTAATAATAGGACCTTTTACAGCAACACCAGCATCACATTTACCAATGTTTGTTGCTATGATGATTTCACCAATGGTTGCCATTGTGGTAGGAATAGGGTCAACAATTGGATTTTTATTAACAGGTACAATAATGCCAGTTGTATTTAGAGCAGCAACACATATTTTAGTTGGATATGTTGGGGCATTAATAATTAAGAAAAAGAAGAATTATAAATTAGCAACTATTGTAACTGCACCTATGCATGGACTAGCAGAAGCACTTGTTGTTATTCCTTTTGTAGGATTTGATCTATACTATTTAATTGTAATTACTTGTATTGGTACTATAGCACATCATTTCTTTGATAGCGTATTATCATATGCCGTAATAAAGGGTGTAAGCAGAGCAAGAAGATGTAATATATATGATACCTTTGGCGAATTTAATAATACTGCAGAAATATAGACTAGGTAGTAGTTAAGAAGGTACAAGAGTTAATCAAGATAATCAAGATAATCAAGGTAAGAAGGTAAAAAGGTAAGAAGGTAAAAAGGTAAGAAGGTATAATGTATAAAAGTGGTAATCAAAATAATAATTTTGATTACCACTTTTTTTAGTTGACTATAAAGATATTTTCTTAACACATGTTATTCCTAAAGCTCCAGGTCCAACATGACAACATATACTCATTGGAAGTACATCGTTATAAACATCATGTTCTGGAAATGCCTGTTTAACTGTTTCATTCCACTTCTTACCTTGTTCAAGATCACCTGAGTAAGCTGTCTGAATTAAATAATCCGTTCCTTTAAATCTATTTTCTATATCATTTTTAATTGCTTCTATCATTGCTTTTTGAGCACTTTTTAACCCTCTAACTTTCTTATATGTATCTAGCTTTCCACCATCAATTAGTAAAACTGGCTTTATATTAAACATACTTCCTAAAGCAGCTACAGCAGGGGTAATACGACCGCCTTTTTCTAGATATTTTAATGTATCAACTGTAACATAGATTATAGATTCTAAAGCTTCTTTTTCTAAAATTTCTTGTATCTCTTTTGCAGATAGTCCTTTCTCTATAAGGTATAAAGCATCTAAAATAGATTGCCTAAATGTAACTGATATTCTTTTGTTATCAACTACTAAAACTTTTCCCTCATAATCGCTAGAAAGCATTCTAGCAGTTTCCATAGAGCTACTTAATCCACTTGACATAGGAATATGTAAAATATAATCATAATCATAATCTTTCAATAGGTTGTCCCAAAGTTCTATTACTGTTCCAGGTGAAGGTTGAGAGGTTGATATATTTTCATCAGCTTCTAGCTTTTTAAAAAACTCTTCTTGAGATAATGTTATTCCTTCATAATATGTATTATCATTTATAAAAAATGGCATTGCTATTAAGTAAATACCTAATTCTTTTGCTTCTTCTTGAGTTATCCCACTATTTGTGTCAGTTACAATTGCTATTTTATTTTTCATGCGTTCCCTCCAATCCAGAGCAATGCTCTGTTTTAAAATATTATAGGATAGTTTTAACTTGCTTGTCAATTTGATATAAAGTATAATCGAAAAATAAGAGGTGAAAATTATGCGTAGAAACAGTTATAAATGTACGTCTGATACAAAAGAGAAGCTCTTATCAGCTACTATAAAGTTGGTTAAAGAAAAGGGAGTTAAAAATACAACCATTCGTGATATTTGTAAGAATTCAGGAGTTTCTAATGGAGCATTTTATCATTATTACAGTAGTAAAGAGGAATTATTAAAGGATACATATTACCAAATTGACAAGCTAGTTACACCAGATTTTATTAAATCATGTAATGATATGGAGATAATGCATGGACTACATGAAATTTTAAAAATATATGTACTCTTTATTGTAAATGAGGCTGGGATACTAGTTAAGGAGTATCATAAAGTATTGTTAGATGGAGTTAATATTTCTGTTTTTGATCCTAAACGACCATATTATCAAGCAATAAAAGAACAGCTTAATCGTTGTATTGATGAAGGGGTTATATCATCAGGGTATACCTTGGAATATTTAACAAACTATTGTATTAGGTTTTTACGTGGGCTTATTTTTGACTGGGGAATTCACAATGGAGATTATAATTTGTTAGAACAATTTGAAATGGATTTTAAAACCATAATGGCAGGCGTATTAATAAATGAATGTTAAATTCAAGAAACTGGAAAATATCTGGTTTCTTTTTTGTTTTACAAAATGTAAAATATAGGTAAATGAATATTAGAGAGTTATATGATTATTGGTAAGGGGGATAAACATGGGGATTTTGATATCTTTAGTAGGGGGATGCATTGTGGTATTATTTGCTTATGTAGTCATTAGAGAAGCAGTAAGAGATGGAATTTATGATGCTTATAAGAAAATAGAAAAAGATAAAAACAAATAAAAGAAATTAATAGTAAATTGTAAAAGGCTCTGATTACAGGGCTTTTTATAGTCTATAATTAAATATATAAATAAAATATGAGGTAAGAACTTATGAATATAAATTTATTAGAAGAAAAGAAGATACTTAAAGAAAAAAGAGACATAATAAAATTTGAATTAGAGCAAAAGAGGTCTGATGCTTTAAATATAGAAAACAAGCTTAATAATTTAAGAAAAGAAACTAAGGGAAAGTATGATGTAGAAAAAGAGGCAGTAGAGAAAATAAGTGAGGTTTTGTCTAAGGATATTGATAGTTATAAAAACGCTTTAGAAGCACCTTACTTTGGTAGAGTAGACTTTAGAGAATATAGGGGATTAACAGAAAAAATTTATATTGGAAAGCAGGGAATTAATAATAGTCAAAATGGGGATGAAATAGTAGTAGATTGGAGAGCCCCCGTAGCAGATTTATATTATAGTGGAACAGGGGGAGAGGCTTATTATAAAGCTCCTAGTGGAATAATAGAGGGGAAACTTGAGCTTAAGAGAAAATTCCTTTTTGAAGATGGCGATATAAAGCAAATCTTTGATGAAGGAATAAATGAGCTTATGATAAATGGAGAAGAAGGAGAAGAGTTAGTAGATAAATTCCTTAAGATTAATCTTGAAACAAGTAGAGGTAAGAAGCTTAAGGAAGTAGTTGCAACCATTCAAAAGGAGCAAAATGACATTATAAGGTGGCCAAAGAATTTACCGATAATAGTTCAAGGATCAGCAGGATCGGGAAAGACAACAATAGCACTTCATAGACTAGCTTATTTAATTTATAGATATAAGGAAAAAATGAGTGGTAATGAAATATTAGTTTTGGCACCTAATAAGCTATTTTTAGATTATATTTCAGATATTTTACCATCATTAGGAGCAACTGAGGTAAATCAAAATACCTTCGAAGAGCTTATGTTATCAAAGCTTAAATTAAAGGGGAAAATCTATAATAAAGATGAAAAGCTTAAGGATTTAATGGAGGAAAAGGATGATGAGAGAAGGCTAAATATTTCAAATTCATCCAAAGTTAAAGGAAGCCTTTTATTTAAAACTATTCTTGATAGATATATTGCTTTAGTTGAGGGAAGCTCTATGGAAATAGAGGATATAAAGGTAGATGATTATGTTTTGTTTTCCAGAAAAGAAATTGCAAGGTTGTATTTAAAAGATTTAAAGTCATATCCAATTAATAAGAGGAAAGATGAGATTAAGAGATATTTAAATCTTAAATTAAAAGAAAAGATAGAAGAATTAACATTAAGAATTGATAGAGAATGGGATGTAAAAATAAAAGAATTTAAGATGAATTTAAAAGACTCTCAAGAAAGAAGAGAGGGGCTTATTAAACTTTATGATAAAAGAGATGAAATGAAAAATAATATAAAGTCTAATTCTAAAAAAGAATTTAATAACTATTTCAAAAATTGGAGAGGAATAAATCCAAAGGATATATACTATAATTTTTTTAATGATGAAATATTATTTGATATCTCTATTGATGGAAAAGTACCTGAAGAATTAGCAAGCTTTATGAAGGCTGAAATTAATAAAAATTATGAAAGTAATATTATAGATGAGGATGATTTAGCACCACTTTTATATATAAGAATGATTTTAGAGGGGATAGATGAAAAAGAGAAGTTCCAACATATTGTGGTGGATGAAGCTCAAGATTACAGTCCTCTTCAAATATATTTAATAAATAAATTATCTAGAGGAAATTCATTAACTTTAGTTGGAGATTTAGCACAGGGAATTTATTATTACAAGGGAATAGAAAAATGGGAAGACATAACAGAAGGTTTATTTAAGGGAAATGCAACTTATATACAATTAACACAAAGCTATAGATCAACGGTAGAAATTATTGATTTTGTTTCAGGAGCTTTAAAAGCACAAAAACTTGGATTAAAGAATGCAATGCCAGTATTAAGGCATGGTGATGTGCCAAAGGTAATAGAGGTAGAAAGTATTAATGAATACTCAGAGGTAATAGATAATATAGTGGAAGAGGTAAGAGAAAATGGTAAGAGGAGTATAGCTATAGTTACAAAAAATAGCCATGAAGCATTAAAATTATTTAAAAAGTTAAAAACTAAAAATCCTTTTACTTTGATAAAGGGAAAAGAGAAAAAGTTAGAAGATGAGTTAATTATAATTCCTTCATATCTTACTAAGGGATTAGAGTTCGATTGTACAATAATTTTAAATCCAAGTGAAGAAAGCTATGGTGACAATATTTTAGACAAAAGACTGCTGTATGTATCTTTAACGAGGGCTCTTCACTATGAATATATAATAAAACTTAATAGAATGACATTTATGATTAAAGAGAATAATAATTAAATATGAGTTAATAAAGTAAATTGTTTGTTGATAATATTGTAACAAAGTCAGGATGGGAGTATAATAAAATTAATGTTATAAGATAATAATTATTAGGAGGGAACAAAATGCCAGCAGTTAACTTAAAAGATAATATACATTGGATTGGTGTTAAAGATGCAGAACTAAGAATCTTTGATATTATTATGGAGACTAAGAGGGGAACAACTTATAATTCATATGTTATTGATGATGAGAAGGTTGCTGTAGTTGATATTTGCAAAAATGGTTTTTATGAAGATTTTAAAGAAAAGTTAAAGGATGTAATTGGGGAAAGAAATGTTGATTATATAGTAGTTCAACATACAGAATTAGATCATAGCGGATCTTTAACTAAGCTTTTAGATGATTATCCAGAAGCTACAGTTTTAGGAACAAAAGCTGCTATTAATTATTTAAAAGAAATTTTAAATAAGCCTTTTAATTTTAGAGAAGTTAATGAAGATATATCTTTAGGAAAGACAACTTTACAATTTATAAAGGCTCCAAACTTACATTGGCCAGATACAATGTTTACATATGTAAGAGAAAGCAAATTCTTATTTACATGTGACTTTACAGGATGTCATTATTGTCCAGATGGAACAGTTTTAGATGTTGGTGGAGATGATTACGTAACTGAAATGAAATACTACTTTGATTGTATTATGGGACCATTTAAGCCTTTTGTTTTAAAAGCTCTTGATAAGATTAAGGACTTAGATATAGAAATGATAGGAACAAGCCATGGACCAATTCATAAAGGAGAAGATGTAAAGAAATATTTAGAGTTATATAGAGAATGGGCAACAGAGGAACCTATAGATTCTAAGAAAGTTGAAATATTCTATATTTCTGCTTATGGAAATACAGAAGCAATGGCTAAGTATATTAGTGAAAAACTTAACGAAAAAGGATATAAAGCTGGAGTTCATGAAATAACTTCAATGAAAATTGAAGATTGTATTGCATTAGTTGAAAAGGCAAAAGGATTCATGGTAGGATCACCTACAATTAATGCAGATGCAGTTAAGCCAGCTTGGGATTTACTATCCCTTGTTAATCCAATAGTAAATAGAGGAACAGCCGCTATGGCATTTGGTTCTTACGGATGGGGCGGTAATGCAGTTCCAATGCTTACAGATAGAATGAAGTCTTTAGGATTAAAAGTTGTAGATCCAGGATTTAGATTTAAATTTGTACCAGCTGAAAAAGAGTATAAAGAAGCTGATGAGATGATTGAAAAGTTCATAGAAAATATGTAATAGAAACTGCCTTGTGGCAGTTTCTTCTTTTATGTCTAGGAAAGTGAATTTGTGAATTTATTTATTTTCTATTTAACTTAACATATGTTTATAATATAATACAATGGAAATAATAACTTAAGTAAAGTGAGGTACAGAAAATGGAAGATAGAGAAATAATGTCTTTTAGAGATGAAGATGGAAATAAAGTCGACTTTGAAGCAGTTGCTAGAATATATTTAAAAGAGCAAGAATATTTATTATTAGCGCCTTTAGATGAAGAAAGTGAAGACGTATTTATCTTTAGAGTTGATAATGTAGATGGAAAAGAAGAACTTAATCTTGTAGAAGATGATGAAGAGTTCTTAGCAGTTAAAAAGGAATATAAAAAATTAGTATATTAATAAGGGGAGTTTTACTATGCAAACAACAGAAATAATAGAATTTTTAGAGGAAAATGGATTATCTGAAATTGAAGAAATTAAAACAGAAGATAATTTTATAGTTTTAAAATTTTATTATGATTTTGACAAAGATGAAATACTTGCGGCAAGAGCATATGCCAATGAAGAAAGTGATTTAGAAGAAGAGAGCGATGAATGGTATCGTGATTGGTATTTATCATATTTATCTGATATTGCTAAGGATAATGTTGAAGGCATTGTAGAAGATTTAGGAGATGAACTTGAGCTTGCAAGTAAGATAAAAGAAGTTGAAATTGATGTTAATAATGCAGACTATATGAAGTTTGTTGCTATCTTGTGTTCAGAGGATTTTGAGGAAGATTTGGAAGAAACTTTAAACGATTACTTATAGTAAATAATTTCTATTGAAATGAAAAAAAAATGTGCTATAATAGAGTCATAAGAAATCCTGAGATGTGCGCCTAGCTTATCATATTCAACCTACATATGATAAACGGGATTTGCAACAACTTTTATGGATGTCGGGCTTCAGTTAATTCACAATTTTGTGGCAGAAGATGGCAAAAGTAGAATGAGCTTAACCCACCTGCGAGGAGCAGGTCTGAATATATAAGCAAACGGCATGTTGGGACTTAGTATTGACTTTAAATACCTCAATAATTTTATTATTGAGGTATTTTTTATTCATTTATTATTCGGATATTTAGGCCGTTAATCTTCGAGGTTCAAAGTATTTTCTATGTTTCCTCTTATACCTTATGTAAATGTGATGCTGATAGAGTGCTACGTGCTTGTCCAACTTTTGCGATAAGAGAACACAAATTTTATTAGTTGGGGAAAGAAACTTTAATAATATATTTAAAAATAATTTTTCACGTCTAATTATTTTTGATAGCTTATGTATTTTCATAATATCACCTCTTTTTCCAAAATTCGTAAGTTTTCCTTATTTATTATTATAACATGCCCCGAAAAAATGTAAAATTATTTCATGCAACATTAAGTGACAAGAATTAACAAAAGTAAATTAGCAAAGGTTTTCTTAAAGAAGAATTAAATAATATCTACAATAATAAAAGTATTTTAAATACGAAATTTGGCGAAAATATTAATAGAAAATAACAGAAAGTAAGATAAAGTTAAGAAATATTAACCTTGTGAAAGGTTGATAATATAGAGAATTATAGGTAAAATAAGCTTAAGAAGTAACAAAGGAGTTGTAGTAATGGATATAGATTCAATGAAAATAGAAGAAGTAATAGAACACATAAATATGCTTTATAAAAAAAGCCAAGAAGAAGGTTTATCAGATAAAGAAAAGGAAATACAACAAAAGCTTAGAAGAAGATATATTGATAATGTTAAAAGGAATTTTAGAGTACAATTAGATGGGATAGAACTTAATAAAAAATAAAGGGTGATGGGGATTGTCAGTAACAGTTGAGAAACTAATTAAAGATTTTGACTTAGAGGTTTTAGTAGAAGGAAAACCAAATGAGCTTATAACCGTAAACGATATAAATAGGCCAGGGCTTCAACTTGCAGGATTTTATAATTATTTTGCGCCTGAAAGATTACAGGTAATAGGTAAGGCTGAATGGAGTTTTTTGGATGATATGCAGGTTGAGTTTAGGAAGAAGAGATTAAATAAGTATTTTACATTTCCTATGCATTGCATAATTATGTCTAGAGGTCTTGAACCTCATGAAGAGTTAATTAATGCTGCAAATAAGAAAAATATATGGGTGCTTAGAAGTAATTTAGTTACTACAAAGCTTATGAGTAATTTAACTATCTATTTATCAGATAAGCTAGCACCAGAAACACGTCTTCACGGAGTTTTAGTTGATGTATCAGGTATTGGTATATTAATTACTGGAGAAAGTGGTATAGGTAAGAGCGAAACAGCATTAGAGTTAATTAAGAGAGGACACAGATTAGTTACAGATGATGCTGTTGATATAAAAGAAATTGATGGGGAACTAATAGGATCATCTCCAAGCATAACTAGAGGTATGTTAGAGGTTAGAGGAATTGGAATTATAGATGTACCAGCTCTTTATGGTATAAGTTCTATTCTTTTAAAGAAGACAATAACTTTAGTAATGCACTTTGAACATTGGAAAGATGATAATGATTATGATAGATTAGGAAATAACTTTGACTATATGGATATATTAGGTGTACCAGTTAGAAAGTTAACTGTACCGGTAAGGCCAGGTAGAAATATTGCTGTAATTATTGAAGCAGCAGCAGTAAACTATAGATATTCATTAATGTCTAATGTTTCTGCTGTAGATATAATAGAAAGCAGAATGAATTTAGTTAGCGATAAGTAATAAGTTTATCCCTATCTTCCAATATAAAAGTTGAGGATAAGGGATAAACTATTTCTATATATTAAAGGAGGCTATAAAGTATGAGCAAAAATGAAAAATGCGCATGGGAAAAATATGATGAACAAGGTATAAAGGAGATATTCGACTTTAATGAAGGATATAAGAACTTTATGTCCCTATGCAAAACAGAAAGAGAATGTGTAAAGGAAACTATTAGAATAGCTGAAGAAAATGGCTATAAGAATCTAGATGATGTTATTAAAAATGGCGAAGCTTTAAAGGCTGGAGATAAGGTCTATGCAAACAATATGGATAAAGCTATAGCTTTGTTTATAGTTGGTGAAAGACCTATGGAAGATGGAATGAAGATATTAGGGGCACATATAGATTCTCCAAGATTAGATTTAAAGCAAAATCCATTATATGAAGATACAGACCTTGCCCTTTTAGAAACACATTATTATGGTGGAATAAAGAAATATCAATGGGTTACATTACCTTTAGCTATACATGGTGTAGTTTGCAAGAAGGATGGAACTAAGGTTGATATAGTTATTGGTGAAGATGATAATGATCCTGTAATAGGAATATCAGATCTTCTAGTTCACTTAGCTCAAACTCAACAAGAAAAGAAAGCTAACAAGGTAATTGAAGGTGAGGACCTAAACGTACTTGTTGGTAGTATGCCATTAAAAGATGAAGAAAAAGATGCTGTTAAGGCTAATATATTAAAGATATTAAATGATAAGTATGGAATAGAAGAAGAAGATTTCTTATCAGCAGAACTTGAAATTGTACCAGCTGGTAAGGCTAGAGATTACGGTATTGATAGAAGTATGGTTATGGCATATGGTCATGATGATAGAGTATGTTCATACACTTCACTTATGGCAATGCTAAAGGTTGAAAAAATAGATAAAACATGTGTATGTCTTTTAGTTGATAAAGAAGAAATAGGTAGTGTTGGTGCTACAGGAATGCAATCTAAATTCTTTGAAAATACTGTTGCAGAAGTTATGGATAGAGTAGGAGATTATTCTGATATAAAACTTAGAAGAGCATTAAAGAATTCTAAGATGTTATCTTCAGATGTTAGTGCTGCTTTTGACCCTAATTATCCATCAGTAATGGAAAAGAAGAACTCTGCTTATTTTGGTAAAGGACTAGTATTCAATAAGTATACAGGTTCTAGAGGTAAGGGAGGATGTAATGATGCTAATCCAGAGTTCATAGCAGAACTTAGAGCTATTATGGATAAGCATGATGTTGCATTCCAAACAGCTGAACTAGGAAAGGTTGACCAAGGAGGCGGTGGAACAATCGCTTATATCTTAGCTAATTACAATATGGAAGTTATAGATTGTGGTGTTGCCCTTCATAATATGCATGCACCTTGGGAAGTTGCTAGTAAGGTTGACATATATGAAGCTATGAAAGGATATTATGCTTTCTTATTAGAGGCTTAATTACAAAGAAACTGCTCAAATTTGAGCAGTTTCTTTTCTATGTGAAAAATTAAATCTATTCATAATTTTATAATAATGAAGTTATGTAACAGTTACCTCCTACTTTACATATAATATAAGTGTAAAAGGGGGTGCTACTATATGGATTTATCCCGTTTTAAAAACTATGGATTATGGGTTTCAATATTTGCGTTAATTCCCTTGGTTTTACAAGGATTTGGGGTTAATGTACTACCAGGTAATTACGAAGAAATAGTTGTTGCCTTACTGGGTGTATTAGTTATGGCTGGAATATTAAATAACCCTACTTCTGGAAATAAAGGTTATTTAGATGATAAAACAAAAGAAGAAATACCTGAAGAAACAAATGATGATAAACTAGAAAAATAATAAGTGATTAGTTAAGGAGTTTATGTACTAAATAATTAGTTCATAAACTCCTTTTGTAATATATTTTATTTTTTTCTAGTTCATATAAAATTGCCTATATTGTTTTGGTGTAATATTATTATACTTTTTAAATTTACTTGAATATAGTTTTTCAGAAGAATATCCAACCATTAAAGCTATTTTGCTAATTGAGTATTTTTTATTATTTAACAAGTCTTTAGACTTTTCAGTCCTATATTTATGAATATAATCTAAGAAGTTTACTCCAATCTCCTTTTTAAATAAAGTACTCAGATAAACTGGGGTTATATATACAAAACTTGCTACACTATCTAACGTTAAATCATAATCATTATAGTTAGTATGTATATAATTTAATGCATATGATATTAGCTTGTTTTGAGTATTTGAAGTATTAAAGGTTTTTGTATCTAATTTTTCTTTCAGGATAACTACTTCTTTTAGTAGTTGGAACTCTATAAAAGGAGGAGTTATATAAGAGAAGATATTAAATTTAGCTATGCTTTTTATAAACTTTAAATCTCTATTATTAGAAATAACTATGCAATTAATATTAGAAGAATTCTTATTAATAATAGATAGCTTGTTCAAAATATCAGAACTATTATTTAAAGAATTTATAACTATTAATGTAGGAGCTATTTCTTTTACTTTATCTATTAGTTTATCAGTAGAATTTTCATAATAGGCTTGAACCCCGTAACTTTTCCAATCTATATTGTAGTTCTCTTCATCATAAGAATTAGAGATAATTAATTTAAACATAATTATTCACCCCTTGTGTA
This sequence comes from Clostridium sp. 1001283B150210_160208_E6, assembly GCF_015669365.1. Lineage (NCBI taxonomy): Bacteria > Bacillati > Bacillota > Clostridia > Eubacteriales > Clostridiaceae > Clostridium > Clostridium sp. 1001283B150210_160208_E6. Next base: position 56,636 of record NZ_JADPAA010000007.1, on the reverse strand, counting down.
ATCCGTTAATGTAATTATATAACAATTTATGCAAACAATCACTATTTGTAGGTACAAATATTAAAAATGGGGATAAATATTAAAAAGAAATCATTTACAGATATTTGATAAAAAGGTATTATTGTGTTGTAAGATTTGTTGGTACAAATGATAAAGATTAGAATAATTGATATGACGGATTTATACAAGTGAATGGAGGCGGTTAAATGAAATTTCCAAAGGATTTTCTTTTTGGTGCGGCATCAGCAGCATATCAAATTGAAGGTGGATATAATCAAGATGGGAAAGGGGTATCTAACTGGGATGTATTTTCTAAGATACCAGGTAAGACTTTTGAAGGAACTAATGGAGATGTAGCAATCGATCATTATAATAGATACAAAGAAGATATAAAGTTAATGGCAGAGATGGGATTAGAGTCATACAGATTTTCAGTATCTTGGTGCAGGATTATACCTAATGGTACTGGAGAGATAAATCAAAAGGGAATTGATTTTTACAATAATATAATTAATGAATGCTTAAAATATGGAATAGTACCATTTGTAACATTATATCATTGGGATTTACCACAAGTGTTACAAGAAAAGGGAGGATGGATTAATAAGGATACTATCGATGCTTTTTTAAATTATGCAAATGTTTGTTTTAAAGCTTTTGGGGATAGGGTAAAGCATTGGATAACCTTTAATGAAACCATAGTGTTTTCTAAACTTGGCTATATTAATGGAGCACATCCACCGGCAATACAAAATGATGAAAAGAAGTATTTTCAATCAACTCATAATGTATTTGTAGCTCATGCTAAAGCAGTAGAGTTATATAAGAAATTAAAACAGTATGGAGAAATAGGTATTACGCATGTATTTAGTCCTGCATTTAGTGTAGATGATAATGAAGAAAACTTAGATGCAGAGAATCATGCAAATAATATGGAAACCTACTGGTATTATGATCCAATATTACTAGGAAAATATCCAGAGTATATGGTTGAGTATTTGAAAAAAAGGGAAATTACTCCTGATTGGACAGAAGAGGAACTAGAGTTGCTAAAGAGAAACGCTAGTAAGAATGATTTTATAGGATTAAATTATTATCAGCCTCAAAGGGTAATAAAGAACATAGATGATGTCGACGTTAAGTTTTCAAGAGAAAATTCAACTGGAGCAGCAGGAGGAGTTTATTTTGACGGCTATTTTAAAACAGTAATTGATGATGATAAGAAATATACTAAATGGGGATGGGAGATATCACCTGAAGGCTTCTTAGATGGTTTGAGAATGCTAAAAGCAAGATATGGTGATGTGAAAATATATATTACTGAAAATGGATTGGGCGATGAAGATATTATTATTGACGGAGAAATTGTTGATATACCAAGAATTAAGTTTATTGAAGAGCATTTAGTAGCAGTAAAAAATGCTATAAAAGAAGGAATAAATTTAAAAGGTTATTATGCTTGGTCTGTAATAGATTTATTAAGCTGGTTAAATGGTTATAAGAAACAATATGGATTTATCTATGTTGATCATAACAATAAATTAGCACGCAAGAAGAAACTATCTTTCTATTGGTATAAAAACATAATAGAAACTAGAGGGGAAAATTTATAATTAAATTATTTTAAGGGGGATTTTTTTATGAAAAAAATTGAGGAGATTTTTGAGAAGGTCATGCCGTATTTTATGAAGTTTGCAAGTAGTAAACCAATCTCTGCAATAAAAGATGGTTTTATACTAACAATGCCAGCTACAATAATTGGGTCAATATTCTTATTAATAGGTAATTTCCCTATTAATGGGTGGAGCGATAAAATGGCAAGCATATTTGGTGCTAACTGGCAAACTCCATTGAATCAAGTGTCAGGTGCAACATTTGATATTTTAGCACTTATAGCTGTATTTGGTATTGCATATGCTTATACTAGGAACGAAGGTCATGAGGCAGTTCCAGCAGGTATTTTAGGTATTATATCATTTTTAATAGTTACTAATGCTTTTGTTGTAACTGAAGCCGGCGAAGTTGTTGGAGGAGTAATTCCAAAGGCATGGACAGGCGGACAAGGAATGATATGTGCAATTATTATCGGTCTATTAGTTGGTTTTATATACTCTTTATTTTTAAATAAAGATATAAGAATAAAGATGCCAGAAAGTGTTCCAACAGGAGTATCTAACGCATTTACTGCTTTAATTCCAGGTGTAGTAATAGGTACTGGATCAATGATTATTTATGTTGTTTGTGATGCAGTTAAAGGTATTTCAATGACTGAAATTATTTATGAAATACTTCAAATTCCAATGCAAAGTTTATCAGATTCATTAATAGGTATTATTTTAATAATGTTCTTTATTTCATTACTTTGGTGGTGTGGTATTCATGGACCAAATGTTGTTATGGCAATTATGTCACCAATATTAACAGCTAATGCATTAGATAATCAAAGTATTATTGATGCAGGACAAGCATTGGTTGCAGGTGATAATGCCAAGATTGTTACTGTTCAAATGGTTGATATATTTGGAAAGTTTGGTGGTGCTGGAATAACACTAGGATTTGTTATTGCAGGTATTATTATTGCTAAATCAAAGCAAATGAAATCTATATCAAAATTATCATTAATTCCAGGTGTATTTAATATTAATGAACCAGTAATTTTTGGATTACCAATAGTGTTCAACCCATTAATGCTAATACCTTTTATAATTGTACCAGTATTAGCTGTAATAATGACATATGCATCTATAGCACTAGGATTTATACAACCATTTACTGCGACTCAAGTACCTTGGACTACTCCACCTATAATATCAGGTTTCTTACTTTCAGGATGGCAAGGAGCAGTTCTTCAAATAGCGATTTTGGCTGTAGCAATAGTTGTTTATTTACCATTTATGAAGATGTTAGATAAAGAGGCGTTAAAGCAAGAGGAATCTAACTAAATAATAAAACTCTTTACACTATGCTTAAGCAATATGCTAAAATAAACATAGGTAAAGAGTTTTTCCTGTATATTTTTTTGAGTTTAGATTAGGAGGGACTATGGGGGAAATAAAGTACAAAGAGGTTTCAAGTATAATAGAAAATAGTATATTAAAAGGAAAGTATGATGATACTAAAAAGCTACCTACAGAAGAAGAACTTATGAATGAGTTTAATGTGAGTAGAAACACCATTAGAAAAGCAATAGAAATATTAAGTGGGAGAGGGCTTGTATATCAGGTTCAAGGAAGTGGAAATTTTCTTAGAGAAGTATCAAAGTCTGGTCATGTGAATATAGGGAATATGAGAGGTATATCTAAGGATTTTGGTAAGAGTAAGATAAAAACAAAGGTGTTAAAATTAGAGTTAGTAGAAGCAACTAAAGAGATAGCTGAAAAAATGAAATGTGAAGAGGGAACTAAGTTATATTTTGTTAATAGAGTAAGATATAGTGATGGTAATCCTATTTGTGTAGAGGCCTGTTATTATAATAAGGACTTAATTCCATATATAAATAAGGAAATTGCAGAGAAATCTATTTATAAGTATATAACTGAGGATCTAAAGCTAACCATTGGATTTGCTGATAAATCTATATATTGTGATAAGTTAAATAAGGAGCAGGCAGAAATACTACAGTTAGAAGAAGGAGATCCTTCTCTTATTATTGATGAAGTCGTATTTTTAGGTAATGGTTATATTTTTGATTTATCTCAAGTAGTATATAACTATAAAAATACAAAGTTATTATGTCAAGCAACCTTTAAGTAGACGAATGTGCAGGTAAAGAATTTAAACCTTTATGCAAGTTATAAGCATAAAGGTTTTTTTGTTTGTAAATATAAAATTTATGAAGAGTTTGTGGTAAGTATTAAAAACAGAGAGGTATATTAAAAACTAGTAATTTACAAAAAATATATATAAAGGTATCATTGAATTGAGAAATTTATAAGTACAAATTTAATATGTAAGAATAATTAAGGAGGTTTTTTTATGGTTAAGAGAGTATTGGCTAGGATATTATCTGTGACAGTAATGTCAACAATGATATTTAGTAATACTGCATTTGCAATGGAAGAGAATGATCCCAATTATGTTCTTTATAAGGATTCAAGCAAATCAGTAGATCAAAGAGTGGAAGACTTGATTAATAGAATGACGCTTGATGAAAAAATAGGACAAATGGTTCAGGCTGAAAGAGCAGGCGTATCTAATGAGGATGTAACTAACTATGCGCTAGGTTCTGTATTAAGTGGAGGAGGATCTTTACCTACTACAGGCAATAGTGTAGAGGATTGGGAAAATTTAATAAATGGATATCAAAAAGCAGCAATGTCATCAAGATTAGGAATTCCATTATTATATGGAGTTGATGCAGTGCATGGGCATAACAATGTTTATGGAACAACTATTTTTCCTCATAATATTGGGCTAGGGGCAACTGGTAATATTGGTTTGGTTAAGCGTATAGGACAAGCAACTGCTGAAGAGATGAGAGCAACAGGTGCTAACTGGACATTTGCTCCAACTTTAGGAGTTCTTCATAATGAAAGATGGGGCAGAAGTTATGAAACATTTGGAGAAGAATCTGAATTAGTTACTAAAATGGGTGATGCTTATATAAGAGGTTTACAAGGAGATATTCCAGAGAAAACCTTATTATATCCTAATAAAGTAATAGCAACTGCTAAACATTATATTGGTGAAGGATTAACAACGAATGGAGCTAATCAAGGAAATGTAGAAATGAGTGATGAAGAGTTCCAAAAGTATCTAGAAGAAGAGTTATTACCACCATATAAAAAGGCAATTGAAGATGGAGTAAGATCAGTTATGTTGTCTTATAACAGTATAAATGGAGTAAAGTGCCATGGAAATAAGGAATTAGTAACTGATTTATTAAAAGGTGAACTAGGATTTACAGGAATAGTTGTTAGTGATTATGATGGAGTAAATCAAATTAAAGGACCAAACGGAGAAGATGTATCTTTTAAGGAACAAGTTAAGATATCAGTTAACGCTGGTATGGATATGATAATGACTCCAGGTTCTTGGAAAGCATTTATAACGAATTTAAAGGAGTTAGTTCAATCTGGTGAAGTTTCAGAGGATAGAATTAATGATGCTGTTAGAAGAATATTAAGAGTAAAATTTGAGATGGGGCTATTTGAAGACCCATATGCTCAAAGTAATCTTTCAACTACAGTTGGTTCTAGTGAACATAGAGAAATTGCTAGACAAGCTGTAAGAGAATCCTTGGTATTACTTAAGAATGATAATAATATAGTTGGCAGCTTAAAAGATAAGAAGAATATTCTTGTTGCTGGTAAAAGTGCTGATGATATGGGAATTCAATGTGGTGGATGGACTATATCATGGCAAGGTAGTGAAGGAAACATTACAGAAGGGACAACACTACTTCAAGGTATAAAAAATACTGTTGGTGATGATGTAAAGGTTACCTACAATAAGAGGGGAAGAGCATCGGCAGAAAATGATGTTGCAGTTGTCTTTATTGGAGAAAAACCTTATTCAGAAACCAATGGGGATAGAAGCCCTTCAGAACTTACTTTAGATAGTGAAGATTTAACAACAATCAAAAATATAAAAGAAACAAGACCGGACCTTCCAATAGTAGCAGTATTAGTTACAGGAAGACCTATAACAATTGCTGATCAAGTTGAAGATTTTGATGGAATCGTATCAGCATGGCTACCAGGTACTGAGGGGCAAGGGGTAGCAGATGTACTATTTGGCGATTATGATTTTACTGGTAAGTTAACAGTAACTTGGCCATGGTATGCATCAGATATAGAAAGTAAACATGAAGAAGGCAAAGCTTTATTTGAATGTGGATATGGATTAAAAAAAGGTGAAACTTCAAGTTTACCTGATAAGCCAGAAATCGAAGATAATATAAACTATGTTGATATTACTGAGAATGAAGGGAAAATAGAAGCTGAATCCTTTGCTAGTACAAGTATAAAAAATGGAACTGGCGGCCTTGAATATAATAGTAATGTAAGTGGCGGTGTTTCTGTTGGATATATAGGAACTAATGATTGGCTTGATTATGGTATATATGTTCCTGAAGATGGAAAGTTCGAAGTTGAACTTGGTATTGCAAGTCCAAATGGAGTTAATAACGGTGCAAATCTTTATGTAGATTCTGAGTTATCTTCAGTAATTGACATCCCTAAAACAGGAGCATGGAATGTATGGGGAGCTACAAAGGGAATTATAAATATAAAGGCTGGAAACCATATTTTAAAATTTAAAGCAGGTAAAGATGGATTCAATTTTGACTATATGAAGTTTACTAGAGTTGGAGATTATGAAAATACAGTTGAAAAAGATGATGTTCTTTCTAAAGGAAATATATTAAGTGAGGATGCAGTTAATGTTTGGATGAGTTCGTCAGAACAATCTCAAAGTATGAGCTGGTATGATTCACCTAAAGAGATTGAAAATAAAGTATCTAAGAAGGAAGCTTTAGATATAACATCAATAGATTCACAAAATATAACAACTATAAAAGTTGATCCAAAAGAAGAGTATCAAAAGTTCTTAGGTATGGGTACATCAATTGAAGAAGCTACAGTAAACAACTTATCAAAGATGGATGATAGCGTTAGAAGAGAATTTATTAAAAACTTACTAGACCCAGTAAATGGAACAGGAACTACACTTATAAGGCTTACAATAGGAACATCAGATTTTACAGCAAGAAATTTCTATACTTATTTTGATAATAAGCCTAAGGATATAAATAATCCAGATTGGGAGAATGAGTTTTCAATTCAAAAGGATATTGATTATAAAATTATAAAAACTATAAAAGAAATACAAGAAATAGCTAAAGAACTTGGCGTAGAAGATGAATTAAAGTTTTTCTCATCTTCATGGACACCACCAGGATGGATGAAATTAGAAACATCAAGTAGTAAGAGCTATCCTAATAATGATTTATTATTAAAGGGCGGGAAGCTAAATGATGATTATATAGATGATTTAGCTAAATACTATACAAGATATTTAGAAGAGTATGCAAAACTTGGAATTAATATTTATGCTATGACACTTCAAAATGAGCCAGAGCTAGAAATTAATTATCCAAGCTGTAATATGACTTCAACACAAGAAGCTAAGCTTGCTAAGGCTATTAAGGATGAAGTTTCAAAGAGTGCTGTTTTAAAGGAAAAGGGTGTAAATCCAAAACTTTGGGCTTTTGACCATAATTTTAGTTCTGCAATGAGTTTTATGAATACAGCATTTAGTTATGACTATGGAATGGAAAGTATTGATGGAGTTGCATTCCATGATTATGGCGGTGAACCAACTGCTATGACAGAAATGAAAAATAAGTATCCAAGCAAAACTATGAATCTTACAGAGAGATCTGTATGGGGTACTCAAGGAGCAGATAGAATTACACAATATTTTAGAAACAATGCTGAAAGTTATAACTCTTGGGTTACTATGTTAGATAGCAATATTGCTACGCATCAATGGGTTGGAACACCAGATCCAACATCCTTTGTACAAGATGCAAATGATCCTAACAATTATTGGGCAACACCAGAAGTTTATATAGCATCTCAATTCTCAAGATTTATAAGACCAGGATATGTTAGAATTGGCTCAAACTATGGTTCTTCATCTACAGTAACTAACGTAGCATTTAAAGATACAGAAACAGGAAAAATTGTTATGGTAGTTACTAATCAAACAGATGAAAAACAAGCTTTTAAAATAGTTTGTGATGGAACACAGATAATAGGAAATATTCCAGCTAAGAATGTTGCAACTTATGAATGGACTCCACTTAGTGGAATTAATCCTATAGATAAGGAAGTTAGTAGTACTAATTATTCAGGAATAAGTAATGACGGAGCAGGTATTGGTGGAGATGATAAAGACTATATAGGAAATTTAAAAGACGGTTCTTGGATTGACTATATGGTAGATGTAAAAGAAGCAGGGCAATATAATGTAGTTTATGAAGTTGCTACAGCTTATAATAATGATAAGTCAATAACAATGCTTCAAGGAGATAATGTTCTTGGAAAAGTAGATTTCGTTAATAACTGGAGTGATGAAAGTAATTCAACTTGGGCATGGTGGGATTTCTTTAAGGTACAACATTCAGTTAAGTTTGATAATACAGGAATTCAAAAGATTAGGATAAAAATTGGACAAGGTGAGTTTAATTTAAAATCTATAAGATTTGAAAAGGTAAAGGAAATTCACGAGATTCCAGGAAAAATAGCAGCTAATAACTTTATGGATTCAAAGGGAGTAATAGTAGAAAACGGAAATATTGGTTATTTTGGAAGTGGAGATAAATTATCATACAAAGTAAATGCTCAATCTGCTGGAGATTATAAGTTAAATATGAACTTATCATCAAATAATGGAGAAAATCCAAGCTTTAATATTTATTCTAATGATTCATTACTTAAAAAGGTGGATGTAAATTCTACTGGAGATATAAACAGATACGAATATAAGGATTGTGGTGTAATTCATTTAGAGGCTGGAGAACAAATTATAACAGTGGAAGCATTATCGGATTTTAATTTAAGAGAATTAGTTTTTGGTACTGCAATAAGTGTAGAAGTACTACAAGATATACAAGAAGAAAATGAAAATGAAAAGCAAATAGAAGTTTTATTAATTGATGGAGAGTTTAAGAATTCTTTAAGTAAAGAGTATTTCACGTTGATAAACTTACCAGTAGGTGTAGACTTTGAAGTTAACAGGATTGATAATAAAAAGGCTATATTAACTTTAAAAGGCAATAGAACAGTTGATTATGACTACGATAGGGATGTAGTAGTTAAGGTGAAATCTGAGGCAATAGATGGTGCTACTTCTTCTTATTTAGTAGAAGATAGTTTTAGTATAACTGCTAAAAATGACAAGGAAGTATTAACTATAGATAAAGAATCTATTCCTATGGGAACAAGTTCTATAATGTTAAATTTAGAGGGTGGAACATTTATAAATAATGAAGAATTATTTAGTGGTATAGAATTATCAGGAGATGCTTCAGAGTATATAAAGATTAAGAGCTTTGAAAGGATTAATGGATCAATAAAGTTAAATTTAGAATGGACTAAGGCATACTATGAGAACTTAGAGTTAACTGTAACAGTTCCTCATACTGCTTATTCAGATTCTAATAATGAGGATTTAAGTGCTAAGGTTATTTGCCAAGGTAGCTCAGAGAATCCAGATGCCATTAAATTAGATAAAAAGTTAACTTTAAAAGAGAGTGATGCTTATAGAAATAAAGGATCTATATCATCTAATGTAAAAGCTGGAAATAGGGTAGACTTCTATTTAGATGTAAAGGAAGCAGGAGAATATACAGTAATTTATGATGTATATAATTCATCTGCTGTAGACAATGCTATAAAGATAAGTGGAGGGGTAGGAACAGGGGTTACTGGAAACCTATCAAGTATATCTTTAGGAAACTTCTGGAGCAAGACACTATCAATTAAAGATACTATAAGGCTTGAAAAAGGAGAACAAACACTTAGAATTGAGACTAATAACGCTGGATTTGAAATTAAAGGAATAACTATAGAAAAGAAAGCAGATGCACAAAGGGTAAACGCTACAGTATCTGGAGAAGAGACTATAGTTAAAGCTGATAGCTTCTATCAAGGATCTAATAATAAAGCGTATGCCATTGAAAATAAAAATGGAATGAATAATATTGGATGCACAGTTCCAGGAGCATATTTAGATTATTTTGTTAATGTATCAAAATCAGGTATGTATAGAGTAAGTTATAATTATGCTACAAATTCAAATGGGGCACCAAGTGCTATAATTCAACAAGTAATTAATAATGAAGCGAAGACACTTGGAGTAACAACATTAAGCTCTACAGGGTCATGGGAGAATTTTAAATATTCAGATTCTATATTTGTAAATCTTCAAGAAGGTGAACAAGTAATTAGAGTACTTGTAGATGGAGACGGATTTAACTATAGAGACATTAAGTTTGAGTATGTATTAGATAAAGAAGCACCAGTTTTAGATGGAAAAGATGGTGTGGTAGAAGCTAAGTCAGATATTTCATCTTTAGATTTAATAAAAATTCTAGGTATAAGTGCTATTGATAAAATAGAAGGAGATATAACTAGTAAAGTTCAGATAGACACAAGTAAGGTAAATATCAACAAGGTTGGTAAATATGAAGTTAAGGTGAATGTATCTGATTCATCTGGCAACAAAGCAAATGAGCTAACTTTAGTTTTAGAAGTTAAAAATGATATAACTAAACCAACTATTGATGGTAGCAATATTACACTTCCAGTTGGATCTACTTTTGATCCAATAAAAGATTTAAAGTTAAGTGTAATTGATAATATTGATGGTGATATTACTAAAAAGGCTGGTATATCTCATAATGTTGATACTAATAAGCAAGGAATTTACACAGTTACTGTAGTAGTAGAAGATAATGAAGGAAATAAGGCAAAAAGAACCTTTGTTGTTAGAGTTTTAGAGACAGGAATTATTAACGCAGGAGATATTACCATAGAAGTAGGCAATATATTTGATGCTCTAGATGGGGTAACAGCTGAAGATATGGATGGTTCAGATATAACAAGTTCTATAGAAGTTATTTCTAACAATGTTGATACAAATGTAGCTGGTGAATATGAAGTAGTATATAAAGTAGTAGATATGGAAGGAAATATTATTACTAAATCTATAAAGGTTAAGGTTGTTGAAAAAGGAACTTCAGATGGTGGTGAAGATAATACAGATAAGCCATCTAGTGGAGACGATAATGAAGGTGGAAGTAAACCATCTGATGAGAATAACCATCAAGGAGATAACAGTGATTCTGTTAAAACAGGAGATGCTAATAACTATGGAGGTAATATATTGGCATTAGCATTATCATTGATTTGTATGTTATTCTTTATAAAAAGAAAATAATAAAATAGAGAAAAACTCTGCGTTCTAGCAGAGTTTTTCTTATAATCAAGTACCTTCACGGAAATGGTTATTGCTGGAATATTAAAAGATAATTATCTATTATTAATTGATTCTTGCCATTGCTCATGATATTTACTAAATAATTCATTTATAGATTCACCAATTTTACTATATTGTTCATCCTTTAAGTTAGCTAATGATACACGAATTGACCACTTTGGACCGTCAAATCCTTCACCATTCAATAGGATAATATGATATTTCTCAGCAAGGTCAAATAGAAATTCTAAGGGGTTTCTTTCTTCTTTAAGATAATTAGCAAAGTCCATTCCGTATCTTAAATTTGCCCATACCAATAGATCATACTCATTATAATAACAAGCACTATAGATATCACTTTTTTTCATTGGTAAATCAATTAAATGATCATAAACTAGTTTTTTACGTCTTGCACAAATATCCATAGTTTGATTTTTGTAGGTATCATTTTTGTCTAGTAAAGCAAACAAACAAAATAGCGCCATTTGCACTTGTTGAGGGGTAGAGAGACCAGCAGTATGATTTAAAGTAACCTGTCTACTATCAGCAACAATTCTATCAATAAAGGATATTGACTCAGGATTTGTGGTTAAGGAACTATATCTATTTATTAAATCATCTTTATCTTCCTTAGGAAGCTCATAAATAAGTTTATTAAATACATTTTCCTTTGCAAGAGCAATAACACCAAGTCTCCAACCTGTAGCTCCAAAGTATTTAGAGAAGGAGTAAACACCTAGAGTATTATAAGGTAATGTAATCATAAATGACTTGAAATTTTCAACAAAAGTACCATATACATCATCTGTAACAATCATTAGATTAGGATTCTTTTCTTTCACTATATTTTGAATGTATTCCATAGAGGTATCATCAATTGCTACAGAAGGAGGATTGCTAGGATTAACCACACATAAAAGTTTTATATTAGGATCAGCTAGTTTATCTAATTCTGAAGAAGGATATTGCCAAGTATGACGACCTTCTTCATTTAACTCACAAGCATGAATTTCTGTAACATTAAAGTCATATCTAGAAAGATGAGGAATTTCTAAATATGGAGTAAAAATAGGAACCATCAAGGCAATATTATCCTGTTTTTTTAAAAGATGGTTTGCCATAAGTGAATCAAATATGTAGCACATAGCAGCAGTCCCACCTTCAACGGCAAAAAGGTCATGGCTAGCTTCATCAGGAATAGTTCCACCCATCTCTCTAATTAGGTAATTATGAACGACTTTCTCTATTCTTAAGAGCATTCTATCTGGGACTGGATAGTTATCTCCAATGATTCCATCCACTAATTCAAATACCCAAGAGTCAGCATCAAATCCATATTCATTTATTCCATAATCAATGGCTTTTTCTAATAGTTCAATACCAGGGGAATTTTTATTAGAGGTACAAAAATCTTTAAAGTGTCTATAAATGTTAGCTTTTTCAGGCATACCAGCTAGGTCTCCATCACGCCAGGTTTTTCGTGTTTCTTCAACGCTAAAATGGCCTAAGGTAAAAAAGGCATCTCTAGGGGTAGAAGCAGTCCAATTAGGATTTCCTCTACCAGCATTAAGAAAGATTTTAACTCCTTTTTTTTCATTAGAATTAGCAAGGTTTATTAATTTATCCTTCAATTCAAAAGGACTTAGGTTTTTAACTTCTTCAAGTAATTTTTTATCCACTGTATTCACCCTTTCTTTAATTTATATAAACTGTGTTGAAAGTTAAAAAATCAATATTTGAATAATTGCTTAATAAGGTTTTTCACATATGCATTTGTATTTTGTCTATAAAGAGAAGGAAATATAGAAGGAAAAGTAAGGAATGTATAAATTGAAGTTTAATATATTTAGTCTTAATGATAAATAAAGAAACCCTACTAAAAAGTAGAGTTTCTTAACTATAAGGTATTATATTTTTCTAAAAAGGTTTCTAATAAATCTTCAGTTATATTCATAGCTCCAATGTCGCCATGTCTTTCATCACCATCAACATTACCGTGACAGTCAGAGCCTGCACTAACTAAAAGGTTATGTTTTTTTGCAAAATTTAAAAAGTATTTTTCTTCATCAGGGGTATTTTGAAAGTATATAGCTTCTATGCCGTCAAAGCCCATATTTAAAAAATCTTCTAATGGAGAGTTATGTATTAGTTTTGGATGAGCTAAGAATACTAAAGCGTTATACTTTTTAAGAAGTTTAACCCCTTCTTCAGTTGTAAGTTTAGTAGTTGGAACAAATGCAGGGCAGTCTTTTCCTATAAAGTTTTGAAAGATATATTCAAACTCATATGGATAGCCAGATGATATAATCTCTTGTGCAATATGAGGTCTTGCAACAACATCTTTTCCACGCTTTAATACATTGTCTAAGCTAATTTCTATATTAAAAACTTCTTTTAATTTTTGTATCATCTTTTCCGCTCTTATTTTACGTTTATCTTTTAAAGTTTGTAAGTAGTGGATAAATTCATCATTCATATAGCTGTCATCTTTAAAGAATCCAAGTATATGTACGCTTTCTTTGTTATGAGTGGTAGAAAGTTCAATACCAGGTATGAATGAAAGATTAATTTCTTTAGCAGTTTGTATTGCATTATGAAGCCCAGATACTGTGTCATGATCTGTTAAAGCTAAATATTTCACTCCATTTTGATAAGCTCTTTCAACAACTTCTTTTGGTGACATTAAGCCATCAGATGAGGTTGAGTGTGTATGGAAATCTATCTTTATCATAGTAAAAATCCTTTCTCACTAAAGTTACTAAAATTTTAGCATAGTTTTATTAGAGGAGCAAATTCTATATTTTACTTGACTTGGAGTTAACTCAAGATATTAAACTATCTATAGAAGATATATTTGGAATATTATAAAATAATAGGTGGATATTTAAAAATCTTCTATTTTCTATGTATTCAGCAAGAAAGGGATGAAGTTTAGTGAAAATAATCAATCAAGAGTTGCTAAGTGGAGAGAGAGCATTATTTAAAAGTAGAGATTTAGAGGTTATTAACTCTGTTTTTTGTGATGGTGAATCTCCTTTAAAGGAAAGTAGAAATATAAAAATTAAGGATTCTATTTTTAAGTGGAAGTATCCCTTATGGTACTGTAAAGATATAAATGTAGATAATAGTACTTTGCTAGAAACTGCAAGGTCAGGAATTTGGTATACCCATAATATTAATATAAAGAACAGTACCATTGAGTCACCAAAAACATTTAGGCGCTCTAAGAATATTAATTTAACAAATGTAAATATTCCTATAGCTACAGAAACACTTTGGAATTGCCAAGATATAACCCTTAATAATGTAAATGCAAAGGGCGATTATTTTGGAATGAATAGTGAAAATATAGTTATTAAAGATTTTAACCTTTCAGGAAATTATGCATTTGATGGGGCAAAGAATGTTGAAGTCTATAATTCTAGACTACTTTCTAAGGATGCTTTTTGGAATTGTGAAAATGTAACTGTTAATAATTCAGTAATTATTGGAGAGTATTTAGGGTGGAATTCTAAGAATTTAACTTTTATTGATTGTTTCATAGAAAGTAATCAAGGATTATGCTATGTAGAAAACCTTGTAATAAGGAATTCAAAAGTTATTAATACAGACTTGGCATTTGAGTATTCAACAGTTGATGCTAATATTACTACAAGGGTTGATAGTGTCAAAAATCCAATGGGGGGAAGAATTCATGCAAGAGGTATTGATGATTTAATAATGGATGATAAAGAGATATCTTCACTTAATACAAAAATTTTAGTTGATGAAGGAGGAGAAGAGAATGCAGTATAATTTTTCAAAGTTAACAAATAGATTTAACACTAATTCCTTAAAGTGGGATGTTAATAATAATGAGCTTCCAATGTGGGTTGCTGATATGGATTTTGAAACAGCACCTGAAATAAGAGAAGCTATTAGGAAAAAAGTTGATTTTGGTATATATGGATATACTATTATTCCAGATGAATACTATTTATCAATAAGTAATTGGTGGGAGAGAAGACACAATTTTAAAATAGAGAAGGAATGGATTCTTTTTTGTACAGGAGTAGTTCCTGCTATATCTTCTATTGTAAGAAAGATGACTAGAGAAGGGGATAATGTACTTGTACAAGCCCCTGTATATAATATTTTTTATAACTCCATTGTGAATAATAATAGAAAAGTGCTTTCAAGTGATTTATGTTTTGATGGGAAAGAGTATTCAATTGATTATGAGGATTTAGAAAGAAAACTATCAGACCCAGCAACAACTTTAATGATTCTTTGTAACCCTCATAACCCAATTGGAAAGGTATGGTCAAAGGAAACTTTGAAAAAGATAGGAGAGCTTTGTATAAAGTATAATGTACTTGTAGCTTCAGATGAAATTCATTGTGATTTGACTTATGGTAATTCTTATACACCATTTGCATCTATTTCACCTGAAATAGCTCAAAATAGTATAACCTGTATTGCTCCAACTAAGACATTTAATTTAGCAGGAGTACAATCTTCAAATATTATTGTTCCTAATGATGAAATTAGAAGAATGGTTAACAGGGGAATAAATACGGATGAAGTTGCAGAACCAAATGCTTTTGCAATAGAGGCTACAATTGCTGCATTTACAAAGGGAGAACCATGGTTAAATGAATTAATTGAATATTTAGCTGAAAATAAGAGAGTTGTACAGAAATTTATTCATAATGAGTTACCTAGCCTTAATCTTATACATTCAGATGCAACTTATTTATTATGGATTGATTGCAGTAGTATAACAAAAGATAGCCTAGAGTTTTGTAAGTTCATAAGAAAAGAAACAGGCCTTTATGTATCTAGTGGGCATGTATATGGAAGTAATGGAGGCCACTTTATTAGAATGAATATTGCATGTCAAAGAGAAAGGGTAGAAGATGGTTTAAGTAGACTTAAAGTTGGAGTTGATAAGTATATTAAAAGGAATATAATATAATAGGAAATTTATAGTAGTAAAAAATCTATTAGTGAGAGGAAGCAAAAGAAAAATGAATTTAACTGTGATACATCATATAGCTATTATTGTTAGTAACTACGAGAAATCAAAAGATTTCTATGTTAATAAGTTAGGTTTTCAAATACTACGTGAAAACTATAGGGAAGAGAGAGGTGACTATAAGTTAGATTTAAAATTAGGAGAATGTGAATTAGAGATTTTTTCAGGAAAGAATAATCCTAAGAGACCATCTTATCCAGAAGCCTGTGGCTTAAGACATTTAGCCTTTAAGGTAGATGATATAGAAAAAGAAGTGGAAGAGTTAAAAGCTTTAGGAATTGAGGTTGAACCTATAAGGTTGGATGAGATTACTAATAAAAGGATGACATTTTTTCAAGATCCAGACGGATTACCATTAGAATTACATGAGTAGATATAAAGAGAGAGATTATCTAGACAACTAAATAGGAGGGGACCATATGTTAAGTTTAAATGTGGATTTATTAAAAGGGAGAATTTTAAGGTCTTTAATTATTTTTGCTATTCCACTTTTCATATCAAGTGTATTCCAACAACTATATAATACAGTTGATGTTATGATTGTTGGAAACTACTTAGGGGATACATCATTAGCAGCTATAGGGGCTAGTGCAGCTGTATATGAACTTTTAGTAGGATTTTCCCTAGGTGTAGGGAATGGATTAAGTATTGTTACAGCAAGAAGCTTTGGATCCAATAATGAAGAAGAAGTTAAAAAGTCAGTAGCGGGGTCATTAGTAATAGGTGTAGGTATAACAGTTTTAATAATGATAATAGCACAATTATTTTTGTATCCTTTACTAGAACTATTAAATACTCCTTCAAATATTATAGAGGAATCATATTCTTATATTTATACTGTAACAATGTTTGTAGCTGTTATGTTTTTGTATAACCTATGTGCAGGATTTTTAAGAGCAATAGGAAATAGCGTTATGCCTCTAGTATTTCTTATTATTTCATCTGTGTTAAATATAGTTTTAGATATTTTATTTATTACTCAATTTAATATGGGAATAAGGGGAGCAGCAGTTGCAACTGTTATTTCACAAGGAATTTCAGGAGTGTTATGTATTATATATATTTTCTTAAAGTGTCCAATCCTTATTCCAAAGAAAGAACATTTTAAGTTTGATAAGGAACTATACAAGGATTTATTGGGACAAGGATTATCCATGGGAATTATGCTTATGATAGTTTCTGCAGGAACAGTTATATTACAAACTGCCATTAATAATTTAGGATACTTAATAATTGCAGGACATACAGCTGCTCGTAAGCTAAATAGTTTTTGTATGATACCTGTATCATCACTAGCAATGAGTTTATCAACTTTTGTGTCCCAAAATAAAGGGGCTAATCAAGGTAAAAGAATAAGAGAAGCTGTAAGATATGCAAACATAATATCCATTGGATGGGGAGCAGTTATTACCATAGTGCTATTTTTTATTGCACCAACTTTAATGAGGGTGTTATCAGGTTCAACTGAGGCAGTAGTTATTGATAATGGGGTAAAATATTTGTTGTGGAATTCGCCGTTCTATGCAGTTTTGGGTATATTATTAAATCTAAGAAATTCACTACAGGGAATTGGAGAAAAGGTACTTCCACTTGTATCTAGTGTTATAGAGTTCTTGGGTAAGATAGTATTTGTTATGTTATTAATTCCAACACTAGAGTACTTTGGAGTAATTCTATGTGAACCAATAATTTGGTGCTGTATGTGTGCACAACTTGCATATTCATTCTATAGAAATCCATATATAAGAGAATGTAAAGTAAATTAAATTTAAATGGAATTTATAATACCCCCCTTTAATATATATTGACCTAGAGTTAACTTGAAGTGATATAATTTATTTATTGGGAGGTGTTGGATATGACAATTACAGAAGTAAGTAAAAAGTATGATCTTTCACAAGACACATTACGTTATTATGAACGTATTGGATTGCTTCCAGCAGTTAATCGTAATAAAAGCGGCATAAGAGATTATACAGATGAGGATTGTAAGTGGGTAGAATTTATTAAGTGTATGAGGGGTGCAGGACTTCCAATTGAAGTATTAATTGAATACGTGGCATTATTTCAAGAGGGAGAGTCAACTATCCAAGCACGAAAAGAAATATTAATTGAACAAAGAGAAAAGCTTATTGCAAGAATGGAAGAGATGCAAAAGACTCTTGAACGTCTTAATTTTAAAATATCTAGATATGAAAATTCAGTTCTTAAAAAATAAAAATAAACCTCCAGTTGATTAATCATATGGAGGTTTATTTTTTTATTTATAACTTATTATTTTATTTTTCTCTTTTTAGAGCTTAATGCAAGAGAACCACCAGCTAAAGCTAATATTCCAATTAAAGCAGAAATATTAGAAGGGTCTGAAGTTTTTGGTGGATTACTAGTTGATGGTTTGTTTGTATCATTTGGATTACTTGGTTTAGGATCACTTGGATCTATTGGATCTATTGGATCAGGATTTGGAGTAGGCTCTTTAAGCTTTTCAAATTTTGGTGTTAAGTTTATATTTTCATTTACTATAAATGTGTAAGTTGTTTTATCACTTACAAGATTACCATTTGCATCAAACCATCCAATAAATTTGTAGCCTTTATTAGCAGTAGAAACTAAAGTAACTTCATCACCTTTAGTATAAGTACCTGCCCCTGATACAGAACCACCTTCTGCATCATTTATAGTAACATCATATTTTGGTAGTACATAGTTTATTGTATATATATTTTCACTACCATCCTCAGCTTTAACTATTATAACTGATTTATTACCACTAATAGGTAATACAGTAACTGAAGAGTTATCATCAGAATTAGCTATAGCTTCAACATTTTCAGGTAAAGATTCTAAATTAATAGTGTATTCATTAGTCTCAGGATTAAATCCTTCTAATTTTTGTCCATCAAGTAAAATTGAAGAAAGCTTATTTTCAGTTTTTAAAGTTTCTTGAGGTACATATTCATATACGTTTACCTCTGTAAGCCCAATGCACTTACCAACTTCAGGTTGTTGCATATAAATACGAATGCTATCAGTATTTATTACTTTATCAAGTTTATAAGTTGTTTCACCAACTGAGTGAGGAACTTCTGTTGTGTTTGTATGAGTAACAACTTTGTATTTGCCATCTGTATCTTTATAGCTAATTTGAACTTTCTTTGGAATTCTTGCTGATGCGTTATCAGTAAATAACCACATGTCTAAACGATCAATATTATATTTATTTTTCCAATCAAATTGAACATAAGCTCCTTTTGGCTCACCATTTTCAATTAGATTACGTTCTTTCCAGTTAGTCCAACGTTCATTTACATCTTCTCCGCCATTAGTAGTTCCGTTATTAATAGAACTTAACTTATCAGAAACATCTGTACAGCTTTCTGAAAGTGCTGGAATATCATTATTTTCTGGGCTATTTATAGCTAGGTTTCTAGCTGCCTTTAAAGCCGGAACTATACGAACACTAGCAGTTACAGGATAAGTTTTACCAAGTAACTCTACAGTACCATTTACTTTTATAATTGTATTTTCTTTAGTAAAATCAACACCATCTAAGTCCCAATTTACATCAAGTTCTTCAGACTTAGAACCATTTGCATAATATCCATAAACTGTTTTTGGAAGTGATGGGGTAGTACCAGCGTATGTGAAGGTAGATAGATTAGCCATAGAAACTATTTCTCCAACAACATGTACATTTACAACTACTGCAACATCAGTTCCTTCTAAAGTACCAGTGACTTTAAAAATTTGTGGGGTATTTAATTGGTTTTCATCGTATTTATTCCAAATAACATTGAATGTAGAAGTAGTGCCATCACTAAATCTGCCATTTACTGTTTTAGGTAAAGTAGGGTTTTCTCCTACATTTACGTAGTAATTCTTTACTATATCATAAGATTCTAAATACTTATCATCTGAAGCTTGATTTTCTGTTGTAATAGTTATAGATTTTTCTTTTAATCCTTCACCAGAAACAGTAAGTTTCATTGAACCAGCATCCTTTGTAGATTGAACTATAACTAAAGCTTTTCCGCTAAATGCTTTTCTTGTAGCTTTTGTATCAGTAGTAGGTTTATAAGAAGTAGTATCAACAGGATTACCATTATCAACACCAACTATTCTACCATTACCTTCAAGTTTGAAGTTTAATGTGTTAGAAGCACCAGAAGCAGAGTTACCATTTTCATCAACTAAATCAACAGTGATATAAGATAAATCATATTCATTAGAAGCAATTGTTGTTTTATCTGCACTTAATTTTGTTGTAGTAGGAGTACTATAGGTAGTAACTGTATTTCTACCTTTTGTATCAGTAATTAAATTACCTTGTTTATCATATGCTTTTGCAGTTAAAGTACCAGGAGCATAAGCAACATTAAAAGATGGATATAATGAATCATTATCAAATGTTTGGTATTTATATCCAGTAGGTGTTACATGCTCAGTTGCAGTAGCCTCTCCAACCTTCTTATCATTTAAGTATAATTCAACTTTATAAGCATCAGTAAATACATCAACTTGTACATTTCCGTTTTCAATTACTATATCTTCTTTATTCCATGTAGGTAAAACATGAAGAGTATTAACATCCTTATTCCATTGACTTTGATATAAATAGTAGATATCTTTTTCAAAACCAGCAGTGTCAACTATACCAAAGTAACTTGATTTAGGAGCAGGGCCTTTACCTCCATTTACTTGTCCAGAATCAATACCATTCCATGGAGTAGGTTCTCCAATATAGTCAAAGCCTGTCCAAACAAATTCGCCAGCATTGTAATCATTTTTTATTGTATATTTCCAAGCATTACTTGCAGAGTGTCCCCAACCTACTTTTGTAATATCATTATCATATTCTGATATTTGATTATTAGGATAGTCTATTCCTTTAGTTTTGTAGTATCCTCTGCTATGAACGGCACTACTTGTTTCTGAACCATAAAGAATCCAATCAGGATGGTTGTTTCTTTGAGTATTAAATTGATTTTCGTTTGCATAGTTAAAACCAACAATACCATCATTTTTGTTTACTACTTCTGAGATAGCGTTAGCATTACTATCACCATTTTTTGTTCTATTATCACCAATTGTAACAGGTCTAGTTGAATCTTCAGCTTTAATCCAAGTGATAATATCTTGTGCAATATCAGTATAATCAGAAGAATTTCCACCTATACCTTCTAAAACTTCATTACCAATTGACCACATGATTACAGAAGGACTATTCTTTGAACTTTTAACCATTGTTCTGGCTTCAAATTCGCCCCATGTCATGTCAGAATTACCATTTATAATTTTATTATCTTCATCAATGCTTTCTCTAAAATATTTAGAAAAGTCATTTACATTACCATTCTTAGGGTTTGTCCAAGTATCAAATGCTTCGTTTATAACTAAAAGCCCTAGTTTATCACATATTTCAAGTAACATTTCACTGGCAGGGTTATGAGATACACGTATTGCATTTGCACCCATTTCTTTCATAATGCGCATTTGACGTTCAACAGCATAATAGTTTGAAGCTGCGCCAAGGGCACCTTGGTCATGATGCATGCAAACACCTTGAAGTTTCATATTTTCACCATTTAGTGAGAAACCTGTGTCTCTATCGAATTCATAATATCTAAATCCAAAATCAGTTAATGTAGTATCTACAACTTTATCTCCAACTATAACTTCAGTTTTTACTTTATACATAGTAGGGTTGTCTACAGACCATAGAGTAGGCTTGTTCACTATAGCAGTTTGTTCAAAATCAACACTTTTATTAACTTGAACAACTTTTTTCTCGCTTACAGGGGTACTAACTTCTTTTCCATCGTTATTAATAATAGTGGTCTTAAGAGTTACTTCTGAATCAGAAAGAGACTCATTTTCTACAGTTGTACTAACGTTTACATCAACATTGCCAGACTTTTGATCTTTAAGCTTTGGCGTTGTAACAGTTGTACCTAAGTATCCAACATGAATTGAATCAGTTACACTTAAAGTTACATCACGATAAATACCACTACCTGAATACCATCTACTACTAGGAGTAGGGTTTGATACCTTTACGGATATAACGTTTTCAGTAATGCCGTCACAAATTAACTCATCAGTTATATCAAAAGCAAAGGATGTATATCCGTAATTATGAGAACCTAGTTTTTTTCCATTTACATAAACTTCTGCATTCATGTAAACACCATCAAAATTTAAGGTAAAGTCTTTTCCATTGAATTTTTCAGGAACTACAAAGTGTTTACGATACCATCCAGTACCTCCAAGTAAGAATCCACTTTCTGCTTCACCTTGAACAGTAAATTCGCCTTCAATGCTCCAATCATGAGGAAGATTTAAAACTCTCCAAGACGAATCGTTAAAATTAGTTTCACTTGCACCTGAGGGGTCACCCTTAAAGAATTTCCAATTTTGATTGAATAGGGTTGAACGTTCTCCATCTTTGATGAAGCCTACAGATACAGTTTCAGCTTCTTGGGTCTGTTTTGTTTGTGCAAATGCAGTTGTAGGAGCTAATGAAAAAAGCATTCCTAAAGCAAGCACAAAAGAACATCTTTTTTTTGTACATGGTTTCATTTTAGAACCTCCTTATAGAAAAAATAAAATATATAGATATTGCTTTTACTTCTAAGAAATAAGTAGCAATATACAAAACGAAATAGAAATTTTATAAGTAGGTTTAATCTTGATATAAATATAGAGATAAGTTTTACCAGTAAGTAGTGCATATGTTTTATGGATATATATTGAATTTATAATAACAAAAATATTTTTAGATTAAAATTATAATTAAAATTAATAGATGCCTAAATTATAAAATTTAAATTATATAAAGTACATACAAAATTCTTCGATGTTAAAAAAAGTAAATCGAAGAATTTTAATAGTTTTATAAAATTGAGATAAAAAAACAAAAAGTGTAAAAGGTAAACTAATTTGTCCATTTGAAAGGAAAAGAAGGTGTGATATAAATTATATCAAGGGATATGGTAAAAACTCCCTCTAATTTTTTTTAAAAGACAAGCTGTAAGCTTTGTACTTAAAAAGGAGGCATATATGCATAAAATACAACAAATTATAAGTAACTACAAGGATGGAATACATGATGGGATAGTATCTGTATGCTGCTCTAATAAATTCGTAATTGAAGCAGCTATGGATAAGTTAAGAGATAAGGATATAGCATTACTTGTAGAAGCAACTGCAAATCAAGTAGATCAATTTGGTGGATATACAGGAATGAAGCCATCGGAATATAGAAAATTTATTTTAGAACTTTGTAAGAAAAATAATTTTCCGGAAGATAGGGTCGTATTAGGGGGAGACCACTTAGGTCCATTAACTTGGAGAGATATAGATCCAGAGCAAGCTATGGAAAATGCTAAGGAGTTAATAAGACAATATGTAATGGCTGGATTTACTAAAATTCATATAGATACAAGTATGAAGATAAAGGGTGATTCAGAAAATAATGATTTTGGTGATGAAATAATAGCTGATAGAGCAGGTATATTATGTAGTGTGGCAGAAAGTGCTTATAAAGAATTACTTAAAGAAAATAAGGATGCCATTCACCCTATTTATGTAATAGGAAGTGAAGTTCCAATACCTGGCGGTGCAGAAGGAGAAGAAGGGGAAGAAGAAGAAGGAATAAGTGTTACAAAGGTTGAAAACTTCAAAACAACTATTGAAACATTTAAGGAGGCTTTTAAAAGGCATAATGTTGAGAGTGCATTTGATTATGTTGTGGCAGTAGTGGTACAACCTGGGGTTGAGTTTAGTTCGGAAACTGTATGTGAATATGATAGGGAAAAAGCCAAAAAATTATCTGAAGCTATTAAGGAATATGATTCTATATTATTTGAAGCACATTCTACTGACTACCAAACTAAATATGCTTTAAGAGAAATGGTTGAGGATGGATTTGTAATACTTAAAGTTGGTCCAGAATTAACATTTGGATTTAGAGAAGGAGCTTTTGCATTAAATTGTATTGAAGAAGAACTATTACAGTATAATGATAAATTCGAATTATCAAGATTTAGAGAAATATTAGATTTTGAAATGGTTAAGGATTCAAGGCAATGGGAAAAGCATTATGTTGGATCTGGCAGAAAAGTAAAGTTAGAAAGAAAGTATAGTTTATCGGATAGATGTAGGTATTATATGCCAAATGAAGAGGTTGATTTTGCCTTAAATAAAATGCTTGATAATCTATCAAAAGTAGACATGCCATTACCATTAATAAGTCAGTATCTTCCTAATCAATATAGGTTAATTAGAGAGGGTAAATTAGAAAATAATCCTATAGAGCTATTAAAAAGCAAAATAGGAGAATACATTGATGATTATTTATATGCAATCAGGAAGTAGCAAGAAGATTTTTTTATAAGAGTTATGCTTAAAAACATATATAATACTAACCTTGTAAAGCTAGTATTATATATGTTTAAAATATATAAAATTAAGGAGGGAGGATTAGGTATTAGAATATAGAATTAAGGAGGAGGTTTATGTGTTAAAAAGAAAAAATAGGTATGACTTTTTAAGAAGACTTGCAGGATTATGTTTACCAATATGTATGGCTGTAACACTTGTGCCACCAAGTATAGTATCTGCTGCTAGTAATAGTGAAACAATTGCATTATTAGAATCAGAAATATCAAGATTGGGGCTAGAGGTTATAGGAAAAGTTACTGAAATTAAAAAGGACAAAGATGTAGTAAATATTAAATTGTCCACTGGAGAATCTATAAGGATTAGCTTTTTAGAGGATAATGTATTTAGATTATACATGGATCCTAAAGGGGAATTCCAAGAGTATCCAACACCTAATGCAGAAGACCATACTACAAAAATAATTGATAAAGAGTTAGATGAGTATAAGTCTGAATATGGGGTTATTGATGTAAATGTTGATGATTCTGATAGCAAGGTTTATAAAATATCTACAAATTCAATTGAATTAAGAATAGATAAAGAAACATCTATTATGGAACTATATGACAAGGTAAATGATAAGGTTGTTTGGTCAGAAGCAAAACCACTTATGTATTCTGATAAAAAAACAGTACAAACATTAAAAACTAAGAATGATGAGTATTTCTATGGTGGAGGGCAACAAAATGGTTATTTCTCTCATAAGAATACTTCAATAAATATTGCAATTGGAGGAGGATGGGATGCAGGTGCAGCATCAAGTCCATCACCATTTTATATAAGTACTGAAGGGTATGGAGTAATGCGTAATACTTTTAAGCCTGGAAAGTATGATTTCTTTGAAGAAGCAAGTTTATCCCATGATGAAGGAAGATTTGATGCATACTATTTTGTGGGGGGGAATGTACCAAATGTAATTGAAAGTTACACAGAACTTACAGGAAGACCAGCAATGATGCCCGAGTATGGATTCTATTTAGGACATGCAGATTGTTTTAATGGTACCCATAATGGACTTGGGGATGATAGAGAGCTTTTAGGTAAAGGATTAGATACACTTAAGAGTTATGGTACAAACGATATGCCTCTTGGATGGTTCTTACCAAACGATGGCTATGGTTGTGGTTATGGTGGATTAGATAATTTAGAAAAGTTTGTGAATGCTGCCAAAGAAGAAAACGTTAACGTAGGATTATGGACTCAAAGTAATTTATATCCAGATGAAAGCTTACCAGAAGACAGTCCATTACGTCGTGACTTAGATGGTGAAGTAAAAGCTGGTGTTAGAGCAATAAAAACAGATGTTGCTTGGGTTGGCTATGGTTATTCAATGGCTTTAAATGCTACAAGGCAAGCAGCTGAAGGTATTGAGAAAGAAGAAAATTCAGGCGGTGCACGTCCATTTGTAATTTCATTAGATGGATGGGCAGGAACTCAAAGGTATGCGGGATTATGGTCTGGAGACCAATATGGAGGAAATTGGGAATATATTAGAATGCATATTCCAACTTATATTGGTTCTGGATTATCAGGAAACCCTAACGTAGGGTCAGATATGGATGGAATATTTGGTGGAGCACCAGTAATTCAAACACGTGATTTCCAATGGAAAGCATTTACACCTATACAAATTGATATGGATGGATGGGCAGGAACTAGTAACAAGAAGACTCCTTGGAACTATGGAGAACCATACGCATCAATTAATAGAATGTATTTAAAATTAAAGGCAGAAATGATGCCATATATTTATACAAATGCAGCTGAATCATCAAAAACTGGCTTACCTATGGTAAGAGCTATGATGTTAGAATATCCAGATGATCCATATACTTACGGTACTCAAACACAGTATCAATATATGTGGGGGCCAAATTTATTAGTTGCTCCTGTATATAACGAAGAAGATAACAATAATAATGTAAGAAATGGAATATATCTTCCTGATGAAGACCAAATTTGGATTGATTATTTTACTGGAGAACAATATAAAGGTGGACAAGTAATTAATAATTTTGATGCTCCACTATGGAAAGCACCTGTATTTGTTAAGAATGGTGCAATAATTCCTATGGCTCCAGAAAACAATTCAATTAATGAACTTGATGGTTCTGAAAATAGAATATTTGATGTGTATCCATCAGGATCTACAGAATTTACTATGTATGAAGATGACGGAAAAACAATTGATTATAAGGAAGGGAAGAACACAACAACAAAAGTTACCTCAGAAGTTAATGGTGAATCAGTAAAGGTTACCGTAAATAAAGCAGAAGGTAAAGGCTATGAAGGAATGGTTGCTAATAGGGGTACAGAAGTAATAATAAATACTCGTAAGGCACCAGAAAAAGTTACTGTAAAAGTTGGAGGAAAAAATGTAGAATTAACTCCAGTTACATCTGAAGAAGATTATAATAATGGAGAAAATGTATACTTCTATAATGAAAAACCAAACTTAAATAAATATTCAACAGAAGGTTCAGAATTTGCTAAACAAGAAATTATAACTTCTCCGAAGTTATATGTTAAAGTTGGCAAAACAGATATAACTAAGAATTCAGTGGAAGTAAATGTAGATGGGTTTGATAATACTCAAATAAAAGAAGAAGTTGATTCAGAAGTACCATCAGTACCAACTAATTTAGTGGCTCAAGATGAAAATATTACTGATACTGCTATAACATTAAATTGGAATAAAGTTAATGGAGAAAATGTTTCATATGATTTAATGATAGATGGAACTATTTATAGTAATATTTTTACCAATACTAATGGTGAAGAACCTTTCTTTACACATAAGGATTTAACTCAAGATACAGCCCATACTTATAGAGTAAGAGCTACAAATACTAAGGGTTCATCTGAGTGGAGTGAGGAATTAACAGTAAAAACAAAACTAGATAGATATAGAAATGTTCCTAAAAATATGACTGCAACAGCAGATAGTTATCAGCCAGGAAGTGGTCCTGAAAATGCTGTTGATGGAAAGGATAATACTCAATGGCATACAGAATGGGGAACTGGAAATGTCTTACCTCATACATTTACTATTGACATGAAGTTAGCATATCAATTAGATAAATTTGAGTATACACCAAGACAAGATTCAGGTAATGGAACTATTACAAAGTATGATTTAGATGTAAGTTTAGATGGAAAAACTTATGTGAATATAGTTAAAGATGGCAAGTGGGATAGAAGTGCAGATGTGAAAACAGTTGATTTTGGTAAGAATGTCTATGCTAGATATATAAAACTAACTATAAAGGAAGCTGTAGGTGGTTTTGGTAGTGCTCAAGAATTTAGACCTTACATGGTAGATGGAACAAAAGGTCAAGTTGTTGGTGAAAATATACCAAATGGCGTAATTGATGATGATGATTTAACATTCTTTGCAAGTTATATGGGTGT
Organism: Clostridium sp. 1001283B150210_160208_E6; assembly: GCF_015669365.1. NCBI lineage: Bacteria > Bacillati > Bacillota > Clostridia > Eubacteriales > Clostridiaceae > Clostridium > Clostridium sp. 1001283B150210_160208_E6. The sequence goes on along the minus strand of NZ_JADPAA010000007.1, from coordinate 28,780 downwards.
TAATAAGGATGATACAGCATGGGAGCAAGTATCTAAGGTTGATATAAACTACAATGGTGTAATAGATGCTTATGACCTAGCTTATGTAGCAGGACAACTTGGAGAGTCTCCATTAGTACCAACAGGTATTGAAATGAAGGGCGTATTAAATATAAGACCAAGTAAAAAGGAACTAAAGTCAGGAGAAGAGTTTACTGTAGAAATAGTAGGACAAGGATTACAAGATATTAATGCATTTAACTTGGAGATGATTTTAGATCCTCATAAGTATGAAGTTGTAAAAGAATGTAATGCAGATGGAACTTGTGGCACAACTGTTGTTAGTGCAACAGAAGCAACAGATAATATGCTTAATTACTCAATACTTGCAGGAGTAGGAAAGCCACAACAACGTATATTTGCAGCCTTCTCTAATAAAGGAAATGGAAAAACTTTAAATGGAAGCAATGTATTAGCTAAGATTAAGTTAAAAGCTAAACAAGATATTACTTTTGATATGGAAATTTCAGATTCTTTATTGGTAGATACAAGCTTTAATGTTATTACTAAGAAAGGAATTGTTTTAGATCCAGATACTGAGATTCCAGAAGAAAAGCCAGAATATATAAAATTGACTAATGAAGATATGACTGTTTCTGGTGATGGAAGTATGATGCAAGGCGGAGATGCTGCATTTGGAAAGCTTATTGATGGAGTAGTTAGTGAAGACTCTTTAGCAGAACTTATATGGAACAATACAGAAGAGAGTGGTAAGAAGCTACCTTTATCAGTAGATTTTAAATTTAATAAGCCACAATCAATTAGTAATATTACAGTATTTAATAGACCACAGTATACAAATGGTAAAATTAAAAAGTTATCTATAAAAGGATTTGGTGTCGATGGAACTGAATATGATTTAGGAACAAAGACAGTAGAGCCAAATGAAGCTTATGTTAAATTCGATATAGATCCAATAAATGAATTAAGCAAGGTTCAAGTAGTATTTGAAGAATCCCATAGTGGTCCATTAATGCTATCTGTAGCAGAAGTTGAATTTATTGCTAAGACAAATAATGAACCAGAAAAACCAAGTGTTGATAAAACAGCTCTTGAAAATAAGATAAAAGAAGCAGAAGCTATAGACTTAAGTAAATACACAGATGAAACTGTAAATGTATTTAAGGAAAAATTGAATGATGCAAAAGCTATAAGAGATGCTGTAGATGCAACACAAGAAGCCGTAAATAATGCATTACAGTCACTAAATGACTCAATAGCAGGCCTTGAAGAAAAACCAGTACAGCCAAGCGTTGATAAAACTGCTCTTGAAAATAAGATAAAAGAGGCAGAAGCTATAGACTTAAGTAAATACACAGATGAAACTGTAAATGTATTTAAGGAAAAATTAAATGATGCAAAAGCTGTAAGAGATGATGCAAAGGCAACACAAGAAGCTGTAAATAATGCATTACAGTCACTAAATGACTCAATAAAAGCTCTTGAAGAAAAACCAGTACAGCCAAGCGTTGATAAAACTGCTCTTGAAAATAAGATAAAAGAAGCAGAAGCTATAGATTTAGCTAAATATACAGATAAATCTGTAAGCGAATTTAATGAAAAATTATCAATAGCAAAAGAGGTCTTAGCAAATGAGGCTTCAAGTCAAAATGAAGTTAATAAAGCTTTAGAGGATTTAAATAAAGCAATTGATAAATTAGAGGTTAAAGAAGAGTCATCCAAGCCTTCAAAACCTTCAGAACCATCAAATCCATCAGGGGATAGTAGTGATGGTGAAACTGTTAAGACTGGTGATACACAAGGAAGTAAGATTCTTTTATTTGGGTCATTAGCTATTATTGCAGGAGTAGCTGGTGTATATTTTAGAAAGAAAAAGACAGTGGAATAAGATTAAATAGTGTAGTAAGGCTATGTTTATTAAGAAGAAATAGAAAAACTTCTTGAATAAATGATCATTGAATAAGAAGTTATAAGAAAGAGCTTCCTTATAATAAAAGAATTATAAGGAGGTTCTTTTTATTAAGAGAAGGTATATGATTTTATAGTATTGAATATTTGTCCAAAATAAAAAGTATAAAATTTTAACTTATTTATGCAATGTAAAAAAATGTAAAGTGTGATATAAATTTTATTATAGGTACTGTGCAAATAAGCTATGCCTAAATACTTAAACAATACTAACTTTTCGAAGATAGTATTGTCTAAGAGTAAAATAAGAATAAGGAGGCGTTAATTTTAAAACGAAAAAACAAGATTAAAGTAAGAGTTTTACTCTATGATACTAGTACAATCAAGTATTGAGATGAAGGTAAACCCATAAAAATTAAAGGAAGGAGAAGAATGGTATGATAAGAAAATCAAAAAGATATTTATCTGCAATGATTACAGGTGCTATGATACTGTCTAATATGCTAGGTCCAATAAGTGTATCGGCTGAAACTAGTGCATCCAAAGTAACAGCTATTGAAAAGGTTAATACTGACTATGAGATATATCCTTCACCACAGAGTGTAGAATATGAAGAGGGAAGTTTTAATTTTGGTAGTGATGTAAACGTTGTTTATGAGAAAGGGATAGATAATTATACTAAGTCTAGACTTGAAGATGAGATTCTAAAGGCTCATAGCATTTCTTATGAAGTTTCAGACACAAACCAAATTATAAATGGTAAGACGAATATTTTAGTAGGGGTTTATGGTTCTGATGAAGCTGTTGATAAGTATGCAGAGAAATATGCCTTATCGACAGAAAATCTTTTTAGTAAAACAGATTCTTATTTTTTAGTATCTGATAATAATGTTATTACTGTTCTTGGAAAAGATACAGATTCTGCATTTTATGGATTAACAACTTTATATCATATATTTAATCAAGTAACTGATAATGAAATAAGAAACTTCAAAATAGAAGATTATGCAAATGTAGTAACTCGTGGATTTATAGAAGGTTACTATGGAAATCCTTGGTCAGTTCAAGATAGATCAGATCTTATGAATTATGGTGGATATTATAAGTTAAATGCTTATTTTTATGCACCAAAGGATGATCCAAAGCATAGAGTTCAATGGCGTTCGCTATATACTGAAGATGAGCTTAAGTGGATTAAACAATTAGCAGATGCAGGTAATGCTTCTAAATGTAGATTTGTTTATGGAATTCACCCATTTCCAGGAAATGATGCTTTTGGAATAGGAAAAGATGAAGCTGGATATCAGAAGGATTTAGCGGATTTAAAATCTAAACTTAAACAAGTTATTGATCAAGGTGTTAGACAAGTTGCCATCTTAGCGGATGATTTTGCTAATCCAGGTGGAGAACTAGGACTTAGATTAGTAAATGACATAACTAATTGGTTAGAAAATGAAGTAAGACTTGAGTATCCTGATATGAAAACTACATTACCATATGTTCCTTATGATTATATGGGAAATGGATCAGGTGTTGAGTTTACATCTTTAAAAGAAGCACCAAAAAATGTACAACTTGTACAAACAGGTGGAAGAGTTTGGGGAGAAGTGACTCAAAATTTCTCTCAAACATTTAAGAATAACACAGGTAGAGCTCCATATTATTGGATTAACTGGCCATGTTCAGATAACTCTAAGAGTCATTTAATAATGGGTGGTAATGATACGTTCTTGCATCCAGGTGTTGATTCAACACTTATAGAAGGAATAATGTTAAATCCAATGCAACAATCAGAAGCAAATAAATCAGCTCTATTTGCAGTTGCAGATTATTCATGGAATATATGGGATACAAAGGAGCAAGCAGATAAGAACTGGAATGATTCATTTAAATATATGGATCATAATACAGCCATAGAAACAGAGGCTTCAGCTGCTTTGCGTGAAATAAGTAAACACATGATTAATCAAAATATGGACAATCGTGTTACAGCATTACAAGAATCTATTGAGTTAGCACCAAAATTAAAGGCTTTCAAGGAAAAGTGTGATTCTGGAGTTAATGTTAAAGATGATGCATTACTATTAATAAAGGAATTTACAAAGCTTAAAGATGCGGCTAATTATTATAAGAATAATCCAGGAAATAAAAAAACAAGGGATCAAATAATTTATTGGTTAAATTGTTGGGAAGACACAACAACTGCAGCAATTGAATACTTAAAAGCTATTATTGCAAATGAAGAAGGCAATAGAAGTGAATTATGGTCTCATTATTCAGAAGCTCAATCATCCTTTGAAGAATCAAAAACTTATGGATTTAATTATGTAGACCATACAGAATATGCAGAAGTAGGAGTTCAGCATATTGTACCATTTATAAACAATATGCAATCTTTTTTAGCTCCAATAGTTTCTGGTATAGTTGATCCATCTAAGGTTATCACTACAGTTATAACTAATAGAAGTGATACTCCAACAGGAGATTTAAATAATATTTTGGATAATAATCCTTCTACAGAAGTTGTTTACAAGAATCCAAATACAATATCAGAAGGAACTTACATTGGAGTTAAATATAATAAAGTAATTAATATTAAAGATATAGAATTCTCCTTGGGAGCTATTTCAAATCAAAATGATACAATGCAAGAAGCTAAGATTCAATACACATTAGACGGAAAAACTTGGTTAGATTTAGAACAAGGCAAAGTTTATTCTATGCCACAAAAAATTACTATAGATGGATTAAACTTAGATGCAATGGGGGTTCGTGTTATTGCAACTAAACCGAGAACAAATACTTGGTTTGGAATTAAAGATATTATAATTAATAAAGATAATATTGTAGAACAACCAGATATTAATCCAACTATAATAAAAACTTCAAGTTGGAATGGAATTCATTCGGGTAGTGAGTCTGATTTATTTGATGGTGATGATTCTACAGATGTTTGGTATAAAACTAATGATGGAGATATGACTTATGCTGGAGATTTCGTTGGAGTTGATTTAGGAAAAGTAGTTCCAGTGGGAGAGGTTAGATTTGTACTTGGAAGAAATGGTTCAGCTGATAAATGGACTAGTTATAAACTAGAGTATTCAACAGATAATTTAAATTGGACAAAATTTAAAGAATATACTGGTAAAGATTCTGGACAAGATGTTATTGAGGAAAACTTTGATGGAAAAGAAGCTAGATATATTAGATTAACTAATGAAGTAGACCTTCATAAGTGGATAATATTATCAGAAATCAGTGTTGAAAAGCATGGTGCAGATGCATCAACAAAAAATGTTTATACTAATACTAATTTAGAGCTTTTATCAACTTTTGAAAATGAGGAGTTAACTAAATTAAATCCAAAAGAAAATATAATATTACATGCAAACGAATATATAGGAATTAAATTGAATAGAATTAAAGATTTAAGTGAAATTTTAGTAGAGGTATCAAATGAAGATGGATTAAGTTTACAAACATCTATGAATGGAGTAGAGTGGACCAATATCAAAATCAATGATAATAGTAAACTACAGGATGCTAGATATGTAAGATTATTAGCTAGTAAGGATGTAACGTTTAGTTTAAATAAATTTGAAGTTAAATCTAATGAAATATATGAACCATCTTTAGAATCAGCATTTACTAAAATTAATGGTAAAGTTAGAAGTATATTTGATAAAAACTTTAGTACATCAGCATCATTTGATGCATCACCAATAAAAGATGGAAGTATAGTATTTGATTTAGGTCAAACAATTAATGTGAAAAACCTTACTTATGCTGTGCTAGATACAGAAAAAGATTATTTAAGAGATGCTAAGTTCCAAATATCTAATGATGGTGAAAGTTGGACAGATGTAATTACTATTGGTGATGGAAAAGAGAATGATAATAGTGATATAAACTCTAAACCAGTTGAAGCTGGATATTCTCATGGAGATAGTACAACAATAGTACCAATTTCTCATGCTTTTGTAAGGAGAGAGTTGGATACAACTAAAGAAGCTAGATATTTAAGAATATTGTTTACTGCAGATTATAAGTATAGATGGGTTAAAATAAGTGAAATTTTAATAAATGATGGCGAGTATATTCCAACTATTAATGACCCAACTTATATATCAGATCCAATAGAGTTAGAAGGGTTTGCACCAAGAAATATTAACGATGGAGATTTAACTACAGTATATAAGCCAAATACAAATAATGATAAAATAAAATCAGGAAGCTTAACTTATCGTTTATCTGAAAAAACTGATGTTAAGAAGATAAATATTGTTCAAGGTGGAAATTCTATATCAAATGCAAAGGTTATGGTTAGAACAGGATATAATGAATATGGAGAAGCTATTTGGAATGAGCTTGGAATTTTAAATAAAAGCTTAACTGAACTTGTAAATAGTAAGTATGATAATATTTTTGAAATTAGGATTGATTGGCAAGGTATAGCTCCTACTATATATGAAATAGTAACAATAAATGACTATAACGTTCCTGATATAACTGATTTAGAAGAATTAGTGGCATCTTCTAATAAATATGTAGAAGAAAATTACACAAAAGCAAGTTATGGTAAATTTATAGAAGCATTAGAAAAAGCAAAAGATATATTAAACGACTTAGCAAGTGTATCTCAAGATGATATAGATAATGCTAAATTAAATTTAATAAATTCAATTACAGAATTAGTTAATATTAAGGATTTAGTGGATGTAATTAATAGAGCAAATTCTATTATTGAAAGCAATGTAGAATATACAGAAGAAACTATACAAGCACTTAAAGAGATGTTAGATAATGCAAAAAAAGTTTTAGCAAATGAAGTTTCAACTCAAGATGAAGTTAATAAAGCTTTAGAAGATTTAAATAAAGCAATTGATAATTTAGAAGTTAAAGAAGAGCCAGCTAAGCCTTCAAAACCTTCAAATCCATCAGGGGATAATGCTGATGGTGAAACTGTTAAGACTGGTGATACACAGGGAAGTAAAGTTCTTTTGTTTGCATCAATAGCTATCATTGCAGGAATAGCTTGTGTATACTTTAGAAAGAAAAAGACGGTAAAATAATATTAGAAGGGGGATAGTACATTATCCCTCTTTTGTACATAATGGAGGAATAGTTATGAAGAAGTTTATTTTTATAGCAGCATCTATATGTTTAATATTTGGAGTTATAGCATGCACTAATAATGATATTAATAATAAAAAAGAAACACAGGATGTAGAAACTGCTGAAGAATTAAATTTTAAGAGTGTATCCCTATCTGAAATATCAAATTTAATAGAAGAAGATAAGGATAAAATAATATATTTTTCAAGAAAAACCTGTGATAGATGTCTTCAACTAGATAAAAATTTGGAGCAAGTGTTAGATAAGAATTCACAAGAAAAAATATATTTATTTGATACAGATAAGGCTAGAAATGAAAATAATGAATTAATGAAAGAAATATTAAAAGAAGTAAAAGTTGAAAGCGTTCCAACAATAATCTATTTTGAAGGAAATATTGAAAAGGATAGATATGATACATTAGGAGGAGTAGATGAGTTAGAAGGGTGGTTTAATGGTAAGATATAAATAGTTTAGTATGAGTGGATATTTCTTTTTCTGTGACTTAAGTTTTTGTCATAGGATAAGCAAATATCCACTCAATTTTTTTAATTTTAAGTATAGTAGTATAATAAGAAGTTAAGAGGAAATGAATTAAAATAATACACAGTATGAGAGTAGGGAGAATAGCATTGGCGATTAATAAATTAGAAATATTAGAAAAATACTTTGGATATAAGAGTTTTAGAAGAGGACAGGAAAAAATAATAGATGAGATATTAAAGGGAAATGATGCTCTTGCTATTATGCCAACAGGGGGAGGGAAGTCACTTTGTTACCAAATTCCAGCCTTAATGTTAGATTGGATAACAATAGTAATTTCACCTCTTATATCTCTTATGAAAGACCAAGTAGATACATTAAATTCAGTAGGTATTAACTCTGCATTTTTAAATAGCTCTTTGTCTACCTATGAGTTTAATGAGGTTATAAATGGAATTGTAAATAATAAATATAAAATTATATACGTTGCGCCTGAAAGACTAAACTCAAATGAATTTATTACAGTTATAACTCAAATGAAGATAGCTCAAGTGGCTATTGATGAAGCGCACTGTGTGTCTCAATGGGGACATGATTTTAGGGTTAGTTATAAAGGAATTGCAACATTTATTGATAAGCTTATAGAAAGACCAATAATAACAGCATTTACAGCTACAGCATCTGAAGAGGTAAGAAATGATATTGTAAATTTATTAAAACTTAGGGAACCTAAGATATTTGTTACTGGATTTGATAGAGAGAATTTAAGAATAAATATTGTTAAGGGTTCAGATAAAAAGAAGTTTTTAGTTAACTACATTAAAAATAATCCTAAAGATTCAGGGATAATATATGCTGCTACAAGAAAAGAAGTTGAGAGTATTTATGACTTATTAAAGAAAAACAAGATTAGTGTTGGAAAATATCATGCTGGGTTATCAAATGATGAAAGAATAAAAAGTCAGGAAGAGTTTATAAATGATGATACTAATATAATAGTTGCAACAAATGCTTTTGGAATGGGTATTGATAAGCCTAACATAAGATATGTTATTCATTATAATATGCCTAAGAATATTGAAGGGTATTATCAAGAGATAGGAAGAGCTGGTAGAGATGGTGAACCAAGTGAGTGTGTTATGCTTTTTTCACCAGCAGACGTTATTACTCAAAAGTATTTAATTGAAGTAAGTACTGAAGACCCTCTAAGAAAGAATAAACAATATAAAAAGCTTCAACAAATGATGAGTTTAGTTTATATAAATAGTTGCTATAGAAAATATATTTTGAATTATTTTGGTGATACCTATGAAGGTGAATGTGATAATTGCAGTAACTGTTTAAATAAAGGTGAAGTTAGGGACAAAACTATAGATGCTCAAAAAGTTATATCCTGTATTCATAAAATGAAAAGAAGCTTTGGAGTTGGTATGATAGTAGATGTTCTTAGAGGTTCTAAGAATAAAAAACTTTTAAATCTAGGATTTAATGAATTAAGTACTTATGGAATAATGAAAGAATACTCTAGTGATGGTTTAAAAGAGTTTATTAACATTTTAATTGCCCATGGATATTTAGAAGTAAATGAGGAGTTTTCTACAGTTGCTCTAAATAATTTATCTTATAAGGTTGTAAAAGGAGAAATTAAAGTTCTATTAAAGGATGTTAATATTGAAAGTAATAGAGTAGAAATTAATGATTTATTTGATAAGTTATCTTCATTGAGACGTGAAATAGCACAGGAAGAAAAGAAGGCTCCATATATGATATTTGGTGATGGAACTTTAAGAGAGATGAGTGTTAAGTATCCTATAGATAAAGAGGAAATGCTTAAGGTATCTGGTGTTGGAGAAATTAAGTATGAAAGATATGGAGAAAGATTTATAGAAATTATTAAGGAGTATGTTATTGATAATAATATAAAAAAGGAAGTAGCTATAGATAATAAAGAACCTGAGGAAATAGAAGATGATTATTTTGAAGTTAATAGTGATAAAGAATTATTAGAAAGACTTATTAAATTAAGAGAAGGCTTTGCAAATAAGTTAAATCTTCCTGTATCAATGATTTTAAGCAAAAATACCTTGAAAGAGATAAGTGGACGTTATCCTAATACCCTAGATAAGCTTAAGGATATAGGAGGAATTGGGCCAAAGAAAATAGAGGAATATGGTGATTCAATAATTGAAGAAGTAGATAATTATATTATTGAAAAGGGCCTTAATCCTACTTGGAAAGAGAAGAAGAGAAAGAAGCTTATTATAGATGGAGAAACTAGAAGTGCATCAGAGATAACCTTAGATAGACTTAATATGGGTGAAGAAATAGAAAGTGTATCAGAAGATATGGAAATATCAATTTCAACAATTCTTGGATATGTTACAGATTATATAAAGTCTACTGGGGATAGTAGTATAAAAATAGATTTAGATAAATATTACAATAAAGAGGATGAAGAAATAATATTAAATGCTATAAATAAACATGGAATAAATAAAATTCAAGTTATTAAAAAAGCTTTACCAGATTATATTAAATATGAGTGTATTAGAGCTGTAATATTGAAAAGAAAAATTATGCAAGAATAATTATAGGCCAATGATAAAAATATCATTGGCTGTTGTATTTTGGAGTATTGACTTAGAGTTCACTCCAAGTAGTAAAATTATAGTAATTTATATTTAATATTGGGAGGTTACAATGAAGAAAACACTTTATTTAATGAGACATGGACAAACCTTATTTAATTTAAGAAGAAAGGTTCAAGGGGCTTGTGATTCGCCGTTGACACAAGAAGGGATTAGACAAGCAACCTTAGCCAAGAATTATTTTAAGGAAAATGGTATAGAATTTGATCATGCATATTCATCAACTCAAGAAAGAGCATGTGATACATTAGAGATAATTACAGACATGGAATATGTTAGACTTAAAGGGTTAAAAGAATGGAATTTTGGAACTTTTGAAGGGGAAAGTGAGGATTTGAATCCTAAGAATAAAAAAGGTGGAACCTATGGAGATTTTTTTGTTCAGTATAATGGTGAAGAAGATTTAGAAGTTCAAAAAAGAATGAATAAAACTCTTACAGAAATTATGAATAAGGAAGATCATGAAACTGTACTAGCTGTAAGTCATGGTGGTGCATGTTTCATGTTCTTAAGAAAATGGGAAGATCTTTCTAAGAGGGACAAAATACATTTTACTAATTGTTGTATTTTAAAGTTCGAATTTGAAGATAATGAGTTTAAATTTATAGAAGTTATTGATCCTTTGAAAAATGTAGTATAATATTTCTTAGAAATTAAGAGCCACTATAGATTGTAATTTCTAAATATTATAAATGAGGGACATGATGATATGACAGTAGAATTAGAGAAGTACTATAATAAATTTTGCGAAGATAAAAGATTAACTAGAAAGCATGGACAAGTGGAATATATAACATCTATGAAGTATATTCATGAATATCTAAAGGAAAATGAGAATGCCAAGATTCTAGATGTAGGTGCAGGGACTGGAAGATATTCTGTTCAACTAGCTAACGAAGGATATGATGTTACAGCAGTGGAACTTGTAAAGCATAATTTAGGTGTTTTAAAGTCAAAAGGAAGTACTGTAAAGGCTTATCAAGGAACTGCATTAGACCTATCAAGGTTCTCAGAAAATACCTTTGATATGACTTTAGTGTTTGGACCAATGTATCATTTATATACAATTGAGGACAAAATAAAAGCGCTACAAGAAGCTAAGAGAGTAACAAAGGTTGGCGGAGTTATCTTAGTAGCTTATTGTATGAATGAATATAGCATATTAACATATGGATTTAAGGAAAACCATATAAAAGAGTCTATTGCGAAGGGGAAGGTGAGCAAAGATTTTCATGTTATATCAGAGCCAGAAGATTTATATGATTATGTAAGAATTGAAGATATTGATAAAGTTAATGAAGGTGCAGGAGTAAAAAGAATAAAGCTAATCTCTGCTGACGGTCCAGCTAACTATATGCGTCCAATTTTAAATTCTATGGATGAAGAAACATATAAGCTTTTTATTGAGTACCACCTTTCAACTTGTGAAAGAGCGGATTTACTAGGAGCAAGTGCTCATACATTAGATATTTTAAGAAAAGAATAAGATCTTATAAAATGACAGTATAAAAAAGTACTGTCATTTTTTATTCTTTTGGATATTATGGTTATTATTAATTTGTGGATAACTTCAACAATTTTGGGTTTGCAGTGAATTTCTAAATATATACATTAATGTAAAATATAATAGGTTAAATACTTGATAAACAGGAGAAAATGATATAAAATATTAATTAATAGAAATTATTGGTTAATAAATGCAAGTAAGATTCATTTTATATAAAGGGGGAGAAGGAAATGAATGTTTTAATAGGAATTTTAATTCCGCTCTTAGGTACAGCATTAGGTGCAGCCGGTGTTTATGCCATGAAGAAGGAAATGAATAAAAAGATTAATAAAATACTTCTTGGATTTGCTTCTGGCGTTATGATGGCAGCGTCAGTATGGTCATTAATTATTCCTGCAATAGATATGTCTAGTGGAATGGGGAAGCTCTCTTTCGTGCCAGCAGCGGTTGGAGTAATGAGTGGGATTCTATTTTTATTTTCTTTAGATAAGGTAATTCCACATCTTCATGTAGATAGTGATAAACCAGAAGGTACAAATAAATATAGCTTAAAGAAGACTACAAAGCTTGTATTAGCAGTAGTACTTCATAATATTCCAGAGGGGATGGCTGTGGGAGTTGTTTTTGCATCAATCCTAAATGGGGGAGATACAATAACTCTTACTTCTGCTTTTGCACTTTCTATAGGAATAGCAATACAGAATTTTCCTGAAGGTGCAATAATATCAATGCCTCTTAAAAGTGAAGGGTTAAGTAAAAATAAAGCATTTCTTTATGGTGCTTTATCAGGCATAGTAGAACCTATAGGAGCAGCAATTACAATAGCATTTTCTAGTATTATTACTCCTATAATGCCATATCTTCTTTCTTTTGCAGCAGGAGCAATGATATTTGTTGTAGTTGAAGAGTTAATTCCTGAAGCGGCAGAAGGAAATTCATCAGATATTAGTGCAATAGCTTTTTCTATAGGGTTTGTAATTATGATGATTTTAGATGTAGCATTATCATAGATAAGGAGGGTAAGCTATGAGATTGGTTATTATAAGACATGGAGAAAGTGAATGGAATAAATTAAACTTATTTACAGGGTGGAGTGATGTAGATTTATCTCCAGAAGGAAAAATAGAAGCAAGATTAGCCGGAAAAGCTTTAAATGAAGAAGAAATTGATTTTGATGTTTGTTATACTTCGTATTTAAAGAGAGCTATCCATACTTTAAATTTGGTATTAGAAGAAATGAATAGAGATTGGCTTCCTGTTATTAAATCATACAAATTAAATGAAAGGCATTATGGTGCATTGCAAGGATTAAACAAAGCTGAGACTGCTAAGAAATATGGAGAAAAGCAAGTTAAAATATGGAGAAGGTCATTTTCTGTAAGACCTCCAGTTTTAGATGAGACAAGCAATCAGAATCCTAAAAAGCAAGTACAATATAGTGGTATAAATAGGGACGAATTGCCTCTTTGTGAAAGTTTAGAAGACACAATAAATAGAGTTGTTCCTTATTTTAATAATGTTATAAAAAAGGACATGCTATCAGGTAGAAGAGTATTAATTGTAGCACATGGTAATTCAATAAGGTCACTAGTAAAATATTTTGAAAATCTTTCAGAAGAGGAAATATTAGAAGTAAATATACCTACAGGCACTCCATTAGTATATGAATTTGATGATGATTTTAGGGTTATAGAAAAGCACTATTTAGGTGATGAAGAGGAAATTGCAAAAAAGACTAATAGTGTATTAAATCAGGGAAGTATTAAAAATAAGGAAATAGAGACCGTATAATAGTTATAGGAGGATGGGAGCAAATGAAATATTTTATTGTTGAAGGTATGCTTAAAGATTCTAGCCCAATAAATGATGATATTATGAAAAAACATATGGCTTATACTCAAAAAGCAATGGATAAAGGATTAATATTAATGTCTGGATTAAAAGATGATATGAGTGGTGGAATATTTGTTATGAAGGCAGAATCTAGTGAAGATGTAGAGAAGTATTTGTCTGAAGAACCTTTTAAGGTTTTTGGTCTACAAGATTATAATGTTATAGAATTTTCAGTTCATTATTTCAACCAATTGCCTAATGAATGGTTTAGCAAATAATATGCAAAAATATTAAAAGAATAGATTGTTATTACCTTATAGAAATATCGTATTATTCAAAATAGAATATACGATATTTTTTATTATAATTATGATTATAATTGGAATTCTTTTTCTGGGATAACTATTAAATATTCTAAATTGGAATAATTAATTCATTTATAGATATGTGCAAAAATAAATATTTATATATTTTTATAAATATAACAATATATAAATATATAGAAAAAAAGCCAACTGAGGGGAATTTATGATGTGATTATCAGTAAGTGGTAAATGAGAAATTATGGCAAATGGAATGATGATTACAAAATTGAGAAGTTAGTGATTAGTTTATAAAGATATTCAGTAGGAAGTGAAAATTATAATTAATGAAAGTTAAGTATATTTGAATATAAGAAATTTAGAATTAATCATAGTGAAGTGTATCATAAATAAGTGAGATTTTTACTAAAGTTTGATAAGGTTGTTTTTATGGATAGAAGCATAGTATTTAAGTATCTCTTTAAATAGATTTAATATAATAAAGTTGTTGATTTAGAGTTAATTCTAATAGGTACACTTAAAAAGTAAATTAAAAAATTAGGATGTCTATATAAAATAAGCAATATGCTGAATGTAAAATATATATAAGACGAATTGTCAAGCTAAGTGTTTCACTTAGCTTGATAATTCGTTAACTAGTAAAGTCTATTGAGGATAATTAATAAAATTTATTAGTTGTTAGCTATATTTTTGGATTTTATTAGCAATAAGAGAGCAGCAACTCCTAATGAACTAAATAATAAAATATATTTAATAGAATTATCTCCAGTTGAAGGAGTTGTATCTCCTGAATTATTGTTTGAACCATCGTTAATATCATTTGTTGGAGGGGATGGTTCACTAGTATCTTCTTCATTATCTGGAATTATTGAATTTTTGAATTCAGCTATTGCTTTTTGTAATGCTAAAATAGCTTGCCCAATTTCTTCAGTTGTAGTAGTTTCAGAAGTTAATACCGCTTCAGCTGCACTTATTGAGTCTTTTAATGATTTAACAGCACTTTCAGGGTATTGTCCAGGATTATTACCTACTTCTGAATTCTTTAATAATTCCTTAGCATCATTAACTAATACTTCCAAGTAAGTTTTATCAGCGTTAGTTACTATAGTTGCATTTATTTTATCATAAGTTTCAGTGGTACCTAAAATTGTAAAATTATTTGTTCCAGTTATAGGTGTTACAGTATTTAGATCCCATTTAACTGTAGTTACCTTGTTAACAGTAAAATCAACATTATTAGCATCTTTTCTGTTATAGAATTGAGTTATTTCAGTTGGTAATATTGAATTTACAGTATTTAAGTCTAAATCACTTTCTATAAATGCATTAACTTCGGGGTTTATTCTTTCATTTCCGTTTGTATCCCAGTTAGCAATTTCTTTTACACCACTACCATCATTGATTACACCATTCTTAAGCATAGTTACTTCGATAATTTGGCTTGCACCAAAGGAAGTTGGAGAAGTACCCTTAGGGCCAGATTGATTATAGAAATAGTTTTCACAGAATTCCCATACATCAATAGATTTAACTAAGTAACTATCAAGTTGATTTTTAGCTTCAGAGTAATAACCTTTATTTATTAATCCATATATTAATAATGAATTAGGAGCCCATTTTAAGTTTTCTAAACCACTAAGAGGTAGTGCTGGATTATTTATGTCTAAGAATAATTGCTCTAATTGTTGAGCTTCTTTAGCTGGAATATCATTAACTACAAGTCCACTTAAAATAACTTGTATCCACTCTCTTGGATATCTACCTGGATTTGGAGTAATTACATGACCACCTTTGTTAGAGTGAACGTATTCTGAATCATCATATTCGTTCTTATTGTTTGTACAGGTATCTTTAAAGTAATTTACATCTCCATCTTTATGGAATATTCTTGTCCATATACCACGTTGATAGTTTGCTTTAGGTAATCCAGCACCATTTCTTAATTGAATCTTACCTTCCGAATCCTTTGGAGCAGTACCGTCTTGGGGGAATGAGCCTACAGCTTCATGTGATAATGGGTTTGCAAAAAACCAATCAACATAGTTTGCCAAAGCCTTATCATATTCAACCTCCCAATATGCTATATCATTTGAATATTCTCCACCAAGTTCTTTACAGATTTCTATCATATAAGTTACATCATTAAGCCACGAAGTAATGTACTCTTGGTCAATTTCATTTTCAGTTTTTTCATTACCATAAATCCATCTAGGATCTGAAATTTTATATTCTAAATGTCTCTTTAAGGCAGGGTACATAGCTTGAAGTCTAGCTTTATCAGGAGATACAGAATGAACCATCCAAAGTGTCTGTGCCATTCTTACAGGTAATACTTCACCATCTAAGTAACCGTTAGCATCAACCATTGCCATAAAACCTTCCATAGCGCTCCAAGAAGCAGAAGGATCTAAATACATAATGTTTTGAATTTGTAATACACCTTCCCAACAGTTGTTAGCAGGTGTCATGGAAGCACCACCAACTTGTCTACTTGCTTTACCAAGAGCTTGTTGAGTAAATGCATATCCAGTTTCGGGTGTAGTAGGTAATATATTGATTAGGTTATAAACCCAACCAGAGTAGTATAATATTCTGTGCTTTTCAGGAGTGACAGTTTCATAATCTTTTATATTTTTATCTTCAACACCCCATATAGTAGGTACGGGTGCTTTCTTTAAAGTATCATTCCAATATTTTTTTGTATTGTTATAACCATTAACTATATTATTATTAATAGCATCATTAGCCCTTGTAATTGCTTTATTAACGCCTTCTTCTCTATTAGCATAGCCAATAACTAATCCAACTTTGTTAATAGAGGATGGTATAGAATATTTACCAACACCATTCGTAAATATTGGGGTTTCAATTGTCTTGGTTAAATCTTCGTTAACTGATCCATCTTCATTTAAAGCAACAACTTTCATTGCAGTATAGAAAAGATTTTGATTCCAATCATTATATAATGCATCAGTCTTAATAACTACATTATTATTAGAATCCCATGAACAGATTAAGTTGTTAGCATTATATTTATCAGAAGAAACTTTTGTACTATCTTTCACTGTTATTTCAAATTTATCTCCTGTAATAGCAGAAGAGTCAATTATTCTACCGATAGTATTAGTATCAATCATAAAATCAAATAAACTTATATCTCCTTTTCCTGGGAAATTTCCACCTCTCTCAAGTTTATGAGGATACCATGCAGAAGTAATAGTTTTGCTATCTAATCTAACACCGTCAACTGTTAGTATTGAGTTTAAAGAAGAATTTTGAAAACCTGATTTACTTTCAACTATATAACTACCGTTAATGTTTGTTTTATTTGCATTACCTTTAATTCCATAATAGGCACCAAATTTCAAATCCAAATCAGGATCAACAGCGGTAATTTTACCATTATCAAATTCAAATGTTGGATTTAATACCAATCTACTATATGGTAGAGAAAGCCACATATGCTCATTTAATAATTGACTTGTTGAATTATCAGGATCGTCATTTTTTATAGTCTCAACATCAAAGTTTGGGTCACCATTAAAGTTTAATCCGCCATATTGACCCTTTACAGTAGATGGTAATGCTATAGGTATATCATAATTTGGCTTAACTCTGCTTAGTTCACCAAGGGTTACATTTTTTCCTTCTTCACCTTTTAGTGTAAATAAAATATCGAATTCTTTAGAAGTTAGATTTTCATCATTCCAATCAGATTGTGCTTCAGAACCAGCAAGTCCTTCTAAGGAATATATAAAATGTTCCCCATATTTACTATTTGCATTTGGACTATCATTTTGAATTTTCATAGTTTTTGAATTACTATGAGTAGCTTTTACATCAAGAGCCCATGTAGCACCTTCAGATACTTCGTTAACTTTTACATACAAATCGGAATATTCCCATGTAGGATATGAAAATCTCTTAGTAATTGTTGCAACATTAGAAGTTAACGTAAATACTGCTCCATTAGATGTATATTTTACATCTGCACCAGAAATTGTCCATCCATTTTCTTTGGTAAAATTGTCGAGAACCTGGATATCTAATGGCTTTGCTGGGCCAGGTCCTTGTAATTTAGAAACGCTGTTTGGATTTTTGGAAGTTATTGAAACTGCATTTACTGATACTGGAATAAGTGAAGTGAAAACTAAACCTGCAATTATTACAGAAATAATTTTCATAGTTTTCTTTCTAGTCATATTATCACTCCTTTAATGTTTATTTATTTTTAATATAAAATGTTAACGTAATCATAATAACATATTAGAAATTTGGTTTCAATAATATTTTTTCGTTAAGTTTATATTGAAATTGTATTTCAAAGGTGCTAGAATAAAAATGTATTTATGGTACCATTTAATAACTAATAAAAATAAAAGGAGAGAATTTTATGGATAAGTTTACAAAATTTATTGAAGAGAAGTTTGTACCGCCATTAACAACTATAGCAAATTATAAGTATTTGAAAATTTTACAAAAAACATTTTTATCTACAATGTCATTATTATTAATAGGTTCATTATTTTTATTAGTAGCTGAATTTCCAATAGATGCTTGGAAAGAGTTCTTAGGAGCAGATATGATAACTATATTAAAGAGAGCTTCTGGCGTAGGAACACAAGCATTAGCATTATTTGTAGCAACAGCAACAGCATACTATGCTATAGACTTTTATAACAATAGGGATGATAATGAGAAAAAATTAGATCCTATGCCACCTGTTATTTTAACAATAGCTTCATTTTTGTTGTTATATGAAAACCCAGTGATAGAAAAAGTTACTTATTTAGATATTGGTATGTTAGGTGCTAAAGCAGTATTTGCAGCAATTCTAGTAGCATTAATTACAATTGAAATTTATAGATTTATTATAAAAAAGAAATTAGTTATAAAGATGCCTGATGGTGTTCCACCAGCAATTATGGAATCATTCATGGCACTTATTCCATCAGCAGTAGCAATACTATTTTGGTGGATAATCAGATGGGTGTTAAATATAGACGTATTGACTTTAGTATTAGATGCCTTTAAACCATTAATTGCAGCTGGAGATAGTGTGTTTGGAGTCTTTATAAATACCTTCTTTAATCGTGCACTATGGTTTGTTGGAATTCATGGAGGAAATGTTGTTGGTTCAGTTGTTGACCCAGTACTTAGAACTATGGATGCTGCTAACTTAGCTGCAGCACAAGCAGGAGAAGTTCTTCCGCATATTGCTTCATATACTTTTATGGATCAATATGTTTGGATAGGACTTGCACCTCTTGCAGTATGTTTATTGACAACTAAATCAAAGAACTTAAGAGCTATTGGATTATTAGCATTACCAGCTGCATTGTTTAATATTGGAGAACCTTTAAATTTTGGAGTTCCAATAGTATTAAATCCAATTTTAATGATTCCAAGTATATTAGCTTTTGTAGTAATAGGTATACTATCATACGGAGGAGTAGCTTTAGGTTTCTTACCAACACCATATCTAGCTATTCCATGGACAGTGCCAGCGCCAATCAAGGCCTTTTTGGGAACAAATGCAAACTTTATAGCATTTGCATGGGTAGTAGTATGTTGGATAATTATGTTTGCAATATTCTATCCATTCGTTAAAGCATTAGAAAAACAGCAAAGTAGAGAGGATGGTGAGCTACTTCCGATAGATGCAAAATAGGGAGGCTGAAAAATGATAGGAGTATCAACATATTTACAAGATTTAGACTTAGAATATTTAAAGGAAGCAGTAAATTTAGGAATTACACATGTTTTTACATCTGTGCAAATAATTGAAGAAGATTATACAGATTTTGATAAAAAGTTTGAAAGGTTTTTGAATTTTAGTATAGAAAATAATCTCACATTAATACCTGATATAGCACCAAGGACATTTGATAAAATTGGAATCAAAGATATTAAGGAACTTAAAGACAAAGGATTCAATGCAGTGAGAGTAGATGGTGGGTTTGATACTCTTGAAGAAATGAAATATTTAACAGAGTTATTCTATGTATATTTAAATGCAAGTGATATAAAACCAAAACTTTTAAAAGAGTTAAAAGCATATGGATGTGATATGAGTAAAATTTCAGTAATGCATAATTTTTATCCTAGGCTTTATACAGGTTTAAACAAGGAGCATGTAGTAACATTAAATAAAAAGTTTAAAGAGTATGGAGTAAGAGTAGCAGCTTTTGTACAAGGTGATGAGAAGTTAAGGGGGCCTGTTTATGAAGGGCTCCCAACCCTAGAAAAACATAGAGGGGTTAATCCATATGTAGCTACTATAGAGTTAAAGGAAAGTTATGTAGATGATATATATATAGGGGATAATACTGCTAAGATTTCAACACTTGAGAAAATGGTTGAATATGATAAGACTGGTGTTATTAATTTAGAAGTAAGTTTTTATGATGAATTTAAAAAACTTTATAATATAGTAACTCCAATTAGAAGAGATATAACAGATGATATTATAAGATTAGCTTATGGTAGAGCAGAACTTTCAGATATAAAGCAAAGAAATACTGTTAAAAGGTATCCAGGAGCTATCACTGTTGATAATGAATTAAGTGGAAGATATGAAGGAGAACTTAATATCTGTAAAAAAAATCTTCCATCTGATGGAAAAGTAAATGTTATTGGGCACATTAATCCTGAGTATATAGATATATTTAACTATATTACAAGGGATACTATTATAAAATTTGTTCAATAAGAAAGGACTTTAAATGAGTAAAGTAGATTTAAATTTATTGGATACAGAAAAAATAAATACAAATACAGTAGAAATACATTCAAAAAATTCATTAGAAATAGCAAGATTAATTAATAATGAGGATAAAAAGGTAGCTTTAGCAGTAGAGGAAGAAATAGAATCAATTGCTAAAATAATTGATATTGGAGAAGCTACACTAAAAAATAATGGCAGAATTATATATTTAGGTGCAGGAAATTCAGGAAGAATAGCTGCTGGTGATGCTTGTGAATGTGTTCCTACATTTGGAGTAGATACTAATACCGTTATATCTGTATTAGCAGGTGGACCATCAGCATTAATAAGTGCTAATGAAGGAGCAGAAGATAATTTTGAACAGGGTGCTAATGATTTAAAAGGAATACAATTACAGGAAAATGATTTTGTAATTGGGTTATCAGCATCAGGGAGGACTCCTTACGTATTGGGTGGGCTAGATTATGCTAGAAAGTTAAGATGTAAGACAGCTTCAATAGCATGTTCAAGAAATTCAGAAATTTCCAATGGTGTAGATATAGGGGTTGAAATTATAGTAGGACCTGAAGCAATTACAGGCTCAACGAGAATGAAGGCAGGAACAGCACAAAAAATGGTAGTTAATATGATATCGACTGGAACTATGATTAGAATAGGGAAAGTATATAAAAACTATATGGTTGATGTTAGTGTTAAAAACAAAAAACTTTTTGAAAGAGGAAAGAAAATAATTAGAGAAGTAACAAATGTAACTGACGAGATATCTGAAGAATACTTAAAAAGAAGTAAAGGAAAAGTAAAACTTGCTATATTAATGATATTAAAAGGATTATCCTTAGAGGAATGTGAGAAATTAATAGAAGAAGAACCTAATATATGTAATTTAATATAGATAGAAGTGGGAAATATTAAAGTTCCCACTTTTAGATTTTATATAGTATAATTCCATTATAAGCTAATTTAAGTGAAATAGATTATTATAATCGGAGGATATATGAATTTATTTGATAATATAAAAATTAAGTATAACAAATTAACCTCAAGTGAGATGAAAATTGCAGATTTTATAATAAAAAATCATAAAAAAGTTTTAGAAATGAGTGCAAAAGAAATTGGAGATGAAACTAAAACTTCAGCAGCTACTGTAGTTAGATTTTGTAAAAAGATAGATATAGATGGATTAGATACTCTAAAAGTAAAAATAGCACAGAGTTCTTTTGAAAATAAGGAGAGTACTGAAATAGATCCAATATTAAGTAAAGATGATTCTATGGTAGACATAATAAATAAAATATACACAAATGTTGAGGTTGGTTTGAAAAGAGCGGTTTCATTATTAGTGGTTGAAACATTAGAAAAAGTAGTAGAACTAATGAAGAGGTCTAATGGAATATATATTTATGCAATAGGTTCATCAGGATTGTGTGCATATGATTTATATCATAAATTAAATAGGGTAAATAAGAAAACATATTACAATCAAGACCCAACAATGAGTATAGAGTTTTCAGCATATACAAAGCCAGATGATGTTGTAATTGCTATATCTTATAGCGGTAATTCAAGGGAGGTTTTACTTGCTGTTGAAGAGTCTAAAAAGCAGAATACACCTATTGTTGCTATAGTTAAGGAAGGGAAGACTAGACTTGGGGAATTAGCAGATTATTGTTTGTATATACCCAATAAAGAGAAAAAGGTAAGAATAGGTTCCCTTGAATCAAAATTTTCTCAAATGTTAATAGCAGATATATTATATTATGCAGTAGCTAAGGAGAATATGGATTCTTTTATAGAATATTTAAAGGATATAAGTGATAAAATTGGAAAATTTAAAGGATAAAAGCAAGGTAGTGAAGTATGAAAATTATAAAAATAATCAAGATGAAATGATATTAAGAGATCATTTAGCAATAGATAGAACAATTCTCGCAAATGAAAGAACATATCTATCATATATGAGGACAGTTGTTAGCTTTATTGTAGCGGCCTTAACCTTATATAAACTTTTAGAAGGAATAGAGGGAATTATTACTGCAATCATATTATGTGGTTCTGCGGTATATTTATTTATCAGGGGTAAAAGAAATTATCAAAAAGTAGCTAAGGATTTAAATTTTGAAGAAAAATAAAATTTCAAAAAATAGTTTTTTATATAAGGTCAAATGTATATGAATTTATTTATATATGACCTATTATTTGATGGAGGAGTAAGCAATAAAATATTATTTAGAATGAATATTGTTGGAATAAATATTATAGGTGCCATACTAGATGAATAATTAAATTTAGTAAATAAATTTAAAACAGAAAATGGGATTATAAAAGGACCGGAGTACAACTTAGAGAGATTAATTCTAGAAAGTGAAATTATTGTAGATATAAATACATTTTTTGAGTTATTCTATAAAGTTGTAGGAGTTCCTTTTGAGAAAAAATATATATAAATAATCATAATAACCAAAGAGCTTATTTTAGTTTTTATGATTATGAATATAGCTTAGATGTGTCAAGACAATCTGAATTTTATTTAAAGAAATTTTGAATAAATAGCAACTATAAATTCTAATTTGTAGGTTATAATGCAGATGTCGCGGAAAACAGATCAAAAGTTCTGCTTTTAAATTTTATATTTAGGTAGTAGAACTTTCATAGAGTGAAAGTAAAATTATTTATAAAACAAAAAGTAGGAGTAGTGAATTTGCCGCTCCTACTTTTTATTTTCATTTATGTTATAATGAGAAATGATTTTAGTCACAGTTTAGGGGGGAAAATATGTTACTAATGATAGATAACTATGACTCTTTTGTGTATAACTTAGTAAGATATTTTGAAGAGCTAGAAGAAGAGTTAGAAGTGGTTAGAAATGATAAGATAAATATAAATAACATAGATTTAAATAAATATAGTGGAATAGTTATATCTCCAGGACCTAAAAATCCTAAAGAAGCAGGTTTATCTTTAGATATAATAGATAAATTTAAAGGAAAGCTTCCTATATTAGGTGTATGTTTAGGACATCAATGTATTGGACACTATTTTGGTGGGGAAATATTTAAAGGCAAAGAGCCTGTCCATGGAAAGCTTAGCTATATAACTCATAATAATGAAGGAATATTTGAAGGTGTTAAAAATCCTCTAAGGGTTACAAGATACCATTCCTTAGTGCTATCAAAGGATAATCTCCCTTGTGAAATTAAGGTTACAGCAGAAACAGAAGATGGGGTTATAATGGGAATAGAGCATAAAAGCTATCCTATTTTTGGAGTGCAATTTCATCCTGAGGCAGAGCTAACAGAGGATGGTCACAAGATGTTACATAACTTTATAAAGGAGTGTAAGAGGTTTAAGAATGATAAACTTTAAGATAGAAGAATTAGAAAAATATTATGATCCATTTCATACATATAGGCTTTTTAAGGATTTTAAGGGAAGTATATTTTTAGATAGCTCTAAGGAGGATAAGGAATTATCTAAATTCTCGTTTATAGGGATAAACCCAATTTTGAATTTTAGGTCACAAGGAAATTCAGTTTACATAAATAATGAAAAGATAGAGTCAAATGATCCATTTTCATCCTTAGAAGAGATAATGGAAAGGTTCAATTTTAAGGGAGAAAGTCATCTTCCTTTTATAGGTGGGGCAATAGGGTATTTTTCTTATGATATAGGTAGAATTTTAGAGGATTTACCTAATACATCTAAGGAGGATTTTTTAATACCTGATAGCATTTTTAATATATATGAAAACTTAATTATATTTGATTTACATAATAAGAAAACATATATTACAGAGCTTGGATATATAGAAAATAGTACTAACTTAGTTTTAGAAAAGCTAAAGGAATATAAAGAGTTTGAAGAGGTTAGGTTTGAGGAGCGTAACAATATCTTTTACTCAAATTTTGAAAAAGAAGAATATGAAGATGCTATAAGAAAGCTTAAAGATTATATTAGAAGTGGTGATGTTTATATAGCTAATATGACAAGAAGAATATGGTGTAAAAACACTTCTCCTTCTTTTGAAATATATGAAAAGTTAAGAAGTATTAATAAGGCTCCTTTTTCAGCATATATGAACTTTGAAGATTTTCAAGTGATAAGTTCATCACCAGAAAGATTCTTATCTGTAGTTGATGGAAAGGTTCATACAAGACCAATAAAAGGAACAAGACCAAGGGGTGAAAATCCTAAAGAAGATGAAGAGAATAAAGAGGCTCTTATAAATTCAGATAAGGATAAATCAGAGCTTTTAATGATAGTAGATTTAGAAAGAAACGATTTAAGTAAGGTGTGTACTCCTCATTCTGTTAAAGTAACAGAGCTATTTAAAATTGAGGAATATGCAACTGTATTTCATTTGGTTTCAACAGTAGAAGGAAGATTAAAAGATGGGGCATCTTCTATTAAGTGCATAAAGGAGTGTTTTCCAGGGGGATCAATTACTGGAGCACCTAAAATAAGAGCAATGGAAATTATAGAGGAGCTTGAAGGTCTTAAGAGAAATCTTTATACAGGTTCTATTGGTTACTTTGATATCCGAGGGAACTGCGATTTTAATATAGTAATAAGGACAATAATTAAAAAAGATAATAGGGCTTACTTTGGTGTTGGAGGGGGAATCACTTGGGACTCAAATCCTGAGGATGAATGGTTTGAAACAATTGACAAAGCAAAAGCCTTAATGAAGGTGTTATAATGAGAGAAATAGTTTATAATAGTGACAAAATTCTATTGGATGAAGGTACTTTCTTTGGACAAGGACTTTTTGAGACTATCCTTTGTTTAGATAAGCCTTTGTTTTTAAAAGAACATCTAAATAGGCTTGAAGAAAGTATGAAGAGTTTAGAGTTAGAAACTTTAGAGAAGAAAGAGCTTCTTGAGTTTTTAGAAAATATAAATATAAAAAATAAGGTGTTAAAGATTTTAGTTACTCCTAAAAATATTGTTGTTACTGAAAGGGAGAATCCTTATACAAGTGATGATTATAATAGGGGGATGACCTTAAGGATTTCAGAGGTTAGAAGAAATTCTACATCAAAAATGACCAAGATAAAGTGGAACGGATATATAGAGAACATAATTGAGAAAAAGGAAGCCATAAAAAATGGATATAATGATGCTTTATTTCTTAACGAAAAAGGTTTTGTTACAGAAACAAGCTGTGCTAATATATTTTTAATAAAGAATGGTGTTCTTTTGACACCTAAAATTGAAGATGGACTTCTAGGTGGTATAATTAGAGAGTGGATTATAAATAATTTTAATGTAATAGAAAAGAGTATTACTTTAGATGAACTTTATGATAGTGATGAAGTTTTTATTACCAACAGTTTAATGGGAGTAATGAAGGTAACAGGAATTAATGATAGAGTTTTTGAACAAGGGGATTTAACAAATATGATAAGCAGTAAACTAGGAGGGTTAATACATAATGGTAGATAAGGAAAAAATAAAAGAAAGTGTAAAACTTATATTGGAAGCTATTGGAGAAGATCCTAATAGAGAAGGTCTTATAGAAACTCCAGATAGAATAGCTAGGATGTATGAAGAGATATTTTCAGGAATAAATGCTACAGCAGAGGAACATTTAAAGAAGACTTTTGAAGTGGATAGAGATGATTTGGTTTTAGAGAAAGACATAACATTTTATTCAATGTGTGAGCATCATTTAGTTCCTTTCTATGGGAAGGCTCATATTGCGTATATACCAAAGGGCAGAGTAGCCGGGCTTTCAAAGCTTGCAAGAACAGTAGAAACTTATGCTAAAAAACCTCAGCTTCAAGAAAAATTAACTTCAGAAGTAGCTGATGCTTTAATGAAGTATTTAAATGCAGAAGGGGTTATGGTAGTTATTGAGGCAGAGCATATGTGTATGACTATGAGAGGGGTTAAGAAGCCAGGTACTAGAACCCTTACAACAACTTATAGAGGATGCTTTGAGGAAAACTATAATCTTAGAAGAGAAGTTTTAGATTTAATTCAAAGATAGGAGATTTAAAGACTTTGGATAAGGTTAATGAGATATTAAATAATAAAGATTACAGGATTTTTTTAGAGGAACTTAGTGAGCTAGAGAAGGAAAGAGTATTTTGTAATCATACTATAGAGCACTTTTTGGATGTTTCAAGAATTGCGTATATAAGAGTGTTAGAAGAGGGGCTTAAGTATTCTAAAGAGGTTATTTATGCAATTGGATTATTACATGACATTGGAAGAGTTTTAGAGTATAAAGAAGAAATCCCACATCATGAAGGTAGTGTTATAATAGCTAAAGATATTTTAAAGGAAACTAACTTTACAAAAGAGGAGAAGGATGAAATCCTAAAAGGAATAGAGAATCATAGAAAAGATAGTGGTGATGAACTATCTAGAATTATCTATGAAAGTGACAAGCTATCTAGAAATTGTTTTTCATGTAAAGCTGAAAAAGATTGTTATTGGAGTAAAGAGAAAAAGAACTTTAAAATTAAGTATTAGGGAAAGGTATGATGAAAAATGAAAATAGGAAATAAGGAATTTAACTTAGGTGAAAGAACTTATGTAATGGGAATTTTAAATGTTACACCTGATTCATTTTCAGATGGAGGAAAATTTAATGAGGCTGAACTTGCAGTAAAGCATGCAGAAGAACTTATTAGAGATGGAGCTGACATAATAGATATAGGTGGAGAATCTACAAGACCTAACTTTGCACCAGTAGGGGTTGAAGAAGAAATAAATAGAGTTGTGCCAATAATTAAGGCTATTAAGGAAAAGTTTGATATTACAATTTCTATAGATACATATAAGGCTAGAACTGCTGAAGAAGCAATAAAGGCAGGGGCAGATATTATAAATGATGTATGGGGATTTAAGAAAGATAAGGACATGGCAAAGGTTGCTGCAAAGTACAATGTTCCATGTATCTTAATGCATAACAGGGAAGATAAACCCTATACTAATTTAATGAATGATATAGTTATGGATTTAGCTGAAAGTATAGATATTGCACTTGAAGCAGGTGTAAAGAGAGAGAACATAATATTAGATCCAGGAATAGGATTTGCTAAGACTTATGAAGAAAATCTAATTGTTATGAATAATTTAGAAAAGATAAAGAATTTAGGGTTACCAGTACTACTTGGAACATCAAGAAAGTCTATGATTGGATTAACTTTAAATTTACCTGTTACAGAAAGAGTAGAGGGAACAGTTGCAACTACTGTAATTGGAATAATGAAAGGTTGTGAATTTGTAAGAGTTCATGATGTTCTAGAAAATAAAAGGGCTTGCGTTATGACTGATGCAATACTTAAAGCGAAATAGGTGGAATAGAATGGATAAGATATATTTAAAAAATGTTGAGATATTTGCTAATCATGGGGTTTTTAAAGAAGAAAAGACTTTAGGACAAAAGTTTGTTTTAGATTTAGAATTAACTTTGAGTCTAGAAGAAGCAGGAAGAACTGGGGATTTAACTAAGTCAGTTCACTATGGTGAACTTTGCCATGGTATAGAAAAAGAATTTATGAAGGAATCTTATGATCTTATAGAAACAGCAGCACAAAAGGTAGCGGAGTTTACTTTGTATAATTATCCACTAGTTAAAGATGTTAAGGTAACTTTAAAAAAACCTTGGGCACCAATAGGAAGACATTTAGATTATGCAGCAGTACAAATTGAAAGAGGATGGCATGAAGCATATCTTTCAATAGGAAGCAATATTGGAAATAAGGAAGAAAACTTAAATAGAGCAATAGAATTAATAAATTCTTATAAGGAAATAGAGGTTGAAAAGGTATCTTCTTTCTTAGTAACAGAGCCTTGGGGATACTTAGATCAAGAGGAATTTGTAAATGCTGCTTTAAAGCT
Organism: Clostridium sp. 1001283B150210_160208_E6; assembly: GCF_015669365.1. Classification (NCBI taxonomy): domain Bacteria; kingdom Bacillati; phylum Bacillota; class Clostridia; order Eubacteriales; family Clostridiaceae; genus Clostridium; species Clostridium sp. 1001283B150210_160208_E6. The sequence goes on along the minus strand of NZ_JADPAA010000007.1, from coordinate 385 downwards.
TAAGACAATTCTTTCTCCACAAGAACTTATGAAAACTCTATTAGAGATTGAAAAGGAAATGAAAAGAGAAAGAATAGTTAAGTGGGGGCCAAGAATCATAGATTTAGATATTATTTTCTATGATGATTTAGTATTAGATGATGATTTGGTTACAGTTCCACATCCAAGAATGGAAGAAAGAGAATTTGTATTAAAACCTCTTAGTGAAATATGTGGTAATAAAGTGCATCCACTTCTTAAAAAGAGAGTATTTAGATTATTAGAAGATATAGAAAAAGAAAACTGCTAAAATAGGCAGTTTTCTTTTTTAAGTGCGCCCAGCATGGGCGTACACTAATCGGTGAAAGTCCGTAACGGGGGCTGATAGTGCCAACCGTATAGCTTA
>NZ_JADPAA010000006.1:39086-199395 GCF_015669365.1 Clostridium sp. 1001283B150210_160208_E6 | reverse complement strand
TTGATGCGTGGTATGTCTAAAGTTCGTACGGAATTTTTATTAATGGCTTTTGGATATAATGTTAACAAATTACATAGCAAAACTCTTCAAAAGCGTAACGGAAAGCTGCTTCACAAGCAGCAAGCTTCTTAATTAGTGCAATATAGTAATAATTTGGATAATTTTGAAATTGTCCTTATTTTCTTATGCTCAAAAATAAATATTTTGGAAATAAGTACATATAAAGTTATGAATAAAATTTAAAATTATAAAAATAAGGCTGTATCAGCCTAAGGTAAAAAACCTTAATCTGATACAGCCCCTTTTAATTAAAACAAAATATTATTCTTCTTCATTTTTAGCTATTATAGCAATACCTAATTCTTCTAATTGTTTTTCATCTGCTATATTTGGTGCTTCACTTAAGTAGCAGTAAGCATTTTGATTCTTAGGGAATGCAATAACATCTTTAATATTATCTGTTCCAGCTAAGAACATTATCATTCTATCAAGACCAAATGCTAATCCTCCATGTGGTGGTGGACCAAACTTAAATGCTTCTAATAAGAATCCAAATCTTTCCCAAGCAGATTCTTCTGTAAAGCCTAAAGCTTTAAACATTCTTTGTTGAAGTTCCATATTATGAATTCTTATAGAACCTCCACCTAATTCTTCACCATTTAATACTAAGTCATATGCCTTAGATCTTACTGCACCTGGATTAGTTTCTATCATATCTAAATCTTCATCCATTGGTGCTGTAAATGGATGGTGACAAGCTGTATATCTATTTTCTTCTTCATCATACTCAAATAATGGGAATTCAGTAATCCAGCAGAAGTTAAATTCATTCTTATCCTTAATTAAATCATACTTCTTAGCAAGTTCTAATCTTAATGCTCCAAGACTTTGGAATACTACTGAGTTTTTATCTGCAACTATTAAAATTATATCTCCTGTTTCTGCTCCCATCTTTTCAATGATAGCATTCATTTCTTCTTCCTTTAAGAACTTAGCTATAGGAGATTTAATTCCTTCTTCCTTAAGTTGAATATATGCTAATCCCTTAGCTTTATAAGTCTTAACAAATTCACCTAATCTATCAACATCTTTTCTTCCCATAGATGCTCCACCCTTTAGGCAAAGAGCTCTAACTGAACCGCCAATTTCTATAGCGCTTTGGAATACTTTAAAGTCTACATCCTTAACAACCTCTGTTAAATCAGTAATTTCCATACCGAATCTTAAGTCTGGCTTATCAGAACCGTACTTTTCCATAGCATCTTTAAATGTCATTCTAGCTATTGGAAGCTTAACTTCATGACCTAAAACTTCTTTGAATACATGAGCTACAAGTCTTTCATTTAATTCCATAACATCATCTTGCTCAACGAAGCTTAATTCCATATCTATTTGAGTAAATTCTGGTTGTCTGTTTGCTCTTAAATCTTCATCTCTGAAGCACTTAACTATTTGATAGTATCTATCAAATCCAGAAACCATTAATAATTGCTTAAATATTTGTGGTGATTGAGGTAATGCATAGAACATACCTGGATAGTTTCTAGATGGTACTAAGTAGTCTCTTGCTCCTTCTGGAGTTGACTTAGTTAGCATTGGAGTTTCTACATCTAAGAATCCGTTGTTATCTAAGAAATCTCTTACTGCCTTAGTAGCTCTATTTCTTATCATAAAGATGTTTTGCATATCTGGTCTTCTTAAATCTAAGTATCTATACTTTAATCTAATTTGTTCAGATGCATCTAATCCTTCTTTTATATATATTGGTGGAGTTTCAGATTCTGAAAGAACCTTTATTTCTTCACACATTAATTCAACCATACCTGTTGGCATGTTTTCATTAGGAGATTGTCTCTTAACAACTTCTCCTGTTACAGCTATGCAGTATTCTGGCTTAACACCCTTAGCTTTTTCAAAAGCTTCAGCATTTATTTCTTCACCAAAAACAACTTGCATTATTCCACTTCTATCTCTTAAGTCTATAAATTCAAGACCTCCAAGCTTTCTATTTCTTTGAACCCATCCCATAAGAGTAATCTTCTTACCTATATGTTCTTCTCTAGGTTCACCACAGTACATAGTTCTCTTTAATCCGCCTAAAGATTCACCCATTTTAAAGTCATTCCTTTCTTACTTAAGTGTGTTTGCAATTTCATCTATATTTTCAAGTGATACTTCAAATATTTCACCATCACTCATTCTCTTAAGCTTTATTACATTATTAGCTAATTCATCATCACCTAAGATTGTAGTAAACTTAGCACCAACCTTATTAGCATATTTCATTTCTGCTTTAACACTTCTACCCATATGATTTATTTCAACAGCTACACCTTTGCTTCTTAAATCATTAGCAAGCTTAAATCCAGCTTTATATGCTTCATCACCTCTTGATCCTATATATAAAGCATAACTCTCATTACTTGGAATTTCTATACCTTCCTTGTCAAGAGCCATTATCAATCTTTCAATACCCATTGCAAATCCAACTGCTGGCATGCTAGGACCACCAAGTTCTTCTATCATATTATCATATCTTCCTCCACCTATAGCTGTGAAGTCATCATTTAAGATTTCAAAGATAGTCTTAGTGTAATAATCTAATCCTCTAACTATTCCTGGATCAACTGCGTATGGAATTCCTAATAAATCTAAATACTCTTTTACCTTAGTAAAGTGAGTATCACATTCTTCGCACATAAAATCTAATATTATAGGTGCACTCTTAGTAATTTCCTTACATTTCTTTTCCTTACAATCTAGAATTCTCATAGGATTCTTTTCAAATCTTTCCTTACATGTAGGGCATAAATTATCATAGTTTTCCTTTAAGAAGTTCTTTAAAGCTTCATTGTAATTAGGTCTACATTTTGGACAACCTAAATTGTTTATATTAAGCTTTAATCCTTTTAATCCAAGATTCTTTAAAACTTCCATAGCAAAAGCTATAACTTCTGCATCCATTGATGGTTCCTTAGAACCAAATACTTCAACACCACATTGGTGGAATTGTCTAAGTCTTCCCTTTTGAACATTTTCATATCTAAAACAAGGAATTACATAGTATAGCTTAGTAGGTTGAGCTTCATTAAATAGTCTATTTTCTATAAAAGCTCTTACTATAGGTGCTGTACCTTCTGGTTTTAATGTAACACTTCTCTTTCCTTTATCTTCAAAAGTATACATTTCCTTTTGTACTATATCAGTTGTATCTCCAACTCCTCTTAAGAAAAGCTCTGTATGTTCAAAAATAGGAGTTCTTATCTCTTTTAAGCCAAAGTTTTTTGCTGTATCTTTAAATGTATTTTCTACATAGTGCCACTTATATGCATCTTGAGGCAACATATCTTTAGTACCCTTAGGTGCTTGCATTTCTGCCATATTAATCCTCCTTATTTATACAAAGTATCTAGTAAAGCAATCTTACCATCTACCATTTCTTTTATTCTATTTACATATTCCTTAATATCCTTAACATTACCAAATCTCTCTATTCTATCATTCTCTAAGAAAACAACTTTAGTAACAGCATCTGCTCCTAAGGCTATAATTGTTTGCTTATCCTCTATCATTTGAATGTTATAGATACACTCTTTTCCCTTCTTAGAATAACCCAAATTCTCCATATTTCCAACCATATTTTTTTGTCTATACATATAATATGGGGTTAATTCTAATTCCTTGGCAAGATTTTTACTCTCTTCGTACATCTTCATTATCTCTTCTTGACTTTTTAAACCTAAGCCTTTTTTTAGAATAAAGTTCTCATACATTATAGAACCTCTTTTAAGAGATAGTCCATGTATAGTTAAGCTATCAGGTGAAAGCTTTTTAATTTCTCTAGCTGTAATCTTAGCCTCCTGAAGGCCCTCCCCTGGTAGTCCTATTATCATATCCATATTTATATCTTCAAAGCCAAGCTCTCTAGCCATTTTGAACTTATCTATTACATCTTGTGAAGTATGTCCCCTACCTATTAACTTTAGGGTTTCATCATTCATAGTCTGAGGATTGATACTAATTCTTGTTACATCATACTTCTTCATTGTTTGAAGCTTGTTTAATGTAATAGAATCTGGTCTTCCACACTCTACTGTAAATTCTTTTAATTCTCTATTTTCTACAAATGAATTATATATTTTATTCATTAAGTTTTCAAATTCCTCATCATTTACAGCTGTTGGAGTGCCTCCCCCAAAATAAACAGATTCAATTCTTAATCCTTTTTCATCTACATATTTCTTAATTTCTTCAATTTCATATGTAAGTGACTCTAAGTATGGATTAACTAATTTTTTATTTCCACCGATTGGATTAGCTGCAAAGGAACAGTAAAGACATCTTGTAGGACAAAAGGCCATTCCAACATAAATAGCAATATTCTTAGGATCTTTATTTACATACTTATCCTCAAATTCAGCTACATCTATACAAAGTTGTGCTTTCTCTTCTGAAGTTATATGCTTTTCAAAGAATATTTCTTTTACCTCTTCTTCACTTTTTCCTTCTCTTAAATGTTTAAGAGCAATTTTAGATGGTCTAATACCAACTAAGGTTCCCCAAGGATATTCATCTCCAGTAATATCTCTTAAAGCTTTAAATATTACTTTCTTTATGGTTTCCTTATAATATTCATTATCATTTTTATAGTCTTCTCTACTTATATCATTATAAGAAAAACTAACTTTATCATCAGTTATTTCAACATGATAATCTCCCTCTAGCTCTGAAAAGTTAATTTTGTCTAGAGGGAAATATATATTAAACATTTGATAAACATCATATCTATATTTTAGATCGTTTAATTTAATATTTATATCCATTTTTTCTCCTATATTAAACTATCATAGTCATTTAAATACATATTGTATCCTTTTTCATATCCTATAGATGACTTAGGTCCATGACCTGGATATACTTCTATTTCATCACCAAGAGGTAATAATTTAGTCTTTATACTATTTATAATCTCTGAAAAACTTCCTCCTATAAAGTCAGTTCTTCCTATAGATCCTTGGAACAAGGTATCCCCTGTAAATAGTTTATCCTCTATTAAGAAGCATAAGCCACCCTTTGTATGACCTGGAGTAGCTATTACTTTTATATTTAAGCTTCCAAAAGATAACTCATTGCCATCCTCTAAATATCCGTTAGCATTTCTAATTGATCCAAATACATAATTGTCTTTCTCCATGTATTCTTCATCTATTTTTGATATATAGAATGGAACATTTAGTTTATCTGATAAATACTCTACACCACCTACATGATCCATATGCCCATGAGTTAAAAGAATACTCTTAACATTAGCTCCCATATCTTTTATAGCTCTTTCTAGCATTTCTCCATCTCCACCTGGGTCTAACACTACTGCATCCTTTGTTTTTTCATCCATTACTATATAACAATTTGCATCATATATTCCAGCTGGTATTGCTTTTATTATCACTATAAATTCCTCCCTTTAAAAAATCGTCTCGTCGATTTTTTCAGCGCATTCTGGCTTTTGTGAACGCATGTGAGCAAAAGACCAGGCGCATATAATTTTATTTTTATTCTTTAGGAATAAATAAACTCATATATTATTAAATTGTTGAAGTTACTCACAATTTAGTAATTACTATAATTTCCTAAAGAATTAAAACTCTTTTTTGCTATCTAATAGAATTGTCACTGGCCCATCATTTTCAATTTCAACATTCATATGCGCGCCAAACTCTCCCGTTTCTACCTTTAAGCCAGATTCTTTTAGCATTTTCACGAATTCTTCATATAGTGCTTTTGCCTCATCTCCACCCATAGCATTCATAAAATTAGGTCTTCTACCTTTTCTACAATCACCATAAAGAGTAAATTGAGAAATTGCAAGAATATCCCCCTTTATATCTAAAAGAGAAAGGTTCATTTTATCATTTTCATCTTCAAACACTCTTAAGTTAATAATTTTATCTTTTATATATTTCAAGTCTTCTATTGTATCATCTTTAGAAATTCCTAAAAGGACATTAAAGCCTTTATTTATTTCTCCAACTAATCTACCTTCAACAATAACTCTTGACTTTTTAACTCTTTGTACAACAGCTCTCATTATATAGCTCTCCTAACTATTAACTCTAAATACATCTGTAACCCCTTTAAGTCTTCTTATCTTTTTCATAAGTTCCCTAAGTTGTTCTATAGAATCTATTTTTACCTTTATATTAATTAAAGCTTCATTTCCTTTAGCAGAATTAGCATTTAAAGCATTTAAATGTAATCCTGAATCTGTTATTACCTTCATAATATCAGATAATACTCCCATCCTATCGTCAGATTTAACTCTAACCTCTGCAACATATGAAGCACCCTTTGACATTCCCCAACTTACATCTACAACTTTATTAGGGTCATAGGCTATTAAAGATTTTAAGTTACTACAATCAGTTCTATGTACAGATACCCCTCTACCCTTTGTAATATATCCTTGTATTTCATCACCTGGTACAGGATTACAACATCTTGCAAACCTGATCATAAGATTACTTTCACCTTTTACTGTAATTCCATAATTACCTTCCTTCTTATTAACCCTATCACTTTTTGCAATGTGCTCCTCAATATTTTTAGCTATTTCTTCGTCAGATTGCTTAACCTTATCACCTAGATTTTCTTCTTTTAATCTAGATACAAAGGCAGAAGCTGATATGCTTCCCACTCCAACTGCAGCATAAATATCATCAGAGTTATGTAGATTATATCTTTTTGCAAGTCTTTCATATGAATCACCTTTAGTGATTTCTGATAGTATAACTCCCTGCTTTCTTAATTCTTTTTCAAGAAGTTCTTTACCCTTATTTATATTTTCATCCTTTTTAGCTTTTTTAAGCCAAGACTTTATCTTACTTTTAGCTTGATTACTCTTTGCTATATTAAGCCAATCCATATTAGGACCCTTAGCTGATTGAGAAGTGATTATTTCAACTATCTCTCCAGTCTTTAGCTTATAATCTAAAGGAACAATTTTTCCATTAACTTTTGCACCTATGCATCTATTTCCAACATCCGTATGTATTCTATAAGCAAAATCTATTGGTGTAGACCCACTTGCTAAATTTATAACTACCCCTTTAGGAGTAAATACAAATATTTCATCAGAGAAAAGATCTATTTTAAATCCTTCCATAAACTCTTCAGCATCTGATGTTTCCTTTTGCCACTCAAGCATATCTCTAAGCCAAGCAAGCTTCTTCTCAAAGCCCTTTTCTTTATCTTCACCTGCATCACCTTCTTTGTACTTCCAGTGAGCAGCAATACCATATTCAGCAGTTTTATGCATGTCAAAAGTTCTTATTTGTATTTCAAATGTTTTTCCTTGTGGTCCAATTACAGTTGTATGTAAAGATTGATACATATTTGGCTTAGGCATAGCTATATAATCCTTAAATCTTCCTGGTATTGGCTTATATATAGTATGAACTATACCTAAAACACCATAACAGTCCTTCACTGAATTCACTAAAATTCTAATAGCTGTTAAGTCAAAAATTTGCTCTATAGTCTTATTCTTATTAACCATTTTTCTATAAATACTATAGAAATGCTTTGGTCTTCCTTCAATATCAGAATCTATTCCAGATTCCTCTAAATTTTTATATAAATCATCAATTATACTAGAGATATACGCTTCTCTCTCTACTCTTTTTTCTGCAATTTGTCTTACTAAATCATAGTATTCTTCTTCATGTAAATATCTAAAAGAAAGGTCCTCTAATTCCCACTTAATCTTAGACATACCAAGTCTATGGGCAAGAGGTGCATATATATCTAAAGTTTCCTTTGCTTTAAGCTTTTGCTTTTCTTTAGGCATGAACTTTAGAGTTCTCATATTATGTAATCTATCTGCAAGCTTTATAATAATAACCCTTATATCTTTAGCCATTGCTAAAAGCATTTTTCTAACATTATCTGCTTGCTGTTCCTGTTTACTTTTATACTCTATTTTACCAAGCTTAGTTACTCCATTTACTAAACTTGCAATTTCTTCATTAAACATATCAGACATCTCTTTATAAGTACAATCAGTGTCTTCTAACACATCATGTAATAGTCCTGCAGCAATAGTATTTGTATCCATACCAAGCTCTGCAAGAATTTCTGCCACATCAATAGGATGAATTATATAGGGTTCACCTGATTCTCTCTTTTGAGATTTATGAGCTTCACTAGCAAAGTTATAAGCTTTTTCTATTATATCTATATCAACGTTTATACAATTGTCATTAATCTTTTTTATTAAGCTCTCAATCATAAGGCTTACTCTCCCCTAGCTATTTATTTCTAAAATCAATGGCTGGTTTATACTAACCAGCCATTCTTAATAAATATTATTATATATTATTATCCTATCTTTTTCAACAAATTAAAACTCGTAATCAACTAGAGACATTACATCATATCCTTGTAATTTATCTCTTCCATTTAGACCTGTAAGTTCAATAGCAAAATCTAAAGCTACTACTTCAGCACCAACAGTTTCTACTAGCTTGGCAACTGCTTCAATTGTTCCTCCTGTAGCTAAAAGATCATCTACTATTGCAACTCTTTGACCTTTCTTTATTGCATCTTTATGAATTTCTAAAGTATCATTACCGTATTCTAAACCATAGTCAACAGATACTGTTTCACATGGTAGTTTTCCTGGCTTTCTTACAGGCACAAACCCAACACCTAGAGCATAAGCTACTGGAACACCAAATATGAATCCTCTAGCTTCTGGTCCTACTATTAAATCAACGTTTTTATCCTTTAAGTGTTCTACAATTTTATCAATTGAGCACTTTAAAGCTTCTCCATCACCAATTAAAGTAGTGATATCTTTAAAGCTTATACCTTCTTTTGGAAAACCCTCTACCACTCTAATACTATCTTTTAAATTCATACTGCTTCCTCCAAAAATATTATTTATATAAAAATCGCCTATTCTACTTTATCAAAGCGTAAATTATTTACTACTCTTCAGGCTTTTTTAAGTTATATAAGTATTTAGAAATTTGTTCAGCTCTATCCTTATCATTTGTTATTAATAATTCAAGTATAATACGTGCATTATTAACCATTCCTACAGTGCTTCCTGTTGGAGTAATAAGTTCTATGATCTTAACGATGCTATTATCATCCAACTCTACTATATTATTTAACTCCATAACAGCCCTTAAACCATAGTTATTAGTATTAATTAAAAACTTTTTGCCCTCTTTTATTATAACTCCATTTTCACCTTTAAGGGGAACCTTTGCCCAATGCGCACCTATTAAAATCAAATCTAAATATTTGTTAATACTCTTTAGATTATAGTAGATTGCAATAGCTTGCATTAGCTTAAAAGTTAACGCACTTAAAGACAGGTTCTTATACCTGTACTGACACCCCTTTTGGTTCGGATTTATATAGACATAGCTTCTTTCCCTAACTGTCTTTTTATTTTCTAAAACAATTAGATCTATATCAAGCTCATTGCAAAGCTTTACCTCACTCTCCGACTTTAAATCAACTCCAAGTGTTATAAGTAAATCAGCTCCTAAAAAATCAATATCATTTTTTATATTATTGCAATCTATAGATTTTTTAGCATCTTCCTCTTCATATATAAGATATTCAACATCCGCATTTAAATACATTAAAATTAAACTTAAGGATGCAATAGAACATATTCCATCTACTGAAGACACACCATAAATAACAATCTTTTTTCTATTATTTACAGCGTAAACTAACTTTTCAATCGCTTTATTCATATGTCTAAGTAAAAAGGGATTATATCCAGTTATATAATTTGGACAATAAATACTCTCCCAAAATTTACGCATGACTTACTCCTCCATAAAATAAGAAAACAACTATATTATAGATGAAAACAGTCATAATATCAAACCATTTTTTAAAGTATTTACATACACACTACAAATTGTGCTTTTTATTTTTTTTATTCTACATATAGTATGCGTTTTTATTATTATTTAATTAAATATAAATCATATTCTATAAAAAAGATGGAGTGGATTTTTTTAATATGAAATTGTAATCCCCCTTTGATTTATATCTAATTAAAATTTTATACTTTCTTAGATAGTAAAAAAATCGTCAAGACGAGCTTGCCGAATCGTCGATTTTTTTTCAGCGCACTCTGGCTTTTGGAAACGCATGTGAGCAAAAGACCAGGCGCATATAATTTTCTAAAGAATAAAAAAAGTTTTCAACCTAGTTTAGGCTGAAAACTTTTATTATTATTATTATTTAGATTTTTTCTTTTTTTCTGTAACAAGTACCCATAAAGAAGGTGCTATAAATACTGATGAGAATAATCCTGAAACTATACCAATTATTATTGGGAAAGAGAATCCTCTTACAGTAGGTACAAATATATACACAGCTACTATAGTAAATAAAGTAGTTAATGTAGTATTTATTGACCTTGCCATAGTTTGAGTTACACTTTTGTTAGCAACTTCTGCTGCAGAAGTTCTTCCTGATAATTTTAGGTTTTCTCTTATTCTATCAAAAATTACTATTGTTGCATTTATAGAATAACCTACTATTGTTAATACTGCAGCTATAAATGGTGAATTAATAGAAATACCAAACACTGCAAATACGCTTATAGTTATTAATAAGTCATGTGCTAAGGCTATTAGTGCAATAACACCAAACTTAAATTCAAACCTTACTGCTATATATATAAGCATAGCTACAAATGCTATAGCTAACGCCTTTAAAGAATTAACTCTTAATTCTTTACCTACAGAAGCTCCAATCTCCTCTTGAGATACAATGGCATTTTCTGGCATCTTGTATTTTTTCTTTAATTCTTCTACTAACTTAGAAACATCCTTGCTCTCAAAATTCTTTGATTTAATTTCATACTCATTATTTTCTGCAGTATTTGTTACTGCATCAGATGCAAATCCTTTAACTATAGAATCTACTTCCTCTTTATTGTACTCTTCATCAAACTTTAAAATTATATTAGTTCCACCTTCAAAATCTATTCCGAAGTTTAAACCTTTAGCAAACATAGCAATTAACCCAATTGCTATTATAATAGCTGAAATACTAAACCATATCTTCTTTTTTTCTACAACTTTAAGCATGACTCTCTACCCCCTCTTCACTCTGAACTGAGATAGTTTTGTTAGTAATCCCATTTCTACAGCCTTATTCATAAAGAATTTAGTAACAATCAACGCTGTAAATAAACTTACTACTATACCTATAAGTAAAGTTATAGCAAAACCTTTTACTGTTCCTGATCCTAGGAAGTAAAGTACTAAAGCTGCTATTATAGTTGTAATATTGGAATCCATTATTGATGATGTTGCATTTTCAAATCCCTTTTCTACAGCACTTCTAATTGACACACCTTTTTTAAGCTCTTCTCTTATTCTTTCAAAAATTAGCACATTAGCATCTACAGCCATACCTATTGTTAATAGAACTCCTGCAATTCCTGGTAAAGTTAAGGTAACACCTATTTCACCAAATAAGAATAATATTAATGCAATAAATAATGTTAATGCTAAACAAGCTATAGCTCCTGGTACTCTATAATAAATAATCATAAATGCAAAAATTAGTCCTATACCAATTAAAGCTGCTTTTAAAGCATTTGGAAGTGCTTCTTCTCCAAGTTGTGCTCCTACAGTTTTTACTGAAGCTGCTTTTACAGTAACAGGTAAAGCCCCTGCATTAATTAATCCTGCAAGTCTCTTTGCATCATCTGCGCTTTTGCTTCCTGTAATTACCGCAGAACCATTTGTTATTACGCTATTTACTGTTGGATTTGTTAAAACTTCATCATCCATATTAACTGAAATTGATTGACCTAAGTACTCTTTAGTTGCATCAGCAAACTTTTTAGTTCCATTCTCATTTAGTTCTAGTGCAACTTGTGGCAACCCATTTTCATCTGATGTTGCTGTAGCCTTACTTACGTCTTGTCCTGTTAAGATAACATCCCCTTTTGGAGATTTAAAAGTTAACTCACCAGTTTTCCCTAAGCTTTCTACTATTTCCCCCGAATCAACTTGTGCTGGAATATCAATTCTTATTCTTCTATCCCCTTCAGTTGAAACTACTGTTTCTGCTACCCCTATTTTGTTTACTCTTAGAGATAATTGCTCTTTTGTTTTCTCTAAGTCTTCCTTGCTTACTTCTTCGTCTTGAATTTCCATAACAACAGAAACACCGCCTTGAAGGTCAAGTCCCTTTGTTATAGTTTCCGAAAACGGTTTAATTCTCCACCCTGCAACTTCAGCTCCTTTATAACCTACAAAAGCAAATAGGATTATAGCTAAAGTACAAAGTATAAATAATGCTGAACTTTTGCCCTTTGTCTTCATTTTTATCCTCCTCAGTACTAGGTTCGAATTTCACATTGTATTTTTACATTATAGCATATTGGTAATATATATAAAAGATTTTTTACAGATTTATCCCTAGTATTCCTGATATAGTACCAACTCCAAAACAGCCTATTAACTTATATATTTGTGTTATATCAAAAGCAAAACTTCCGTTTATAACAGAGCTAAACACAAATATAAATATAAAGAAAAGTAAACCTACTATACCACCAGTAAGCCATCCCTTTTCTCCATTGTTTCTTGCTGCAAGCACTGCTCCTATTACAAGAGAAACTACTGTTATTACTGTAAAAATAATGCTATATATATTATCATTTAGCTCAAACTTAATCATAGCTAAAGATAATATTAACATAAGCATAAATGTTAATAGCACTGCACCAATCCAACCCTTTAAAACTGATTTTACAAAACTTCTATTTTCATCCATATAAAACACCCCCTGATACTAAATTTTATGAAGTATCAAGGGGTACTATTCTAGTCTTCTTTATATATTTTATTTGCTATTGCATTTTTAGTCATTTTTAATCTTGCTCTATCTGGACCTGATTCAAGAACCATATTGTCTCCATCAAGAGAAATTATTTTTCCTATTATTCCACCTCTAGTCATGATTTCATCATTAACTTGTAGGTCATCTAACATTTGCATATATTGCTTTTTTCTCTTCTTTTCTGGTAATAGTAGTACTAAATAAAATACTACAAATACTATTAACATAGGTACTAATGATGCTATTATCTCCATTCTTTTATTTCCTTCCTTCCCTTTTGTAAAACTAACCTTATGAATGTTAATTCAACATCCTTTTAAAGTAGTTTACAATTCTTTATTATCTTTGTCAATATTATGCTTTAATGTTCCAATCTTTTAGCTTTTGTTCTTTAAACTCTTTATAATAGCCACCATCAATAGCTGCTCTTATATCTTCCATAAGCTTATTATAGAAATATAAATTATGTAGAACGCATAATCTCATGGCAAGCATTTCTTTAGCTTTAAATAAGTGTCTAATATATCCTCTAGTATAACTCTTGCATGCTGGACATTGACAACCTTCATCTATAGGTCTCTTATCTAATTCAAACTTTGCATTCATTAAATTAATCTTACCATCTTTAGTGAATACATGACCATGTCTACCATTTCTAGCAGGAAGTACACAGTCAAAGAAGTCTACCCCTCTATCAACAGCCTCTAATATATTAGCAGGAGTCCCTACTCCCATTAAATATATTGGTTTATCTTCTGGAAGGTATGGTACAACAGCATCTATAGTTTCATACATCTCCTCATGAGTTTCTCCAACTGCTAAACCACCTATAGCATATCCATCTAAATCCATCTTAGCAATAGTTTTTGCATGCTCTATTCTTATATCCTTAAATGTTGCTCCTTGGTTTATACCAAATAACATTTGTTCCTTATTAATTGTTTCTGGAAGTGAATTTAATCTATCCATTTCCGCCTTACATCTTTCAAGCCATCTAGTTGTTCTTGCCACTGACTTTTCAACATATTCTCTTGATGAAGGTATTGGAATACATTCATCAAAGGCCATTGCAATAGTTGATGCTAGATTGCTTTGAATTTGCATCGATTCCTCAGGTCCCATAAATATTTTCTTACCATCTATATGTGAACTAAAGTAAACTCCTTCTTCCTTTATCTTTCTCATTCCTGATAAAGAGAAAACTTGGAATCCACCTGAATCTGTAAGTATTGGTCTATCCCAATTCATAAATTCATGTAATCCACCCATTTTATATACAACCTTATCACTAGGTCTTAAATGAAGGTGATATGTATTTGAAAGCTCTACTTGGCATCCTATTTCCTTTAAATCCATTGATGATACAGCGCCCTTTATTGCAGCTAATGTACCAACATTCATAAATACTGGTGTTTCTATTGTTCCATGAGGTGTAACAAATCTACCTCTTCTTGCTTTTCCATCCTTCTTTAGTAAAGTATATCTCTTTGACAAAAAATTCACTCCTTATTTTATAAACATTGCATCTCCAAATGAGAAGAATCTATACTTTTCTTTAACTGCTTCATTATAAGCATTTAATACATGCTCTTTTCCAGCTAAAGCTGACACTAACATAATAAGCGTTGATTCTGGCAAGTGGAAATTTGTAATTAAGTTATCTATAGTTTTAAACTTATATCCTGGATAAATAAAAATATTAGTCCATCCAGTTTGAGCTTTAACTAATCCATTATCATCTGCAATAGTTTCTATAGTTCTTGTAGATGTTGTTCCTACAGATATTACCCTATTTCCTCTCTTCTTTGTATCATTTATTATTTGTGCATTTTCTTCATCTAATACATAAAACTCAGAATGCATATCATGACTTTCTATATCTTCAACCTTTACTGGTCTAAAAGTACCTAAACCAACATGTAAAGTTACATATGCAATATTTATACCCTTATCTTTTATCTTTTGTAATAATTCTTCTGTAAAGTGAAGTCCAGCTGTTGGTGCTGCTGCTGATCCCTCTTCCTTAGAATATACAGTTTGATATCTTTCTTTATCTTCTAATCTTTCATGAATATATGGTGGAAGTGGCATTTCTCCTAATGAATCTAAAACTTCTTCAAATATTCCTTCATAGAAAAACTGAACTATTCTATTACCATTTTCTAAAACTTCAACAACTTCTGCCTTTAATTTACCATCACCAAAGGTAAATCTTCTTCCTTCTCTTGCACTTTTTCCAGGCTTAGCTAAGCATTCCCACTTATCTCCCTCTAATCTTTTTAAAAGTAAGAACTCTATTTTACCACCTGTATGTTCCTTTTCTCCTATTAGTCTAGCTGGTAAAACCCTAGTATTATTTAATACTAAAGTATCTCCCTTTTCTAGATAATCAATAATATCATAAAATCTCTTATGTTCTATCTCTCCAGTTTCTTTGTTTAAAACCATTAATCTAGATGTATCTCTCTTTTCTAGAGGATGTTGTGCAATTAACTCCTCTGGAAGATAAAAATCAAAATCAGATACCTTCATATCCTTCACTTCTCCTAACTATTGAAAAAACTTTTTTGTCCTTCATGTACATTTTTCTTATTCATTGCTCTTCCTAAGTGCTTATATGCTTTTTCTGTAGCAACTCTCCCCCTAGGCGTTCTAACTATAAAACCTCTTTGAAGAAGATATGGCTCATAAACATCTTCAAGGGTTCCAAGTTCCTCGCCTACAAAGTAGGATAATGTTTCAATCCCAACAGGGCCTCCCCCAAAGTTATCTATTATAGCCTCTAAAATTTTATTGTCAACTCTATCAAAACCTTCATTGTCTACCTCTAAAAGTCCTAAGGCTTCTCTAGCCTCTTTTAAGCTTATTAAGTTATCTGAATATACTTCTGAATAATCTCTAACTCTCTTTAATAGCCTATTTGCTATTCTTGGTGTACCTCTAGATCTTCTCGCTATTTCTATAGCCCCTTCTTCTGTTATGTTACATCCAAAAACTAAAGCACTTCTAATTACTATCTCCTTTAATTGTTCCACTGTATAATATTCCATAGAACATAATACACCAAATCTATCTCTAAGTGGAGATGTAAGCATTCCTATTCTTGTAGTTGCTCCAATTAAGGTGAACTGTGGCAAATCCAATCTTATAGATTTTGCTGCTGCTCCCTTACCTATAACTATGTCAAGTGCGTAGTCTTCCATTGCTGGATAAAGTATTTCTTCTACACTTCTATTTAGTCTATGTATTTCATCAATAAATAAAACATCATTATCTTTAAGAGATGTTAAAATAGCTGCCAAGTCCCCTGCTCTCTCAATTGCAGGTCCTGAGGTTATCTTTAAATCCCCCCCCATTTCCCTGGCAATAATATTAGCCAAAGTAGTTTTACCTAGTCCTGGAGGTCCATATAAAAGAACATGGTCTAAAGCTTCCCCTCTTTTTTGAGCTGCTTTTATAAATATATCTAGTCTCTCTTTAACCTTATCTTGACCAATATATTCACTTATTTTTTGAGGTCTAAGACTTAATTCTCCCTTTGAATCTTCCTCTAACTCGGCAGGAGTAATTATTCTTTCCATATTTCATCCCCCTATCCCATTAATACTTTTAAACATTCCTTAATAACATTTTCTACCGTATCATTCTTATTAGCCTTCTTTAATGCTAATTCAGCTTCTTTTTCGCTGTATCCAAGAGCTAATAAAGCTCCCATTACTTCGCTTAAAGTTGATGCATAGTTATTATCTTCATTAAAGTCATTATCCATATCAATTTGATCTTTATCAATAACCATATCTTCCTTCTTAAGCTTATCTTGAAGTTCCAATATGATTCTTCCTGCTGTCTTTTTACCTATTCCAGGTGCTCTACATATATGTTTTTCATCACCCATCATTATTGCATACTTTAAGTTAGTTACTCTACTTATTGATAATAAAGAAAGAGCTGCCTTAGCCCCAACCCCATTTATACTTAGTAATAACTTAAACATCTGTAATTCTTCTTTACCTATAAATCCATAAAGACCTATAAAATCTTCTCTAACTATTTGCTCTACATAAAGCATTACTTCTTCACCTGATTTTGGCAACTCCGCCATAGTAGCTCCTGAAGTAAATATTTTATATCCAATTCCATTGTTTTCAACTACTACATAATCTTTATTTATACCTATATACTTACCTTTTATATACTCGTACATTATTTATTCCTCCGAAATCATAGTGAAAGTATGTTCCCCTAATACTTTATCATTTAAGCTATAATCTTTCAAGGACTTAAAAACATAATAAAGGTGTGAATCATTCAATTCACACCTTTATTTGTAATAGTTTCACTATATATAAAGAAGTATTAAGCTATTGTTAACTTATGCCTGTCAAATCTAATTTTGCGTCTTCTTTTGTGTCATATACATATTGATACTTTTTAATAGCTTCTTGGTCTAATGGTTTTAAATCAGTGAATTTTGCTCCATTTCTATAGACATCAGCTTTTTCATCTTCAATCTCTAACTCACCCTTATCATTAGACTTATAAATTGCTAAGTATCCTTCATATTCTCCAATATAATATTTATTAGGCTCTAGCTCAGACTTTAAGTCCTTGTTATAGTATACTGTATCCGATGTACTTACATCAAAAGTATATCCATATTGACTTAAAACATCTGTTAACTCATCTTGAGTAATGCTTCCTTCTAATCCGTATTCATCAATAACTTCATCTAAGGTCTTTTCAGCCTCTCTGCTACCATTTTTCTGTAATACTACTTTAACATTATCATTTAGATACTTATTACTTGAATTGGCATTTGTAGATGCTTCATTAGTATCTTCCCCTTTGTTTTTGCTTTTTACATATATATCAGTAGCCATATAACTAATTAAGAAAATACTTGTTAATGCTAGTATACCTAATATTATTTTTTTGCTTCCTTTTTTCATTATAATCAACTCCCTATAAGAAATTATTGCCTCCAACTCCATTTAGTATTCATAAAGTTAAATATTTTTATGCAATATTATAAATAATTTGAAATAAACAAACCTTTTCTTAATAGTTTTCATAAAATAGTTAATTAAAAGAACTAATTTTGGAGATGTCTGTATTGGAGAATAATTATAGGGATTTTAAATGTACTTATTACGAGCCACAATTTCCTGCTCAACATCAAATGATTCAACCAGGAATAGAATCCATAATGCGCCCTCTTCCTATCTTTGATAACCCTAATTATAAAGGTAGTGATAAATTAAGAGGAAAAGTAGCCCTTATAACTGGTGGAGACAGTGGTATAGGTCGTGTTGTTGCTGTAGCTTTTGCTAAAGAGGGGGCAGACCTAGCCATTTCCTACTTATATGAAGAAGATGATGCTAAATACACTAAAGACTATGTTGAAAAATATGGTGCAAGATGTTTATTAATAGAGGGTGATATATCCTCAAAAGAGTTTTGCCATAAAATTATAGATAGAACCATAAAGCACTTTGGTAAACTGGATATATTAATTAACAATGCAGGTGTTCAATGGCCTCATGATAATGGAATAGAATGCATATCACAATATGAGCTAGAACTTACTTATAAAGTTAATATTTTTCCCATGTTTTATCTTGTACAAGCTGCCCTTCCTCATTTAAGATCAGGCTCAGCTATTATTAATACTGCATCTGTAACTGCATATAAAGGTCCAGAAGATTTAATTGATTATGCCTCTACAAAAGGAGCCGTTGTAACTTTCACACGCTCACTATCAAATTCTCTTATCAAAAAAGGTATACGTGTAAACGCAGTTGCCCCTGGTCCAATTTGGACCCCTTTGATTGTTTCAAGCTATTCAGCAGATAAAATGGCCACCTTTGGTCTAGATGTTCCCATGAAGCGTGCAGGCCAACCTTATGAACTTGCTCCAACATACGTTTATCTTGCATCTGAAGACTCTTCATATGTTACAGGGCAAGTTTTACATGTTAATGGTGGAACTATGGTAGATAGCTAATATCTTATTTTTTAGGATTAAACAAACTTTATTAGGATTTCTTGAAATTATCCACAATTTAATAATAGATATAAATTTCCTAAAGAATAAAAAAAGCTGAGGGATTCTCCCTCAGCTTATTATTTCTTTTCCTTTATAAAACTCCTTATAGATAAAACTACATACCCTATTGTGCAAGTCACCATAATATGTAGCCCTAGTGCTGCAAGGTTATAGGATTCATTATTTATGTACACTGTTTTATCAAACAAGAAAAATATAGTTAATAAACACACTATACTAGATAGCACTAAATTAAATCCTCTACTATATAATTTCCCAGTTAGCTTAGTAAATAGTATAAAGGCAAGTGGAATTAGTATTACCCACCCTTGTTGCTGAAAGCCATTATAACTTATAGAATCTAGCTTTACCCAATCCATAAATAAAGACATTATACCCGCTATAAAAAACACTATATATACTTTATTATCCTTAGATATATTCTTGAAATCCATATCTTCCCCCATAAATTGTACTTTATGAGAATTATATTACATTTCAGTAGTTCTATCAAACAAATTAGTATGTACCTTTTTCATATTCTTTATAAAAGTCTTCTGTTTCTTTATTTTCTTGAGATTTTTCATCCTCTAAAAAATAATCTTGCTTTTCTTCATCTTCTAAGAATTCTTCCTCTGGTGGAACACCAAATTTCATATATTCTGGCTCATCCATCTTATTAACAGCTTCTACAGTTGGTTTATTTATAAAAACTAAGGTTCCACAAAAAAATAATGAAAGTACAATTACCCCATCAATCATAATTTTTATTTTATCTTTTTTCATAATCTAAACTCCTAAAAATAATATTTTGCTTAGTGTGTGCAACAATTACTAAAAAAATACCAATCTCTAATTATTAGTTAGCATATTGTTTTAAATACTTAAAGAAATAAATATATAGTAAAAATGTATGTTTCAAAAAAATATATATGGAATAGCTTTGGATATAACAAGGGTGGGGGGATATTTATTTTGCTCCTTCCGTCGAAATCTCTAAGTCACATCAAAACAAATATCCCCCCACTCCTACTAAAGGTAAGGAAAATATAAAATTATTATCCTTGATTTTATATTTTCCTAAAGAATAAAAAATGAGCTGCGCACTAATTATATAGTGCCACAGCTCACTCTAAAAAACTTTATCATATTCTATTTACTATTAGACTTTTCTCTGCTCATTAATATAATGTTTACTCCACTTAATACCAATAGAGCCAATACTAATAGACCCAAACTTTCATCTCCAGTTTTAGGTGGATTTGATGACTCTGTTTTATTATCTTCAATTTCATCATTACTACCACCATTTGGCTTTTCTTCTTTATCTTCAAGACCATTAATCGCCTTTTGAAGCTTATCTATTAATTCTTCCAATTCATCACTAGAAGTAATTCCTTCATCAACTTTTGCTTTTACTTCATTTAGTACTTCTAGGAATCTAGTCTTACTTTCTTCTGTCTTATTAGACAAGTCAATATTTTCTGCCTCTTTTATTAAATCTAATAATGACTTGATATCTAATTCAGGCTCCTTTGAATTTTCTACTGTAAGAGTCTTAAACTCCATCATACGTTTATTCTCATGGATTATTCTTACAATAATTTCATCTCCATTTTCAACTACTGTATCTACGCCTTGTGCTATCTCCTCAAGTCCATTGTTATTGCGCTTCATAACTGTTATTTGTGCATTTACATCATTAGCTTCTGCGTTAACTGAAATTTTATTAGTCTTGTTACCTAAATCAATTTTGCCTTCTGAAATATCTAGAACATTTCTATTAACATCAATCTTTTTAAAGCCTTCTAAAATATCCGCATAACGCATAACATGAACACTATGGATATCTTTAGTTATTCCATCCTTAGCAACAGCTTCAAAAGCAACACTAACTACTCCATTATAAACAGGAACTGTAACCTTTGCATTATTTCCATCTTGAATCACTTCATAATTTATTCCATGATCATAATTCTTTGCTAAAAGCTTGTCTGTACATTCTGATAATTTAACATTAAATGTTATAGAATTATCTTTTTTATCAGTATTAATAAAGGAATTTTTGCTTGATATATTTATTTCACCATATCCAACAGCATTAATTGACTCAATTCCTGCCTTATTACTTTTTATTTTCTTTAATTTAATAGTTCCAAAATCACCACTAACTGTATCCTTACCTGTAACATCTATTACTGACTTAGTATTATTGTCATAGTTTACTAAATATAGCTTTGTTAATTCCTCTGGAATGGTAAGGGTATCCCCATTAACTATTTTGGTACCATTTATATAAAAGCCTTTTTGAGATTGCGGCTTATAATTAAATGTTTTACTAATTACATTTGAATATTTACCGCTAGGTAATTGTGATACCACAAACACCTTATATTCCCCATTTTCTGTAGCTTTAAAGCTATTGCCATTCACAACATATGTGTTATTGCCAGGCTCACTAACTATTAACATACTATTACCTTTATAGGTTGAATCAAAGCTAATATTAATATTATCATTACTATCAGATAAATAACTTAAATTAAAAATTTCAAACTTAGACTCATCATTAGTCATAATTGCTAATGAATCCTTTGCTAGAACCTCATCTAACCTTCCTTCTCCTAATTTAATGTCTGTAACTGTAACATTTTTATTAGTTTGTCCAGCTCCCCAACATGCAACTGCAAGCTTAAGATCATTTCCAAAGCTTGATATATCAACGCTTTGTACCTTATTCTTCTTGCCATCAACTATAGAATATAAATTAACTGTTTTGCCTTGCTTTTCTATTGCAAAAGTTGCTTTTGTAATTTCATTTTCACTAATGTCCCCTGTTGAATACTCACTTCCTGTAGCATTAACTTCATGAACAGTTCCAAATCCATCAGCATGAGCACGTTTACCTACGGATAAATAGTTGTTACGATCAACTGTTCCATCCTCATTCTTTTTCATAATTAAGAAATATGCTGAGTCCCAGTTATTTGCCATACGTCCTGGTAATCCATCAATTGTCGCTACTCCTGTAAAATTGTTGGTATCAATATTTTCTAAATCAATAGTAACCAAGTTATTTAATGTATTATCGCTTCCCCATAAATCATTACCAGCTTTACGAGTTATTGTAATACTATCATCTGAAATTTTTGAATTGCTATCTTTGTCTTCAATATTTATTAAAGAGTTTAAAACCTTTTGATCATCTTTACCATTTACTATAACAAAGACTGTTTTTTCACTTCCCTTATATCTTGCTGTAATTCTTGCTAAACCTGTTTTTAAACCATAGAAAGTATTTCCTTCTAGTTTTACAATTTCAGAATCATGAATTGTATATTCTATTTCACTTGGATTAATATTTCCTTTAGCCTCAAAGCTTGTACCATTATCTCCATTAATAGTAATTACCTCTGATTTAAATTCAAGCTCATTTCCAGAGGTATTTTCAGAGCTTAAAACTGTTATTTCCTTCTTATTAGACTCAATAATAGTACCATTCCAAACATAGTATGCAAAAACCTCTGCTGTACCTTCTTTGTTTGCAGTCATCTTTCCATTACTATCAACGCTTACCACTTCAGGATTAGTTGATGCATATTGTATATTGCTAATAACATCTGAAGGTTCAGTTTTTTCTCTATTAGTTAGTATATTTAAATCATCTTTAAGATTTAAGTTTTTACTATCCATGCCCTCAATTAAGACATTCTTTCTTAACCCATCATCATAATAGTTGTTTTCTACAACAACATTTTTACTATTTTTAAATTCTAATACATTAGCTACAGTTCCTGAATTAGATTCTGGACCTCCTGGTAATGATGTTGGTCCAGTTACAACATTTCCATCATAAGTTAGTTCTAAATTGCTATTGTTACCTACATATAATTTGTTAGAACCTTCTATACTTAAATCAACGCTTGGATCTAATCTATATATTTCATTATTTCTAAATGTTAGATTCTCAACACTTTCAGCACGTAAAGCCCCATCACTTTCTAAATAGAACTTATTTTCTTCAATCAAAATATTCTTATGAATAGGGTTGGATTCATCTGGTAATCCTCCACCTTTAGTTACTGGATGAAAATATATTGCTGGAGCATACTTCCACCAAGTACGACCTAAACTACGTATTTTAAATGTATTATTTCTTATTTCTAGGTCACGAATTGGACCTGACTCATACCATTCATCAGAATCATTTGAGAAAAATAATGTTGCCATTGAAGGAGCTTCAAAATAATTGTCTTCAATAACTATTTTCTTACGTGATGTTGCTAATATCATACGAGTAAATACATTTTTAAACTCGTTGTTTTTAATATAAATCTCTGGAGTGTATGTTGCATTTTCAGCTACAAACTTTGGTTCATTTCCAACTTTCTCTGTTAAATAATCTGGTACTTCTTCTTCAAATTCAACAATCATCTCTTTAAGATTATCTTTTGATGGTCCTTCTACACTTTTTACTGTATATTCCTTTTCATTATCACTTGACTCTAGTGTATCACGACTATAAAATACAACCTTATCTCCTGGATGATATTGTGGAAATCCTCCTTGTTGATTATGAATATATTTTAATCTCAATGTATTGCTATCTAACTTTTCTTCTACACGAGTAAATGTCCCATGAATATTAATAGGGTCATCATGAGTATTATTGAAGAAGGAATTTTTTATTTCTATCTTTCCTTTTGCACCTGAAATATGAATTCCATCAGCAAAACTTGAAGTATTACGTCCTGTTTCAATATCTGTTTCCATACGTATGCCGTCAAAAGAAACGTTTTCTGCCATTTGAACTAAGAAACCAAACCCATGCATGTATGATATCTTTGTATTAATTACATTAATATCTTTACTTTCCCATACAAAAGCACCAGCTGTTGGACGCTCAGCATTTGATACTAATTGAAAGTTCATTCCCTTTACAATTTCAAAAGCTGGATTTGAATTATATTTAATTCTAACTCTTGAATCATCTAACTGCTCTATTGATTGTGCATTTGTAAATGGGTTAGAATTCGAATAATATGATCTTCCCATTAACTCTGTTGGATACTTTACTGATATACCATAATTACGATGATCATTCTTTTCTGTCCAATAGTATCCTCCATCAGATTTTTGTTCTGACTTCCATATAATATTCGCTCCTTGAATTTCATAATTAAGATATTCAGGAATAAAATAATCAATAGTCTTATTTTCATTATCATAATCAAGCACAGTCATCTCAGAAGTTGTAGGAATTTGATAATCTATATTTACATTCTTTACTGTTATATTCTCTGAGTGCATAATAGCTAAAGCCATCATATCTCCATTAATAATAAACTGTGATCCATTTCCATCTATAGTTAAATTATTTTGGTTCTCAATTAAAATACCAATTGATTTATTAGGAAAACGTACACTATCTGTATTTGATGTATGTACCTCTCTTACTGGAGCATTCTCTTTATGAATTTGATAAATACCTTTATCAAACTTTAAAGTAACCTTATCCCCATTCTCACCTATTTCCCTAATAGCTTCAAACATATTAACTAAAGCTTTAGCATTATCTTTTTCACCTGTTGAATCAAGTCCATAATCACTTGCATAAACTACGATTCCTTCATCACTTTTTTCCATAGCTTTTACTGATGAAATACTTACATTTGAAATAAGTACTGCTAGCACAGTAAAATAAACTATTGCTTTTCGAAATATACGTTTCATTTTTCCCTCCTTATGAGTTGATATTATTTTTTACAGTAAAATTTAAAACTATCCTCCTTTTCAGAAAACGTTTTCTGTTTTTCCAATTTTATAGTATCATCTCATAATTTGAAAATACATATAAAATATTACTTAAAATATATAAAAAACTAGGATTAGCTTTAAACTAATCCTAGTTTATATATACCTTTCTTACTATATAGCTATTTAGAGAATACCTCACTGTAACCACATCTTTTACATAACTCTTCTACTCTCTTTCTACAAGAAAAACCTTCAAATATGTTTCTAGCCCTTTCTCCTTCAAGTATAGATTTTAAACTTTCATTATAAATATTGCCTAAAGATATATTGCCTTCCCCATCTAAGCAACATGGAACCACCGTTCCATCTACCAATATTCCAAAATGATCTCTTAGTCCATGACAGAATCCACTATCCCCTAACGGTTCAATATCCATAGTTGGCCATTGAAATTTTTCTGCTCCATTCAAATATATTCTATCCTTTATCTTTACCCTTCTCTTTTCCTCTAAAACCTTCATTACATCATCTTCATACCCAAACTTCATATTAATAAGCTTGGTTATTTTCTCATTTAGCTCATTTTCCCCCTTGGTCTTCTCACCATCAAAATTCCATAATCTCATTGAACATATTATATCTGTATTTCTATTTGCTTCATCTATAAAACTTAAAACATCATTAAAATATTCTTCAAAAGTTATTTTACTATCATTAGCTTCAAAACTATGAAGTGAAATATTAACTTGTCTTAGGGACTTTGCATTCAGAAGTATTTCTTTATTCTTCTTTAAGAGGGTTCCATTTGTTGTTATGTTAACTTTTATTCCCTTTTTATATGCCTCATCTAAAAACACTTCTAAACTAGGATTTAATAAAGGCTCCCCCATAAGATGGAGATAAATATAATCAGTATATGGACTTACTTCATTAAGTATATGCACAAACTTTTCCTCATCTAAAAAGCTTTTGGCTCTCTTTGTTAATGGGCAAAAACTACAACTTAAATTACATACATTTGTTATTTCAATATAAACTCTTTTATACTTTTTCATTATTCTGTACCTACTTTTTAAAATTCTTAATCATACATTATTTTATAACACTAAGATATAAGAAATACAAATATAAAATTTCACTTGTATAATTTTATATTCTGTGTTATTCTAATTGAGCAGTTGGTACAATAGTGCTGATTACTTGGGAGCTTAGTTTGTCTTTCGCCGGATGCTAAGCTCCCTTTTATTTTATGAATTTTTTATTCCCTCTTGTGAAAAACTACAGTGATAGGTTTTTTAGGAGGGATTTTGTTGTTAGAGGAATTATTGAATAATTATTTACCAGTCTTGATACACCTTTTAGAATTAATGGGAGTAATAGTGGTTGTTATAGGTGCTGTTTCTGCCTTTTATAAATATATAATGAGTATATTTTCTAAAAAGAAGTATCCAATCAAGTACACCTTTGCTAATAACCTAGCTATGGGTCTTGAATTTAAGCTAGCTGGAGAAATATTAAAGACTGTATTAATTAAAAATATAGATGAGTTATGGATAATTGCTGCTGTAAGTTTACTTAGAGGATTTCTTGCCCTACTTATCTATTGGGAAATGAAGAATGAAAAAAGTGAAACTACACAATAAAAGGAGCTGTACTATTGCTACAGCTCCTTTTTATATGTCTTTAATTACCTTTCATTTCATCCATGCATCGTTTACAAATTGCATTATGCTTGTCTCCTTGGTTTTTATCAACATAATAATCCGATAAACTCTTCATCTTATGACACATCTTACACCTTTTTATAACCTTAGATCTTGACATTCTTTAACACCTCCCACTTTAAATCTATTCTCAATTATGTATATTTAGAATATTAGTTAACTAACACTATATTATTTAAGTAAATATATACACATGAGGTAATAAGCAGATATAATATATACTAAAGAAAGGAGTGGTTTCATTGAAAAAAAGGATATTATCTATTATACTCATATCTTTTTCTATGCTTTTATTTACAAGCTGTTCTGAAAATAATGTTGATAAAAATAATGAACAAGATCATGTTGAGGCCTCTTCCCCAGAAACAGATATAAAAAATGAAGATAATAAAGAAGATTTATCAGATTCAAATACAGGTAAAGCTGAAGAAAAACCAGATACTAATGTTTCAGTGCTTCCTCCAGAAAAAACTACTGATAAGGTGAAAAAAGAAGAAACACCTGCAACTCCTAAAACTGTTTCTAAATCTTTAAGATTATACCTATACAACCCAGCATCTGATAAATATATATATCTAAGTAAAAATGTTAATATAACTGACAATGCTATAGTAACAGCTATCATAAATGAATTTAAAAATCCTCCTAATTCTTCTTATGTAGCCATAAACCCTAATGCAGGAGTTTCTAGTGCAAAGGTAAATAAGGAGGCTAATCTTCTAACTGTAGATTTTAATAATTCCATTTTACCTAATAATATAGGTGGTGGAGTTGAAGGGGCATTTATTCAAGGGATTGTTAATACTTTAGGCTATAATTTAGGAGTGTCTAATGTTCGTATAACTATAAATGGAAAAGGATACTCTTCTGGTCATATAGATTTAGGAAGTAGCGATTATTTTAGCGTAAACTACAAGGGTTGGAATCCAATTAATTAAAAAGGTTGGAGGATATTTATTTTGCTTGTTCCGTCGCTTAGTCCATAGATTTTTACTTTTCTTGTTCCGTCGCAGGCTCCAAGTCACATCAAAACAAATATCCCCCCACTCCTACTAAAGGTAAGGAAATTATAAAATTATTATCCTTAATTTTATATTTTATAATATGGAAATGTAATAATACCTTTGATTTATATCTAATTAAAATTTTATAATTTCCTAGACGTCAAAAAAGATGTTGCAAAATAATTTATTTGCAACATCTTTTTTATTATTCCTCCCAACCTTCTGGGAACTCTGCATTATGGTAAACATCAGTTACATCGTCATCATCATCTAATAGATCTAACATCTTTTGGAACTTCTTAGCATCATCTTCTTTGATTTCAGTATATGTATCTGGAACCATCTTTACAGCTGCTTCTAAGAATTCAATTCCTTCTGCTTCTAATGCTTCTCTAACTGTACCAAAATCTTCAGGTGTAGTAGTAACAATGAAAACTTCTTCTTCTGCTGCAAAATCTTCTGCACCAGCATCTAAAGCTAACATCATCATTTCATCTTCATCTCTATCTTCTTTTTCTATTACAATTTCACCTTTTTCTTGGAACATGAATCCTACACAACCTGTAGTTCCCATATTTCCACCACCTTTAGTGAATGCACTTCTAACATTACCTGCTGATCTATTTTTATTATCAGTAAGAGTTTCAACAATTACAGCAACTCCACTAGGGCCATAACCTTCATATACAATTTTTTCGTAGTTTACTGAATCAAGTTCTCCTTCTGCCTTCTTAATAGCTCTGTTTATGTTGTCATTAGGCATATTAGCAGCTTTTGCCTTTGCAATAACATCTCTTAGCTTTGCATTTGTATCAGGGTTAGCGCCACCGTTCTTTATAGCTAATGCTAATTCTTTACCTATTTTAGTAAATATCTTTCCTCTTTTAGCGTCTGCTTTACCTTTTTTGTTTTGAATGTTATGCCATTTTGAGTGTCCTGACATGCTTATTCCTCCTATCTTTATTTTTTATAAAACCTATAAAATTATATCATATACTTTTAGGAAATAAAAGAAGTGGTTATTCTATTCCTTTGTACAACCTATTTTCTTCCTTGAAATATATACCTTCCTCACTTTTTGCAATAACTACTTTTCCATTTGTAGAATTAACAAATTCATTTTCTATAGTCTCCACAATACTTTTTTCAGTTAATATGTGTACAGTAACTGAATCTGTATATTCTGTATCTTCTATATGCCAATTATTTTGGCCACATATATATTGTATTTTACCAAAAAGATCATAATCAATATTAGCAGATAGCTTTAAGCCTTCTACTTTTTCTACAACACCTGCAGCCTTTACAGCAATAGATGCCCCTTTAGTATAAGCTCTAGTTAACCCTCCTGCTCCTAAAAGAATTCCTCCAAAATATCTAGTTACAACTACTGCACAATCAGTAATTCCACTCTTTTTCATTACCTCTAAAATAGGAATTCCTGCTGTCCCTTGAGGCTCACCATCATCTGAATATCTTTGAATCCCCATATTTTGACCAATTACATATGCCCAACAATTGTGCCTAGCTTGCTTATGCTTATTCTTTATTTCAGCAACAAAGGCTTTGGCATCCTCTTCATTCTCAACTCTCTTTGCATACCCAATAAATTCTGATTTCTTTTCTTCAAAGGAATCTTCACCAAAATTTCTTATTGTTATATATGCCATGTTTCTAATTCCTCTCTTATTAATTTAAGTCCTTTTTTTATTTTCCCTTCATCTGTCTGGGAAAATCCTATTCTAAAGTTTCTATCCCCATCTCTCATATTTCTAAAAAACAATACTCCAGGTGTTATATAAACATTCTTCTTACTCAATCTTAAAAACAGCTCTCTAGATGTAATTTCTTCATCTGCTATTTTAAGATAAAATGTAAGTCCTCCCCCTGGTTTATTACAAGTAACCATATCACCTAGTTCTTCATCTATAAGTTTAGACATTAATTCATATCTTTTCTTATACTCAACATTTAAATATGAGATATTATCCTTCCATGCCCCATCTTTTATGTATAGCTCTAAAGCTCTTTGCATTAAACTTGATGTTGCAATATCTGTATTAAACTTAGAGTTTTGCATACTTTCCCTAAATATATTTGGAGTAACTATATATCCAATTCTTATACCTGGTAAAAATATTTTAGAAAAACTCTTTATATAAATAACTCTATCACTTCTATCAAGCCACTTAAACGGAATATATTCCACTGATTCTTCATAAATAAGCTCTGATAAATAATCATCCTCAATTATATAAAAATCATATTTTTCTGCTAGTTCAATAAGCTTTTTCTTCTTTTCTAAACTATAGCTTACACCTGTTGGATTTTGAAAATAACTCATAGTATAAAAACATCTTATTCTATTCTTTTTTAGTATTTCCTCAAAATCCTCTAGATTTACTCCGTCCTTTTCCATCTCAACTTCAAATATATTAGCTCTTCTCCACTTAAATACAGAAAGAGCACCACCATAAGTTGGTTTTTCCACTATAACATTGTCATTAATATTTAATATAGCCTTAGATGCAATATCAATTCCTTGTTGTGCACCTGAAACTATTAATATATTCTCGTTATCTATGCTATTATCCCAAAATACTTCATTAATAGTATATCTTAAATTTTCATACCCTAAAGCATTTTGTGAAATTAAAGCTTCTGCTCCATCTCTATCAAGAACTTTATTAATAATACTTTTAAACTCATCTATAGGAAATACCACTTCATTATTTGTTTCCCCTGCAAAATCTATAGCATCCTTAGTATTTCCTGATGATAATTTTCTAAATACTCTTGAATATTCCTTAGAGAAACTAGGACGTATTTCTTTTACTTTTGCATAGGTTCCACTCCCAACCTTTTGATATGCAAAGCCATCATTTTGAAGTTTATTGTATGCATTAATAATAGTTACCTTATTAACCCCTAAATACTTAGTGTATTCTCTTATTGTAGGAAGTTTTTCTCCATCTTCTATATTCTTACTTTCTATAAGCTTTTTTATATGATTAGAAATTTGAACATACTTTGGTATTTCTTCCTGAAAAATCACATTATAAATATCCCTCATAATATACCATCCAATTTTAAATTACTTTATGTGCATATACATTTTCATCAAGTATTAAATTACCTTCTTCATCATATAAAGCCCTACTTTTCTTAGAAATAACATCTCTCTTTGCAAGCTCTTTTAATATATTTTCCATTTTTATATCAAATTCTTTAAATGCATCATAAGATCTAATTTCATGAGAATTCATATATTCATATTGTCCACA
Organism: Clostridium sp. 1001283B150210_160208_E6; assembly: GCF_015669365.1. Lineage (NCBI taxonomy): Bacteria > Bacillati > Bacillota > Clostridia > Eubacteriales > Clostridiaceae > Clostridium > Clostridium sp. 1001283B150210_160208_E6. The sequence continues at coordinate 168,686 of NZ_JADPAA010000006.1, read as the reverse complement.
AAGATAATCTATTAAAGCGCTAGATGCCCTAACAATATTTCCATCTAAAAAGCTCTCTATATAATTTATAGTATCCTTAATAGTTTTTTCATTTATAGGCTCCATAAACAACTTGTCTACCACTTCTCTAAAGTTATTACTTAAGTTTGTAGCCATAACTAAAGAATCCTTTGTTACTGTGTATCCGTTTAAATTAATTAACAATTTTGAAAAGCTATCTAAAGTTCTAATTAAAACTTCATAGGACGTTTTAAGCCTTCCATTTTGTAAATACTTTTTACTTATGCCTATATCCTTAAGAAGCTTGCCTAAATAAACTAAATTCCACACCTCTGTATGGGATATCATAGTATATCTGGAATTATTGTAAGCTGAACTTATTTCATTATCCCTTGAAAATACTAATTTTGAATTACATAACAACTTTTTAGCAAAGCCCTTTTTTCCATCATTCTTATAAAGTTCTAGGAAAGAGTTTTTATTTAATATCTTTGTATGCACTGGAACTCCCTTTACCTCTGAATAAACATCTCTTATTTTTTCAAAGCCATCTTCATATATAAGAAACAAATCTATATCAGATTCTTCCCACACATCTCCAGATACAATACTACCAAATGTAAATAGTGCTACAACCTTCTTATTTTTATTAATTTGATTTACAACAGTTTGAAATGCATCCTGTAATTCTAATACAGTTTTAGCCATATTTTCTCTCCTTTCCTTAAAATTATTTATTTACATTATATATTAAAATCCCTCCTTAAAAAAGTACCGAAACAATTTTATACATTGAAAAAGGAGAAACCCTTATAGAATTTCTCCTTTTTACTATTATTCAATTACTTTAGTTACATATTCTTCTGTTTTATTATAAACTTCCTCATCTACTTCTACCATCATATAAGTACCTTCATCCTTATAATCCTCTTCAAAAACTCTTCCATTTCTATGAAGGAATGATACTACATCACCTTTATGATACGGAATCATAAATTCAGCTTTAATTAGGCTATAAGGAAGCTTTTCTTCAATAAGATATAATAATTCCTCTAAATTTGTTCCTTCTTTTGCAGAAACCTCAATTATATCCTTATATAATGATTTTTCTCTTAGTTCATCAAGTTGCTCTTCTGAGGCCATATCAACCTTATTTAAAACTAAGATAGTTTCCTTTCCTATAGCACCTAACTCTGAAAGCACCTCTTCAACAGCTTTAATTTGTTCTAAAGCATAAGAAGATGAAGCATCTACAACATGACATAAAAGGTCTGAAAACACTACTTCCTCTAAGGTAGACTTAAATGCTTCTACTAAATCATGAGGCAATTTTCTTACAAATCCAACTGTATCTGTTAGGGTTATAAGCCCTTTATTTTTTAAAGTTATTGCTCTTGTTGTTATATCAAGAGTTGCAAAAAGCATATTAGCTTCAAATACTTTTTCCTTCCCCTTACCTTCTTGAACTGCTGCTATATCACATAAAGCATTTCTTAAAGTAGACTTTCCAGCATTGGTATATCCAACTAAAGATACCTTAGGGATACTTTCTTTATTTCTCTTTTCTCTTTGAACTTCTCTCGTCTTCTTTATTTTCTTTAACTCATTATTTAAATCGTAAATAGTTTCATTTATATGTCTTCTATCTGTTTCAAGCTTCTTTTCTCCAGGACCTCTTGTACCTATACCACCACCTGTTCTTGATAGCACTGTTCCAAGTCCTTGTAGTCTACTCTTTCTATATTTTAATTGGGCAAGCTCTACTTGAATTTTAGCTTCTTTACTCTTTGCTCTTCTTGCAAATATCTCCAAAATAAGAGTAGTTCTATCTATTACCTTTGCACCAATTGCATTTTCTAAGTTTCTAACTTGAGAACCTGATAATTCATCATCAAAAATAACTACATTAGCTCTTTCAGTTTGTCTTAATGATGCTATCTCAAGAACCTTTCCTCTTCCTATATAAAAAGCTGGATCTATCTTGCTTCTTCCTTGGAAAACACTTTCTAATACTGGAATATCACAAGCTTCTGCAAGTTCTCTTAATTCTTCTAAACTTTCTCTTGTATCAGAACCAACAATTATAGCTTTTTCTGTATCATCCTCTACTACTTCATTTTCTTTTATTAATGATTCTACATATCTTACTTTATCTAAAATGTGTATTGAAACAAGCTCTTCAAAGGAAAGATTCTTCTTTTCTTCATAAGCCAATACATCATTAAAGACTGTTAAAGTACCTAAAGAAAAATCTATAATATTTCCTTCAAATATCCCAACTGCTACAATACAGTCTAGCTTTAGCTTTAATAAAGCTGATAAATCTAATGCAGAAAGATTACTAAATCCATTTGGATGTGTGTGAATTACTCTTGTACCAGAAAGCTTACTTTCTCTAATATCTAATAAAGGTAATTCAACAGATGTGGAATCTCCTATTGCAACAGAAGTAACTGTACCTCTTCTATCGATAGCAACACTTACTTCCCTTTCAACCGCAGTAGAAACCCTAACCATAGTATCTATTATCTCTCTACTACATACTTCATCCTTCAAACTCTTCATTTTATATATTTTATCTAATTCATCTAAAAAGGTCTTTTTAATTCCTTCCGTATTTCCATTTATCATACATCAATCACCTCATGCCTAAACGTTATATAATTTATATTGTAGAAATTCCAACAAAATCAGAATTTCTTTATTATCTTACTTATCTTTATCTTATTTATCCTATTTATCTTGATTAACTTATTTATCTCATTTACCTTCTTACCTTGTTTATCTTGTTTATCTTGATTATCTTATTTATCTTGATTATCTCATTTACCTCTTACCTTGTACCTTCTTACCTTGTTTATCTTCTTACATTCTTCACAAAACCTATATCTAAGCAAAAACTTTCTTCCAAGAAATAAAGCTTTCAATTTTCCACTACCGATTTATAATCATAGAAACTCTAGCGACAGCAGAGTCTCCTCCCTATCTTGTTTATCTTATTTATCTTGATTAACTTTATTATCTCATTTATCTTCTTACCTCGTACCTTGTTACCTAAACTGTGCGTAGCACTGCTTTTTACCTAGTACCTTCCCTTACCTTCCTATCTCTATCTTGGCAACTTTCATCTAATTTTATACTATTGGTAAACATATGTAAACATCATAAAATGTTACTCATTATCTTATTTTATGTAAAATAGTTGAAAGAATTTAAAAATGTATGTAATATAAATTAAGATAAGACTTTTTTAAGTATTAATTTGCACTTTAATTAGAGAGAATATAATTATAGTTAATTAAGTGGTACATAGTATTATTTTATGAGCGGAGGACAACCATGGAAAACAAAAAACGCAACATACTTTTATCAAAGGAAACTATCGATAGTAGAATTCAAGAGCTTGGTAAAGAAATCACAAAAGATTATGAAGGAAAGAGCATATATGTACTTTCTCTATTAAGAGGAAGCTTTATTTTCACTGCTGATTTAGTTAGAGCTTTAGATACAAAAGTTAAAGTAGGTTTTATGACTACATCTAGTTATGGTCATAGTGAAAATAGTTCAGGAGAAGTTAAAATAGTTAGCGACATTCCTGATAACATTGAAGGATATGATGTCTTAATAGTTGATGATATTGTAGATACAGGATACACTATGGAATTTATCATAGAGCATGTAAAAAAACTTGGTGCTGCATCAGTTAAGAGCTGTGTACTTTTAGATAAGCCTTCAAGAAGAAAGGTAGATTTAAAACCAGATTACAGCTGTTTTGAAATTGATGATGTATTTGTAGTAGGATTTGGTTTAGATTACGAAAGTTATTATAGAAACGTTCCTTACGTATTTAACTGGGAAGAATAATTACATAGCGTAAATAATTATGGAATAGTATTTATACAAATTATAAATGCTATTCCATTTTTTAATTTCTATATAAGAAGGGCTCATTTTATTATTGGAATACTTTTTTGTTAGCTTCATTTAAAATTTCTTTTTTACTTCTTACCTATATTTATATATTCTTATATTTATATATTGTTATACTTATATATTTTTATATTTATAAGTTTTTAACTTTTTAAAATGGCTAAGTCCACTGTGAAGCTGTAGATTTTTTTCACCCAAGTTTCCTATAAAGCAAAAAAGGAGAATGGATATTTATCTTTCTCCTTTGGTCACAAGCTTCAAGTCACAGAAAAATAAATATCTATTCCCTTAATACTAGAGGTAAATTTATTTATTCATTAGATATTTTATTTTTTATCTTTACTTATTGCCACCGCCTAAATCTATAGCAGTATTTGGTGTCTTTCCAACAATAATTGTTTCAGCCACAGGTATCTGACAAGTAACAACTTGCTCCTTACTATGTAGAGGTATTTTCATCCTTACTCTAGCTTCAACATTTAAATAAATTTTATGTCTTGTCTGATTAATTCCTGCACTTTCAAATTTAGATTCATAAGATACCTTCATATTTCCAATTGGATCAATCTTTACATTTAAGTCAGGACCAAACTCATAGAAAGCACTATTGTCAGTCATCCATCCAAGAGGTACCTCCACCCCTACCTCTCCCATTTTCTGAAGTTCTTCATTGCATCTTATCGAAAGCCTTGAAGTTAAATAATTTAGTTTAACAGTATTAGCTCTAATCATATTGATATTACCTTCATTATCTTTATCTATTATGATCATCTCATCATAATTAAATTCCTCATCAAACAGTTCCATACTTGTTTTACTTATACACTCTATTGTATCAGCTTTAATTGAACTTTCTGCTACCTGTAACACTGCAGGATAAATCCTCTTATCATATAAAAATATTGAAAGAATAAAAACTAATAATATGGAAATAATAACCAGTATGATAGGCTTAAATTCCGTTTTTTTAGGTTTAGTATAATAGTTCATATATCACCTTATTGTTGAGTTATTGATTTACTCATATTATAATTATGCTATAATAGCATTTATTATTATTAAATCAATTTAATTTAGGAGGAACTGATGGCAAATAAAAATAATTCAAATAAAAATAAAAAAACCTCACAGGGACCATCTAAATCAGGTAGTACTTCTAAGAAAAAGACAGCTGACACTTCAAAAGTAAGTCAAGCTTCTCAAAAAAGTACTACTTCAAAACCTTCTAAGAATAGTAAAGGTAAAGTTGTTAGCAAAAAGAAAAAAATAATAAAAAGAGTATTTTTAGCTTTATTATTCTTATTCTTAGCCCTATTTGTTATAGGTTTAGGATATGTCTTCGCAATTATCAGTAGTGCCCCGCCACTAGATGTTGATGCTGTAAAAAATTTAAGCCAAGCTTCAGTATTATACGATAGAGATGGGGAGTTTATGGATAATGTCCATTCTGATATCGATAGACAAATCGTAGATGGAGATAAGATACCTCAAAATTTAAAAAATGCATTTGTTTCAATTGAAGACGAAAGATTTTATAAGCATCCTGGTATAGATGTTAGAAGAATACTAGGTTCTGCCGTAACTGATGTAGTTAAAATCTTTAAAGGAAAAAGAGGTCTTCATGGTGGTTCAACTATAACTCAACAATTGCTTAAAAATACCATATTAAGCAATGAAGACTTTATAATTGAAAGAAAAATAAAAGAAATATACCTTGCATTACAATTAGAGAAACACCTAGATAAGGATGAGATATTAGTTCAATATTTAAATACAATTCCATTAGGTGGTGTAACTTATGGAGTTGAAGCTGCTTCAAATTTATACTTTGGTAAATCTGTAGATAAGCTTAACTTAATACAATGTGCTTATATTGCAGGTGTAACTCAAGCACCTCACACTTATAGCGCATATAATCCAAACAATAAGGATAATCCTTCAATCTACTTAAATAGAACTAAAACTGTTTTAGGCAAAATGAAGGAATTAGGGTATATTAGCGAGGAAGAATATAATCAAGCAATTTCTGATATTGATAATGGTGGATTAGTTTTCACTCCAAAATCAATTTCATATAGACTTGATTATGAATGGTATATAAACCCTACTGTAACTGAAGTAAAAAGAGATTTAAAAGAAAAATATAAGTATTCTGATGAAGAAGTAAATAAACTTTTAGCTAATGGTGGATTAAAAATCTATACAAATATGGACAGAGATCTTCAAGACTATGCTCAAAAAGTATTAAATGAAACTACTGCTGCTACTGTTAGAAAACAAGAAACTTATGTAGCTGGTACTAAAACTCCAGAATTCCAAGGTGCAGCTACTGTAGTAGATTATAAAACTGGTGAAGTCCTTGCTCTTATTGGAGGAAGAGGTGAACAAGGAGCTAACTCCTTAAATAGGGCATATAGCGATTTGAAATCTATTGGGTCATCAACTAAACCATTAACAGTTTATGGACCTGCAATAGAAGAAAAGCTATTTACAGCTGCTTCTACACTTGACGATTCACCTTTTACTGATTCAAAATTATCTTACTTGAAAAATTTTGACAATTCACATTATGGAAATATAACTTTAAGAGAATCTATTAAAGAATCAAAAAATATAACAACTGTTAAAACTCAACTATCTATAGGTAACTCTTTATCTAAGCGTTATGGTGAAAAGTTTGGAATAGTATATAGTAAGAGTTCACAGGAATACCCTGCTTATGCTTTAGGGGAATTCCATAATGCATCTGATGATAGAGACGGGGCAACACCATATATTTTAGCCTCAGCTTTTGGTGTTTTTGGTAATGGTGGTGTTTATACTGAACCAAAGTTATACTCAAAAGTAACAGATGCTTCTGGAAATGTATTATTAGAAAAAGAAACTGAAACAAAGAGAATATTCTCTGAACAAACAGCTTATATAATGTATGACTTATTAAAAGGCTCTCTAAACTACTCAGCTTCAAACGCCAAATTTGGTGCTATGCCAGTAGCTGGTAAAACAGGTACTACAACAGGACCTAAAGACTTCTGGTTCTCTGGGTTAACACCTCATTTATCTGCTTCTGTATGGCTAGGTTATGATAATCGTTCAATAATGGGTGGATACTCAAGTTCTGCTTCTAAGGTATGGGGTAAGATTATGGCAAAAGCTAGTGAAGGAATGAACACTAAGGATATTACAATGCCAGATAACATTGTAAAGGTTGCTGTATGTAAAGATTCAGGACACCTTCCTACAGATTTATGTAGACAGGATCCAAGAGGAAATAGAGTGTATGAAGAATACTTCATAAAGGGAACTGAACCAACAGGCTATTGTGAAAACCACGTTAAGGTTAAGGTTAATAGTGCTAATAACAAATTAGCAACACCAAACACCCCTTCTCACCTTGTTGTGGAAAAAATATTTGTTAAGAAGGCTTCACCAAATCCTGTTACAGGTGATTACAAATACGTATTACCTACTGAGTATGATGATACTGTAGGTACTCCTGTATTACCTCCATCTGATACTGGAGATGAAGATGAAGATTTAGACGGGGATGATGAACTTCCTGAAGACGGTACTGGTTCCGAGGATACTAACAATAATCCAGAAAAACCAGAGAAACCAGAAAAGCCATGAATATAAAATACAAAAATAAAGATAACTTTAAAGTTATCTTTATTTTTTTGAATAATTTCAATTCTAATCCTTCATTTTAAGAATGATTTCAATTCATTTCCTTCACTTTTCTCTTTTAAACCTTACTTTTTTCATATTTTACGTTGATTTTAAATACTTTTTATTCTTTCTATGCAACTTTTATTTTTTTTCTTGCAAAAAACAACTTTTTCATATATTATAAAAGAGTATTTTGTCATAATAAGCAATAAAATATTACTAGAATGGGGGACAATAAATGGATTTATTAAACAATTTTATTCAATCATTTAATAATTTCCTATGGACTTATATCTTAATAGCTATGCTTTTAGTATTAGGTGTATACTTCACATGGAAAACAAAATTTGTACAATTTAGATACATAAAAGAAATGTTTAGGCTTCTTGGAGATGGAGCTACTCAAGAAAAGGTAAAGGGTAGCATTTCTTCATTTCAAGCTTTCTGTATAAGTACCGCTTCAAGAGTAGGTACTGGAAATCTTGCAGGTATAGCATTAGCTCTTACTGTAGGAGGACCTGGTGCAATATTCTGGATGTGGATAATAGCATTAATCGGTGCAGCCTCAAGCTTTGTAGAATCAACTTTAGCTCAAATCTATAAAACAAAACAACCAAACGGTTCTTATGTAGGTGGACCTGCATATTACATGGAAAAGGCCCTTGGTAAAAGATGGCTTGGTATTATATTCTCTATATTAATAACAATCACTTTTGGGTTAATATTCAACTCAGTTCAATCTAACACTATTACTCTAGCAATGAACGAAGCATTTGGTACTAATAACGTTATGATTGGAATTCTTCTAACTGTTCTAACACTTGTTATAATATTCGGTGGTGTTCACAGAGTATCTAAAGTTTCAGAAGTTATAGTTCCTGTAATGGCATTAGCATATATCTTTGTAGCTTTACTTGTAGTTATAATGAATATATCACAACTTCCAGCCCTAATATCTCTTATAGTAAAGAGTGCTTTTGGTGCTGAACAAGTAGTTGGTGGAACAATGGGTGCCGCTTTATTAACTGGTATCAAGAGAGGTTTATTCTCTAATGAAGCTGGTATGGGAAGTGCTCCAAACGCTGCAGCTACTGCAACTGTAACTCACCCTGTTAAACAAGGTTTAATTCAAACACTTGGAGTTTTCACTGATACAATTATAATTTGTACATGTACAGCCTTCATAATTCTTTTATCAGGTGTAGACTTAAATAGTAATTTAGAAGGTATACAACTTACTCAAAATGCTTTAAGCTCACAAGTAGGTGCTTGGGGAAGCTATTTCATAGCTTTTTGTATACTACTATTTGCTTTCAGTTCTATTGTAGGAAACTACTATTATGGTGAAGCTAACATTGAGTTCTTAACAGATAAAAAAATATATTTAACTCTTTATAGATTATTTGTTGGCGCTATGGTGTTCTTTGGATCAATAGCCAACTTAAACATAGTTTGGAACTTAGCAGATGTATTCATGGGATTAATGGCAGTTTTAAACCTTATAGTTATTGCATTATTAGGAAAATTTGCATTTAAAGCCCTTGAAGATTACAGGGCTCAAAAGAAGGCAGGTATTAAAGAACCTGTATTTAAGGCCAACTCAATTCCAGAACTAAAAAATGTAGATGAATGGAACTAGTGGGTTATGTTTGTTTTGATTGTTCCATGGCAAGCTCCAAGTAACATCAAAACAAAGATCCACTGAAGATAATAAAAAGAACTCAACTTTTTAAGTTGAGTTCTTTTTATTTTGACGATTTTGTTTCAGCAACAGTGTCTTTAATCCTATTAATAATTTCCCCACTTTCAGTGGAAACAAAGTATTTCAATCTTGCTTCTTTCCCATCAATCCCCAAACCTTTTATAGAAATAACATAGCAAAGTTCCGTTTCCTTCTTATCCTTATCTTCATAAAAAGCTTTAAATGTTTCTCCCACTATCTCACTCTTTTCTACAAGGCTTAAAGCTTCATTTAATACTATCTCTTCAGCTTTATCCTGAGTCACCTTAACCTTAACTCTATTAGGTTCTTTTAGAGTTGAAATATTTGAATATCCGTCTAAAGTTCCTTTTTCCTTATTTATATTTACTATTATTTGATCCTTATAAAAAGGATATCCATCCTCTAACTTAGTAAATATTAATGAGTAATACGGCACTTCTTGCCCTTCACTTTTTATAAACTCTTTAAACTCCACATCACCTTTATATATTTTGTCCAAATAATCTTCTGCCTTTTTAATAGCTTGTTCTTCACTTACTTTCGTCTCACCAAGAATACATACTTTATTCTTGAAACCAATGACTTTAAACTCATTATCAACATCTATACCAAAGTCCCTAGTATTTACTATATAATATTCACTTTCATTATTCATATCATATTTCTTTGAACTTTCATAAGATATACTGTCTAAATTTTCAGTTTCAGCCACTATATCCTGTGAGTATAATAAACTAACAAACCTTTTAGCTGCTCTTATTTCTTTTGATCCTCCACCAATGTAGGAATAAACAATACACAAAAGGCTAATCAAAAGACAAATAATAGTTATAAAAAAGATTATACTCCTCTTCTTATAATTCATAAGATACCTCCACTTTACGAACAAACTATTCCTATATATTTATATTACAATAATATGTGAATTTTATAAAGTACTATTGTACCCTAATTTTTTAGCTATGTTATTTGAAAGTCTTCTTCCATAAACCTTTGTAATCATTCCTAATAACATTTCTATTTCACCGAGCAAATTATAACTTATCATTATTTTACCATTATCAACAAAGTTTTTACTAATACTTTCATAACCTTTTCTATCTCTAAAAAACTTTCTCTCTTCATGGCACTCATTTAATTTAAACTTATCTGTTTTTATACATACATAATCGCAACAATGGAACTTTGTATACAAATCCTCTAAAGTACTATTATCTAAATTATTGCCATCTGGAATGAATAATATATCAATTTTCTCTTTCACTTCTTTATTACCGCTTATAAATGAAGCTTCTATTTCATGTAGTTTAAAAAGCTCTTTCTTTTCTATTTTATTAGATAACATAAAAATCTCTTTTGCTAGTGTAAAATCTAAAATATTCATTTCATCATGCATTATAAAGCCTACATTTTTAATTGACTCTTCTTTTTTCTCTAAGAATTCATCTTTACTAATTCTTACACTTGCATTTCCCTTTTGATTATATATAATAGTAAACTTAGTTTTCTCAGCAAGCCTTACCCCTGCCTCTGTAGAGATGTTGTCCATTATTATCTCGCCACCAAATTCAATAAAGAAATACTCTAATAGTAGCTTTACAGCTTCTTCCCCAAAGCCCTGATTTCTATATTTAGATAATATCTTAATATTAAACCTTGCAACTTTAGTAGCTGAATCATATCCATGAAAACTTACCTCTCCTATAGGAGAACCATCATTTAAGTACACTAAACAATAAAAGTTTTTACCATCAGATGGATAAACCATTTTTTTATAAAAACCTTCCCACTTACTTCTAGGAAATGAAAAAATCCCACCAATATCCTTCATAGTCTCTTCATCTGACCAAAGACTAGCGACAAACTCTAACTCCTCTAATATTGGCTGTTTTATATAAATCCTCTTTCCCTCTCTCATATACAAACCATCAGAATGTAACATAATTCATCACCTATAATATTTTCAACTATTTTTATAATAAATATCTCATATTTATACACCATTATCAATACAAATAATTTTTTCCATCAAATTCTTATTCTAAATAAACGCAAAAAAGCTTTTTATTTATTTTTCTTAGTTATACTAAACTTTTCTTTATGTTTTACTAAACTATTTTTTTCATATTTCTCTACACTTCAATCATACTCTATCTTAGGAGCAAATATTTTTTCCAATATTTTTTATAAAAATATTGATTTTTCCCTCTATTCTTTATATAATATTTTTGTTTGTTTAGTAATTTTAAACTATTAGTTTAGTAAAAGTTATTTTTATAAATTAAAGATGGTAGGTGTAAATGTGCAAATAGGAGACAAAATTCGAAGATTAAGAGTTGAAAAACAATTAACACAAGAAGAGCTTGCAAATAGGTGTGAATTATCAAAAGGATTTATTTCTCAATTAGAAAATGATCTAACTTCACCATCTATTGCAACTTTAATGGATATACTAGAGATATTAGGTACAAACTTAAAAGAGTTCTTCAGTGAAACTTCTGAAGAGAGAATTACCTTCACTAATGAAGATATGTTTGAAACTGAAAACGAAGAGTTAAAATATCAACTTATGTGGTTAGTTCCAAATGCTCAAAAGAATGAGATGGAACCTATAATGATTACCATTGAACCAGGTGGAAGATATATAGAAGAAGAACCTCACGAAGGTGAAGAATTTGGATATGTACTTGCAGGAATCATATTTTTACATCTTGGAGAAAGAACTTATAAAGTAAAAAAAGGTGAAAGTTTCTACTATCAAGCACGTGAAAATCATTATATCTCAAATGCCGGAAAAACTCCTGCAAAAGTTATTTGGATTAGTACTCCACCATCATTTTAATTTAGTTTTTTAGAAAGAGGTGTTTATATTGAGCGAAAATATAATTGAATTAAAAAACATTAGTAAACAATACGACGATAATACAGTCTTAGATAATTTATCTTTAAACATTAGAAAAAATGAGTTTGTCACCTTACTTGGACCTTCAGGTTGTGGTAAGACTACTACTCTTAAGATAATAGCTGGTTTTGAAACTGCAGATTCTGGAAGTATAATGTTTAAAAATAAGGATATCTCAGATGTTCCTCCTTATAAGAGGCAATTAAACACCGTATTCCAAAAATATGCACTATTCCCTCATATGAATGTTTACGAAAACATTGCATTTGGGTTAAAAATAAAAAAGCTTTCAAAAGATGAAATAGATAAAAAGGTAAAAGAAATGCTTAGAATGGTTTCTTTATCTGGGTTTGAAAAAAGAAGTATAGAATCCCTAAGCGGAGGACAACAACAAAGAGTTGCTATAGCAAGAGCTTTAGTTAATGAACCAGAAGTACTTCTATTAGATGAACCTCTTGGTGCATTAGATTTAAAACTTAGAAAAGAAATGCAATTAGAGTTAAAGAAAATTCAACAAGAACTTGGTATCACTTTTATATTTGTAACACATGACCAAGAAGAAGCATTAACAATGTCAGATACTATAGTTGTTATGAACAAAGGGCTTATACAACAAAAAGGTACACCTGAAGATATATATAATGAACCTGCTAATGCTTTTGTAGCTGACTTTATTGGAGAAAGCAACATTCTTGATGGTGTTATGGTAGAAGATTTTAAAGTTATTTTTGCAGATAGAGAATTTGAATGTGTAGATAAAGGTTTTGAACCAAATGAAGAAATTGATGTTGTAATAAGACCTGAAGACTTTAAGATAGTAAAAGCAGAAGAAGGAATGTTAAAGGGTACAGTAAAATCTGTAATCTTTAAAGGTGTTCATTACGAAATGGTTGTAGAAGAAAATAATAGAACTTGGATTTTACATAATATAAAATTTGCTGAAGTTGATAGTGAAATAGGATTAGATATATATCCTGAAGATATTCACATCATGAAAAAGGTGAGATAAGATGAAGAAAATTAACAGCAGTAAATCTGCTGCTTATCCATACATAGTATGGAGTTCATTATTTATATTAATACCTTTATTAATAGTTCTATTTTTTAGTTTTACAGTGGAAACCTCTGAAGGATACAGTTTTTCTCTTGAAAACTATACAAGATTAATGAATTCTCAATATGCACATATTTTTTATAAATCAATACAGTTAGCTGGATTAACTACAGTTGCCTGTTTAATTCTAGGATACCCTGTTGCATATATTATTTCTAAAATTTCTCCATCTAGAAGAAATTTAGTTATTATGCTTTTTATAGTTCCTATGTGGATGAACTTCCTACTTAGAACTTATGCTTGGTTACCAATCCTAGGTAAAAATGGTTTTGTAAATAACTTTTTAGCTAACTTCGGTATTGGACCAATACAGTTTTTATATAATGATGGTGCAGTATTACTTGGTATGATATATAACTTCTTACCTTTTATGGTATTACCAATATTCACTATACTATCAAAAATGGATCAAAGCTTAATTGATGCTGCAAGTGATCTTGGAGCAACTAGAAAACAAATATTTACCAAAGTAGTATTTCCTCTAAGCCTTCCTGGTGTTATATCAGGAATAACTATGGTATTTATGCCTGCTGTATCTACCTTTGTTATTTCTAGCCTTCTAGGTGGTGGACAATACATGCTTCTTGGTAACTTAATAGAACAACAATTTACTACTATGGGTAACCGTAACTTTGGTTCAGCAATCTCTATAATAATGATGATTGTTATCCTTATATCTATGGCAGTAATGAATAAATTCGACTCAGAAGACAAGGAAGGGAGTGCAGGACTTTGGTAAATAAGTTTGAACAGTTTTTAAAAAGATTTTATCTTGTTATAATATTTGCATTTTTATATGCACCTATAATAACACTTATGATTTACTCTTTTAATGATTCAAAAACTATGGCTAAATGGAATGGATTCACCTTCAAGTGGTATGGAGAATTACTTCATAATGAAAATATAATGAGTGCTCTTTACTATACTGTAGTTATTGCACTTTTAGCTTCAACCATTGCTACAATAATAGGAACTATTACAGCTATAGGTATACACAATATGAAAAAAGGATTTGGTAAGAACTTCTTACTTAATATTAATTATCTACCTGTATTAAACCCTGATATAGTTACAGGTATAGCTTTAATGTCACTATTTATATTTATAAAATTAGATTTTGGATTTACAACAATGCTTTTAGCACATATTACTTTTAATATACCTTATGTAATACTTTCAGTACTTCCAAAATTAAAACAGCTTCCTGCAAATACAACAGAGGCTGCTTTGGATTTAGGAGCTACTCCTTTTTATGCTTTAAGAAAAATCATAATTCCTCAAATAAAACCTGGAATAATGGCAGGATTCTTAATGGCATTTACAATGTCTATAGATGATTTTGTAATCTCATTCTTTACTACAGGTCCTGGAGTTTCAAATCTATCTATAGAAATTTACTCTATGGCAAGAAGGGGTATTAAACCAGAAATTAATGCTTTATCTACATTAATGTTTATTACTGTTTTAGCTTTATTGCTTATAGTTAACAAAAAATCTTCTAGAGGTGATAGTATTGAAAATGCATAAAAAATTAATTGCCCTAATATCAGCTACTATTCTTATATCTAGCTCCTTAATAGGTTGTGTAGGCAGTAAAAGTGAGTCTAATAAAGTAATTAATGTATTTAACTGTGGTGACTATATAGATGAAGAATTAATTACAAAATTTGAAGAAGAAACTGGGTACAAAGTTGAATATTCTACATACGATACTAACGAAATCATGTACTCTAAGATTAAATCAGGAAGTAATAAGTACGATTTAGTTTTTCCTTCTGACTATATGATTGAAAAAATGATTAACGAAGGTATGGCAGAAAAGATTAACTTTGATAATGTACCAAATTATAAATATATAGATGAAAAATTTAAGAACCTATCATATGACCCTAATAATGAATATTCAGTTCCTTATATGTGGGGAACTATAGGAATCATATATAATCCTGAAGTTGTAAAAGAAGAAGTTAAGAGCTGGGATATACTATGGGATAAAAAATATGATAAAGAAATAATAATGTTTAACTCTGTTAGAGATACTATGGCTATTGCATTAAGTAAACTTGGTTATTCAATGAATTCAACTAATCCAGAAGAAATAAAGCAAGCTGCAGATATACTTATCGAACAAAAGCCAATAGTTAAGGCATGGTTTGTTGATCAAGTTAAAGATGCTATGATTAATGACGAAGCAGCACTTGCAACTGTATGGTCAGGTGATGCTAATTACATAATAAGTGAAAATCCAAAACTAGAATATGTTGTACCAGAAGAAGGTTCTAATAAGTGGTTTGATGCTATGGTAATTCCTAAAGATGCTCCTAATAAAGAAGGTGCTGAAGCATTTATAAACTTCTTAACTGATCCAGAAAACTCATTACAAAATGTTGATTATATTCAATACTATACTCCTAACTGGAAAACATATGAAATGTTAGATGATGAAGTTAAAGAATCTTATCCTACTGATGAAACCCTTGATAAATGTGAAGTATTTAAAGATTTAGATAGAGATTCTTTAAAGATATATGATGATGAATGGATAAGAATAGGTAGTACATCTACTAATAATAGCACTTCTCCTTCCCTATTAGGCTTTTTAGGTATGGGATTAGTTCTAGGAATATTTATATTACTTATTCTTTATCTATTAAAAAAGTTTAAGAAATAAAAGTGGTGGGGATATTTATTTTACTTGTTCATCAAAACTAATATCCTCTCACTCCTACTAAAGGAAACTATAAAAAATAAGCTGTGTAATGTTACAATATTACACAGCTTATTTTTTTATATTAACTTACTAATACGCTTTCTACAACCTCTGGAAACCATATTGCCAATTCCCTATTTGCACTTTCTACAGAATCAGATGCATGTACACAATTTTCTGATTTACTTGTAGCAAATGCCTTTCTAATAGTTCCCTCTTCTGCTTCATTAGGATTTGTTGCTCCATTGATTTTTCTAACGCTTTCTATAGCATTATCTCCTTCAACAATAAGAGCACACAAAGGACTTCTAGTTATAAACTTTATTAATCCTTCATAAAAAGGCTTTCCTTTATGTTCAGCATAATGCTTTTCTGCTAATTCTTCAGTTGCTCTTTCCATTTTTAAAGCAACAATCTTTAGCCCTGCCTTTTCATAATAACTAATTACCTCACCAATTATATCTTTCTCCACTGCATCTGGCTTAATTAAAACCAAACTCTTTTCTAACATTTTGAATTACCTCCTCATTTTCACAATACCCAAAGAAATTATATCTTGTTTTCTGAAAATTTGCAATATTTTTTGTATTTCGTTAATTTTATGTTGTATGATATAATCTTTCTAAATGAATAATTAAGATTTGGAGGATAATTTTATGATTAGATGCTTAATTATAGTTGAAGGAAGAGTACAAGGGGTAGGCTTTAGATACTTTGCTCAAAGTAATGCTATAAAATATGACCTAACTGGATTTGCAAGAAATTTAAATAATGGAATGGTTGAAATACAAGTTCAAGGCTTGGAAGAAAATATAGCTAAATTTCTATCTATCATAAAAGAAGGAAATAGATTTATTCGTGTTGATGATTACTCCCTTAAGAAAATAAGTTTGATAGAAGATGAGAATAAATTTAAAGTAAGTTATTAAATATCCATTTTTACTTTTATTACCTTTTCTTAGGTGATATAATAATATTATGGTAATCATAGAAAGGGGAATGCATATGAAAGAAGTTGTAGCTTTAACAAAGCTGGCAGAAGATGCTATAAAAAAGAATGAGTTGAAATTGGCTAAAGTTGCCCTTGTAAAAGCTATAAAACTTAACCCAACTTCAGCTCCATCTTATATGCTTTTAGGTAATGCCTACTATTTATTAGGGGACAAGCTTAATTCTATCAAGTGTTATCTAGCAGCTATACATATACAAATAAGTACTTTTACAAAAATGCAAACTGCTACCTTTTCTACTATGTTAAATATTAAGTTTAATAATGCCCCAGAAGAAATAAGAGAATTGCTACCTTGCAAAGAAGGTATGATTATATATGAGGACTCAAGTATCCCTAGTCATATAGCACATTCATTTTTTGATATAGATCCTGTTGATAAATTAGACCCTATAGTAAAAGAGTGTTCAAAGATATATAAAAAGCATTTGCTAACTAGAAAATCTATTAAAGAAATAACCTCAACTAGTAACATATGTTATGAAGATTATTTAAATTTTGATGAGAGTCATTATATAGTTTTAGGGAGAGAATTCTTAATAGACCACTTAGACTGGGATAATATTAATTCAAAAGAAGTTTTAAAATTATACTTTTCTAATAAAAATAAGCTAAGTTTATAATTACCTTTTGGTATTTATGAAATTGTACCTTTTGTTTCTTTTAAAAAAACCCCATGTATTAAATACTGGGGTTTTTTCATAGTCATTTTTATTCATTTTTAACTGCTTCACTATCAATAATCATTAAATTATTATCCTTAATCAACTCTATTAATAAATCTGCGTAAATAGCCTCTCCTTTAGAGTTCTTTTTAGTGCTATATCCTGCATCCTCTAAGGCTTGTGCTTGCTCAATATAGTTCTTCCCATCAAATAATCCATGTTTTCTATATCTACTATTTACATTTAAAAAGTTCCCAAGATCATTAACAGACTCTTCTAAGGAATCATATGCTCTAAAATTAGCTTTTATAGTATCATTGTAATTTTCTTTAGTTGAGAAAGTGGCTATTTTCCCATTCCACCCTGCACTTGCCTTTATCCCAAAATAATTATTATACTTAGCAGATAATTCAGATTTACCCCAGTTTGATTCTAAGATAGCTTGGCTAATAGTTACTGAAGGTAAAACTCCGCTTTTCTTATAATTATCTATACTTATTGATTTCATATTTTCTATCAACTTGTCCTTTTCTTTATCAGAGTCTCCCCTAATATTTCTCAAACTAACTTCACTTAAATTTTTCAAATTCTTTTCAGCCTTTTTTCTCTCTTTATCTGTAAAGTTTTGTCCTTCTATAACCTTCTCAAAATCCTTTATGTTATTATCCTCATCATAAAACCACTTACAAATTTCCTCTATCTTCTTTTTATTTATATTATTAAAATCTATGTTTTTAATGCCATCTATAGCAGCTACTTCTTTCCAGTTTAATTGCTTTCTCCATCCGCTAAAGCTATCTACATACTCTATATAATTATTTATACTTTCTGAAGATATAAATTCTTTCTTATTAGTAAGTATATATTTTAATCCTATAAAGAATGTAACTAACAAAATAAAAGCCAATACTCTTCTTATTAAAAACTTATACTTATTTCTATTTATTTTTCTTCTTTTGTATACTTTTCTTCTTCTTTTAACCATCTTACCACCTATTTATATATGTACTATTATTATACTAACATAGGTTTCTTATTTATTTCTTTATTATTTATTAATTTTCCTAAAGAACAAAAAGGTAGGGTGGATATTTATTTTGCTTGTTCCGTCGCTGCGCTCCAAGTCACATCAAGACAAATATCCACCCCACTCCTATTAAAGGTAAGGAAATTATAAAATTATTATCCTTGACTTTATATTTTATACTTTCCTAGATTTTCATTACGCCGGCAATGCCACTTCTTCTTTTAACTGTTGAAAATAATCTTCTGTTTCTTTTATAACCACTTTTCTTAGTCCAATTAATCCTATTAAATTAGGAAAAGCCATCATTCCATTAACTATATCTGCTATTATAAATATTAAATCTAATGATAAAAATGGTCCCACTGCTACAAGTGCTATAAATATTATTCTATATGGCAATATAGATTTAACACCTAATAAGTACTCAGCACATCTTTCACCATAGTAATTCCACCCTAAAATTGTTGTAAATGCAAAGAATATTAACCCTATATTTACAATATACTTACCTATTACAGCGAAAGGTAATCCAGCTTCAAAAGCTGCTGTTGTTAAAGCTGCTCCTTCTAAGGGACTTGAATATGCTCCAGTTAAAACTATTGCAAGACCAGTCATAGTACATATAACTATAGTATCAAAGAAAGTACCTGTCATTGATATTAACCCTTGTCTAACTGGGGACTTAGTTTTAGCTGCTGCTGCTGCAATAGGTGCACTTCCAAGACCTGCTTCATTTGAAAATACTCCTCTACCTACCCCTCTTTGTAATGCTATTTGAACTGTTATACCTGCTGCTCCCCCTAATGCTGCTTGAGGATTAAATGCACTTCTTATAATAATTGATAATGCTTCTGGTATAGCGCTATAATTACAAATTAATACTAATACTGCTCCTAATATATATATTCCAGCCATAAAAGGAACAACCTTTTCTGATACCCTAGATATTCTTTTTATTCCACCTAAAGTAACTAATGCTACTAATACTGTAACTATTACAGCTGTAAGTATTAAAGGAACTTTAAATGTTATTGATGCTGCGTCAGAAATTGATTTTACTTGTCCAAATGTTCCAATACCAAAAAAAGCAACACCAATTCCTAAAACTGCAAATATCTTTGCTAACCATTTTAGCCCTAGTCCATTTTGTATATAATACATTGGACCTCCTGCCATATTACCATTTTCATCCACTTCTCTATATTTAATAGCTAATACTCCTTCAGCATATTTAGTTGCCATACCAAAGAAAGCTGCTATCCACATCCAAAATAAAGCCCCTGGGCCTCCTGCTTTTACAGCTGTAGCTACACCTACAATATTACCTGTACCTATTGTAGCTGATAATGCTGTACATAAAGCACCAAAGCTTGATACATCCCCTTCTGCCCCTTCATCATTTTCTTCTTCATCTTTTCCAAATACGTATTTTAAAGCTAGTGGTAATTTGAATATTTGAAGTAGCCTTAACCTTAAGGTTAAATATACCCCTGTACCTACTAGTAAAATTAATAATGGTGGCCCCCATATGAAGTCACTAATGTTTTGTAATAAGTCTTTTAATTGCATAAAAAAATCCTCCCTAAATTATAATTTACTGGAGGAGATTATGATAAATTGCATCACAAAAAAACATGATACAATCTCATATCCCCTGTCCTTTTACCTGAGAGTTTCAGCTATTTTAGCCTTGCTCCTTCGGTGCTCTTCTAGAGTCTCTCCAGAGGCTCGTCCAATAGCGGTCCTATAACCTGAAAGATTTTCCCTCTTCGGTGGACAAAATAAATTTGTCGCTCTCCCACTATCTTCATCCGAACTTTAATATTTTATTTTATGAAATTATTATATATTAATTTGCCATATGTTGCAAGTATATAAAACACATTTGTCCTTTCATCATAGACTGCATCAAAAAATAAACGCTACTTAAAAAAGTAGCGTTTTGTTTATTACTTATAAAGTCTATTTATAGCACTGAATACAGCTTTCATTGAAGCAGTTGTAATATTAGAATCTACACCAACACCAAAGGTTTCTTCTCCATTATCAATTCTCTTCATATTTACATAAGCTGCAGCCTTCGCTTCTGACCCTTCTCCCATTGAATGCTCTGCATAATCTAAAATACTTGTGTTTATTAATTCAGATTTAATCAAGGCTTTTTTCAATGAATCTATTGGTCCATTTCCAACAGAAGTAAACTCTTTTTCTACCCCCTTATATAAGAACCTAACAGTTACATTGGAATTAGAATCCTCTTCTGACACAGAACATTTAATTAATTTGAAAGGCTCCTCTCTATTTAAGTATTCCTCTTCAAATTTTTGCATTATTACTTGTGGAGCCACTTCTCCTCTTTCTTCTGATATTTTTTGAATTACATCAGCAAATTCTTTATGCATCTTCTTTGGCATCTTATATCCAAAGTATCTATCCATAACAAAGGCTATTCCACCCTTACCAGATTGACTATTAATCCTTACTAAAGCTTCATATTCTCTACCTAAATCACTTGGATCAATTGGAAGATAAGGCACCTCCCAATATTGTCCCTCTCTTTCCCTATACTTTGCCATCCCCTTATTAATAGCATCTTGATGTGATCCTGAGAAAGCCGTGAAAACTAGTTCTCCTGCATATGGATGCCTTATATGAACTGGTATTTTGCAACATCTTTCATATACATCTATAACTTCTTGAATATTATTTAATTCTAGGCTAGGATCCACCCCTTGAGAATACATGTTAAGCGCAATATTAACTATATCAACGTTACCTGTTCTTTCACCATTCCCAAATAAAGTACCTTCAACCCTATCAGCCCCCGCTAACAAAGCTAATTCAGCAGCAGCTACGCCAGTTCCTCTATCATTATGAGGATGCACACTTACTATTACACGTTCCCTATCCTTAAAATGAGTACACATCCATTCTATTTGATCTGCAAAAACATTTGGAGTATCCATTTCAACTGTAGATGGTAAATTAATTATAACTTTTTTATCTTTTGATGCTTCCCATACATCACAAACAGCTTCACAAACATCTAATGCATATTCTACCTCTGTTCCTGTAAAACTCTCTGGAGAATATTCTAGAATAACTTCCCCATTAAACTCTTTAACATATTCTTTTACTAACTTTGTTCCCTCTACAGCTATATTTTTTATCTCCTCTTTACTCATATTAAACACAACATCTCTTTGAAGTATAGACGTTGAATTATAAATATG
The DNA here is from genome assembly GCF_015669365.1 of Clostridium sp. 1001283B150210_160208_E6. Taxonomy (NCBI): domain Bacteria; kingdom Bacillati; phylum Bacillota; class Clostridia; order Eubacteriales; family Clostridiaceae; genus Clostridium; species Clostridium sp. 1001283B150210_160208_E6. The sequence goes on along the minus strand of NZ_JADPAA010000006.1, from coordinate 146,701 downwards.
AACAACAGCCTTTTTCACCCCTTCTAAGGCTTCAAAAGTTCTTTTAATTAAGTGAGGTCTTGCTTGTGTTAACACTTGTACAACAACATCATCTGGAATTAAATTATTATTAACAAGTGTCCTTAAAAAATCAAATTCTATTTGTGATGCAGAAGGAAAACCTATTTCAATTTCCTTAAACCCCAATTTAGTTAATAGGTTAAACATTTCAACCTTTTCATCTACTGTCATAGGACTTATCAAAGCCTGATTACCATCTCTTAAATCTACAGAACACCATATAGGTGCCTTTGTAACCTCTTTATTCGGCCAAGTTCTTTCCTTAAAATTAATAGTTTTAAATCTCTTATATTTGTTTACATTTAACATGTTTTAAGCCCCCTTTATTAATACTTATTGCTTTTATAAAACCTATATAAAATCACAGCGATTCTATTACCCCTTTAAGCTTTAAAATCACAATAATTATTTTCTCTACTGAACTAACCCCATCTAAAATTTCACCTCTCATATAATATTAAAACCGCGTAAATTACTCCTTATTGGAGCGATTTACGCGGTACCATCCAAAATTATACTTACTTAAAATAACGGTAGATATACCGATAAGATTTAAATTAAACCTTACAACTCATGAGCAAGTTCAAAAGTTATTCCTACGAGTTTCCCAGCAAAGCACTCGCTCTCTAAAAAGAATCTTTCCTTTCTACTACTCTCAATCAACGTTTTTCTTATTATTAACTTATTTGTAATATTACTATATTATTGATTATATGTCAATATTTCCATTTGTTTCTTATTAATGTATTTATTTTTCTAGCTCTTTTACTATGGTATAATAGCTTATGAAGTACTAATGAAAATTATTCAATGAAAAGGGTGAACTATATGATAAAGTTAATTGCAACAGATATGGATGGAACATTATTAGATGAACACGGGAAGCTACCATCTAACTTTTTTGAAGTATTAGAAAAACTAAATGATAAAAATGTTAAATTTGTAGTAGCTAGCGGAAGACCTTACCCTACTTTATATGATAACTTCAAGCCTTATTCAGATCACATTTATTACATTTGTGACAATGGTGCTTATGTAGTCGAAGATGAAGGTAAGTCTTGCATAGATATCATAAAGAAAGACTCTGTAACAGCCATTATAAAAGCTTGTGAAGATATAGAAAACATAGAGTTAATTTTATGTGGTACAAAAGGTGCATATCATAAACCATGTAGTGATGATTTCTTAAAAGAAATTGATAAATACTATATAAAAAAGCATGTAATAGAAGACTTATATTCTATTGATGATGATATTTTTAAAATTACACTTTGTGACCTTTCAGGAGCTGCCAATAATTCAAATAAAGTTTTAAATCCTCTATTTGGAGATGAATTTATGGTTGTAGTTGCCGGTGAAATATGGCTTGATATTATGAATAAGAATGTTAATAAAGGAGCTGCCTTAGAAAAAATTCAAAAGGATGAAAATATTTCTTATGAAGAAACTATGGTTTTTGGCGACTTCTACAATGATATAGAAATGCTTGGTAAAGCTAAATTTAGTTTTGTTATGGAAAATGCAAATGAAGATATGAAACAATATGGTAACTATATAGCAAAGAGTAACAGAAATTATGGAGTAATTAAAGCAATTGAAGAATATGTATTAAAATAAGCCTAGTAATCCTAGGCTTATTTTTTTAAACTATTCTATTTCTAACTTCTCCTCTATAAAAAGCATGTATATTTTCTATTAAATCCTTAAATAATCTTTCTCTAGCTTCAATACTAGCCCATGCAATATGTGGAGTTAGTACTAATCTATCCTTATTTTTAACCTTTAAAAATGGGTTATCTGCTGGCATAGGTTCTACCATAAATACATCTAAAGCTGCACCAGCTATAAGCTCTTCATCAATAGCTTTAGCCAAGTCTTCATCAACTACTATAGGTCCTCTTCCCATATTAATCAGTACAGCATCCTTCTTCATTTTGCTTATATTTTCATAATTAAATAAGCTTTGAGTATTCTCATTTAAAGGAGCATGAATTGATATAATATCACATTCTCTTAATAACTCATCTAGTTCTACTCTTCTATAATCTGAACTGTTGTTTTTTCCTGATGTTGAATAGTATACCACTTCACAACCAAAGGCATCTGCAATATGAGCCACCTTTCTTCCTATAGCTCCTAATCCTACTATGCCCCATCTCTTGCCTTCTATATCATTGTAAGGCTTATCTAAGTTAGTAAATAATCCTGATGATGAGTAAGCTCCACTCTTAACGAAATTATCATAATAAGAAATCTTGTCATATAAATGCAATAATGTTGCAAATGTATGCTGAGCTACAGTTGGTGTAGAATATCCTGCAACATTAGTTACTGCAATATTTCTCTCCTTAGCATACTCTATATCAATATTATTAAATCCTGTAGCCATCTCACAAATTAATTCTAATTTACTTGCATCTTTTAAGTTTTCTCTATTTAATACAACTTTATTGGTTAGTACTATTGCTGCATCCTTTACTCTGTCAGCTACTTCATCAGCATTTGTTTTATCAAAGTATACCAATTCACCAAATTCTTTTAACTTATCAAAGTCAACATTTCCTAAAGTGATTCCATCTAAAACAACTATTTTTTTCATGTCTATCCCTCCTTAAATCCTAATCATAATTTTATCACATTCCTCCATACTTTACATAATCGTTTTCTTGTAATAATATGATATTAGCTTAAAAGAGAGGAGATTTTCTATGTTTATTATTTGTTATAATATGCCTTTAAATAAAGTAGATGAAAAAATAGAAGTACTACAAATAAACGAAATCTATAACGCATTTTATGAAAGTCCATTAGAAATAACTACTGATGAAAATGGGTATGGATATATAGAAAAGGAAGATGAATTAACCTCATTAAAAGTTGCCTTTGATGGACCAGAGGAAGACTTAGAAAGTTTTAAAAACGAGGTTTCTAATTTAATTAATGAAACACCTATTAATGTATATGAAGAAAACTATGACTATGATGATTTTTCTTTACCTGCTATAGATATAGATGATAACTGGGTCCTTGCTTCTCCTGATGAAGAAATAGAAGGTAAAAATAAAATAAACTTTATTTCTCAAGGAGCTTTTGGTACTGGTCTACATGAAACTACTCAAGATCTTCTTAGAGTAATTCTTTCAAAGGACTTTTCTAATAAAAGAGTATTAGATATAGGAACTGGATCAGGTATACTATCCATTGCAACAGCAATTAAAGGAGCTAGTGAAGTAGTTGCTTTAGACATTAGGGATGTAAAAGATGAAGTGGAACTAAATGCTTCTTTAAATAACCTAAATAACATAAAGGTCTTTGTTGGAGATGCTCTTTCTAAGGAAGTTAACATTGAGGGTAAATTTGATTGGATATATATAAACATTGGTGGAGAAGAAACTCATATGTTTATGGACTTTATTAAGTCTCATTTAAAGGACAATGGAACCCTTCTTGTTTCTGGTTTAGTTGAGTGGAGTTTTGATAACATCAAGTCTATGGTAGAGTCTAATGGATTTAATATGATAGAAAAGCATCAAAGCAACGAATGGGTAACAGCTATTTTCAACTAAAAAAGGTGGGATAGATATTTATTTTGCTTGTTCCGTCGCAAGCTCCAAGTCACAGAAAAATATTAAAATTTTATAACTTGTCTATACATAATAAAAACTAATGGTGAAGGATAAACTTTATCCTTCACCATTTTCACTATTCATTATCAGCTTGTCTATTTTTCTTCTTCTTTTTATTATTAACTTTTTTTCCGCTTCTTTCTTCAAGCCTTCTTCTTCTTTCTTCTAATTCCCTTTGCTTCTCAGCTTCAATTCTTGCATCTTGTTTATCCATTTGCTTTACAATTGCAAAACACATAAAATAAAGAGCTACAAATAATATTGCTGCACTAATACCAGATATTATTATCGCATCTTTTACTGGAGTCCCCATTAAATTCTTATAAGTAACTGAAGTAGCAAAAATTAAGAAGGCTACAATACCACTATATTTCACTGCATTAAGTTTACTTAACCTAATATCTGTAACAAATTTTCTAACTAATTTAACCATTCCCCCACCTCATTAATTAAAAGTATAGTTATTAAATTATTATATCATATTATGTATACAATTTCATTAATGTAGGATAAAAAAGATAATAGAGAGTAACCTAGCAAATTAAAATTTTCTACGACTACAAAAATAAAGACTAGAATCCTAACTATATTCTAGCCTTTAACATAATAGATTATTTTCTTTACTTAACACTTCAGCTCTTAATCTAAGTAACTCTTTTAACTCTTCTATATCTTCTAGTGTAGCTTTATTTCTTATAAAACACCTTGCACTAGTTCTATTTTTTAAATAATTTGCATGCTCTCTATTTTTTTCTCTCCATCTTTTATCTGCCTTCCTTTGCGCTTCACTTGTTTTTCTATTGTCTCTCATTTAACTCCTCCTAAGTTTAGTATATCTGAATAAAATACATTTTTTTGTTACTTTGTTACTTTTTTATAAAACAATTATTATATACCTTTAAAACTCGGTCAACACCATTTATATATTTTTTACAATTCTTTCACAACTTAGATAACTTAACAGCATCTACAAAAAATCTATGCAAAACTCTATAAATAAATATAAATGAATAGAGATGCAACCAATAAGATTACATCTCTATTACAAAGCTTATAAATATAATAAGGGAAACTGCAAGGGAAAAATTTAACCTATTCCCTTCAAACCCTTGAAATCTCTTTTTGCGAGATAAGCCATAAGCGGGGTTCTGTCTTAAGCAATCATCTATCTAGGCTTACTGTTGCCAGCAAGCTCAAGCGACACACCCAGAGGCGGGGCGGGCAACCCCTTAAATGCCTCTCTATTCGGTCTTGCTCCAGGTGGGGTTTACATAGCCGTGATGTCTCCACCACGCTGGTGAGCTCTTACCTCGCCTTTCCACCCTTACCTATAAAAATAGGCGGTATCTCTCTGTTGCACTTTCCTTCAAGTCACCTTGACTGGACGTTATCCAGCACCCTGCCCTACGGAGCCCCGACTTTCCTCTCCTAGTTCAAAGACTAGCAGCGATTGCACGTCTCACTCGCAAGGACTATAATATCATACTCCTTATATTTTTACAAGCTGAACTTTTTTACAATTAGGGAACAAATATAAATAATAGCACTAAAAGAATTATTACAATTAGACCATATAATCCAACTCCACAAAGAAGTAATGTAGCCAAAAGTCCACATAATATAATAAACTTAAAAGGGCTACAAAAATAAAATATTGGCCAGCTTCTCCATCCTCTAGAACTTCTATTCATTCCACTTTGAAAATTTTCCCTAATATTTTTAAAAGCCTTTTTAAAATCTTTCTGTGTACTAATAATAGTTCCTCCTCAAAATTGATGAGTTCTACTATTTATATATGTTTATAACTTAAAAAAATACTTATTTTATACATATTCATAAGGGTCTTTACTGCATTTAGAGTGAATGAATTCAATAGTACTAAATTTCTCTTCTATCTTTTTCATTACCTTTAAAAATACTATCCATTCTGTAGGAAAATGTCCTGGGTCTATAATTGAAACTCCCATTTCTTTATAATCAGAAGCAAAATGATATGAAGTATCACCAGTTATTATGCAATCTGCTCCCATTCCTATAGCCTTTCCAAAGAAGTCTTGACCACTTCCATTTATTATAGCTATATTTTTCACTTTTTCTTTTCCTACTACAACCCTTAAACTGCTTATTCCAAGCTTCTCTTTAACTATATTTATAAGATTATTTAATTCTATTTCACTATCTAAGTAAACAACTCTACCTAAGCCACATTCCTCAAATCCCTTAACCTTGGAGGACTCAATAAGTTTCCCATGAGAAAAACCTAATACCTTAACAATTTCCTCATTTATCCCATCCTTAGTTGAATCTAAATTAGTATGACTTGAATATAAAGATATATCATTCTTTATAAATTCTATTATCTTCCATCCCTGAAGATCATCATTTACAATTCTACTTGGTTTTCTAAATATTAATGGATGATGAGTTATAATAAGGTCTACCCCTTCCCTTTTTCCCTCTTCAACAACATCTTTAGTACAATCTAAAGCTAACAGAACTTTTTTCACTTCCTTATCCTTAGATCCAACCATAAGTCCCACATTATCAAAGTCTTCTTTTAAGAATATTGGTGCTAACTTTTCCATTTCTTTTGATATATCTTTTACTGTTATGGTCATTTATTTCACCTCTTCAATAAATCTTTTTATTTCATTCAATTTATCTTGGACTTCTTTTTTTCTTCTTATTGCACTTTCACTATCTTCTTTTATAAAGCTTAATATTCTATTATATTTTTCTTCTTTTTCTTTTAGATACCCTATCATTAAAGGGTGCTTATCTTTTAATAGTATAGGTGAAAACTCATAATATATAGGGTCTAACTTCATATTTTCCTTACTTTTTTTCCTTACTTTAAATAGTTCATAGTAAATTCCCTCATCAAAACATAAATCCTCTTCTAAAACTTCATATCCGTTGTTATACAAGTATTCTCTAAGAACTTCTGGGTTTTGAGCTGGTTGTAATATTAAAAATTTATAAAAAGGTAACTTCTTTTTATCATGCTCTAGTATATCCCTAATTAAGTTTCCTCCCATACCTGCAATTACAACACCTTCTACCTCTTTTATATCAACTGTTTGTAATCCTCCCCCTAGCCTAACATCTATTTTCTTCGATAATCCTTCTATAGCTACATTTAATTGTGCTTTTTTAACAGGATCCTTATTTATATCAGATGCTATAGCCTTATTACAAAGCCCTTTTTTCACTGCATATATTGGGATGTATCCATGATCTGTACCAACATCTATAATACTTTCACATTTATCTATATGATTTGCTATAAACTCTAATCTTTTACTAATGTCCATGTTAAACCTCTTTCTAATAGAATATAAGTATATTTTACCCTAGGTATTAAAAAACATCTGTTTTTCAACAGATGTTTTTTTAGTATATATTAATCTAAATAATCCTTAAGCTTTTTGCTTCTTGATGGATGTCTAAGTTTTCTTAAAGCCTTAGCTTCTATCTGTCTTATTCTTTCTCTTGTTACATTAAACTCTTTACCTACTTCTTCAAGAGTTCTTGCTCTACCATCATCAAGACCAAATCTTAATCTTAATACTTTTTCTTCTCTTGGAGTTAAAGTATCTAGAACATTTATTAATTGTTCTTTTAGCATAGTAAATGCTGCAGCTTCTGCTGGTGCTGGAGCTTCATCATCAGGAATAAAATCACCTAAATGGCTATCTTCTTCTTCACCGATTGGAGTTTCTAAAGAAACTGGCTCTTGTGCTATTTTTTGAATTTCTCTTACTTTTTCAACTGGTAAATCCATAACCTTTGAAATTTCTTCTGGGAATGGATCTCTTCCTAACTCTTGAAGTAATTGTCTTTGTACTCTTATAAGCTTATTTATAGTTTCAACCATATGAACTGGTATTCTAATTGTTCTTGCTTGGTCTGCTATAGCTCTTGTAATCGCCTGTCTTATCCACCATGTAGCATATGTAGAGAATTTGAACCCTTTTCTATAATCAAACTTTTCAACAGCTTTAATAAGTCCTAAGTTACCTTCTTGAATAAGGTCTAGGAATAGCATACCTCTACCAACATATCTCTTAGCTATACTTACAACAAGTCTTAAGTTAGCTTCAGCTAACTTCTTCTTAGCATATTGATCCCCTTGTTCAATTCTTAAAGCAAGTTCTATTTCTTCTTCTGAAGATAATAGTGGCACCTTACCTATTTCTTTTAAGTACATTCTAACAGGGTCATCAATAGCAATACCTTCTGGTATTGAAAGATCTACTTCTTCTTCAACCTCTTCAGCACCATTAATATCACCTATTACTTCTATTCCCATAGATTCAAGTACCTCATAAATCTTTTCTATTTGTTCTGGTCCTAAATCTATGTTCTCTATGTCATCCATAATTTCTTTATAAGTTAATGAACCATTCTTCTTACCTTTTTCTATTAAATTCTTAACAATGGCCATCTTGTTATTTCTATCTTTTTTATCATTACCAGTCTTTTTGCTTTTTGCTTTAGTTTCTTCTGCCATTTCTTTCTTACCTCCTTTCGCCATGACCAATAACCCCTTTCTCCCTCTTAAGCTCCTCATTTAATTTGTTGAGCTCTATTGCGAGTTTTATTGATTCTTCAATCCTTCCCTTTTGTTCCAAGTCTTTTTGCTCCTTTTTTAAACATTCAATTTTTGAAGTTAATTTAAATGTTTTTATCCTATTTATATAATCTCTAATTAGCTTTCTCTCATCACTAGCTTCTAATACCCTAAGTTCCTTAATTTTCACAAACTCTTTAGATGATTCAACATCATCACAACCACTTTCTACATATGCTAATAAATTTTCAGCACCTTCTTCTTTCCCTTTAGAAATTAAAGAGAAGATTTTTTTATGAGCCCCTAGGTTAAAATCATCACTAGAAATTTGTTTTTCAATTTCTTCATAATAACCTTCCTTAAACATAAGTTTTATAAGACTTCTTTCAGCTTTTAAATAAGCAGGCTCTACATATAATTTTGTTCCAATTTCTTCCTTTTTATTCATAAAAGGCTCTTCTTTTCTGTTTTGTGCCATAGATAACAAATCATAGAGTGATTGTTCCTTCAATCCAGTGTCCTCAGATATCCTTTTTATATAAACATCCTTTTCAACTGGATTCAAATCTGCTAGTATTTCTGTAACTCTCTCCCCATATTTAATTAAAGATTGTTCATTTTTAAAATCAATTCCCTCTTCTGCCCTTTTTAGACGATAGCCTATTAATGGTGTTGCAGAATTAATCAATTTTAAGAAAGCCTCTTTCCCATTTGATCTAATAAATTCATCAGGATCCTTACCCTGTGGTATTGTAAGTACTCTAACATCAAAGCCTGCATCTCTTAAAATTTCTAACCCTCTAAGAGTTGCTGTTTGACCTGCAACATCAGCATCATATGAAATAATTACTTTGTCTGCATATCTCTTTAATAACCTTGCCTGATTAGTAGTCAATGCTGTTCCAAGTGATGCAACTACGTTAGTAATCCCATACTGATGTAGTGAAATACAATCCATATACCCTTCTACTATGATGAAGTATCTATCCTCCATCCTCTCTTTAATAGCAAAATTTAATCCATATAGATTAGTACCCTTTTGGAAAACTAAAGTTTCTGGTGAGTTTAAATACTTTGGTTTAGAATCATCTAAAACTCTACCACCAAAGCCAATTACCCTTCCCTTGATATCAAAAACCGGGAACATAACTCTATTTCTAAATCTATCATAAAAGGTACCTTTCTTTTCGCTTTTAAGAACTAATCCAGCTTCTTGCAAAGCATCTTCTTTTAAGCCCATTCTCCTTAAATGATAAATTAAGCTATTCCAGCTATCTTTAGAATACCCTAATCCAAATTTTCTTATAGTGGATTCTTTTATTCCTCTATTTAAGAAATATTCTTTTGCTTTCTTATCTTGAGATAAGTTTTTAAAAAAGAATCTCCCTGCTTCAATATTTGCTTTGTAAAGCACTTCCTTCTTTTTTGTTATTTTGCTAGGCTCTCCATCACCTAAATCTAAAGGTATATTTACCTTTTCAGCCAAATACTTTGCTGCTTCTAAAAAGTTTAGGTTTTTTTGTTTCATGACAAAAGTAAAAACATTTCCTGCCTCTCCACATGAAAAACATTTATATATTTGCTTATCTTGCGAAACTGAAAAAGATGGAGAATGGTCATTGTGAAATGGGCAAAGCCCCATATAATTACGTCCTGACCTCTTTAACCTAACAGTTTCTGAAATTATATCTACTATGTCATTTTCTTGTTTGATTCTTTCAATTAATTCTTCTGATATACGCAAGGAAGCTTTCCCCCTCCTTACAAAATTTTTTTCAACAATTTATATATTATTCGACACATTGCTTACTATTCCTTCTGATTTTAAAATTATTTTCTAACTTTTTGACTTACTTATCTTTCCTTAAATCTCAAAAAATATACTCCACTTTAATATATTACCAATTTAGGGACAAATATTTTATTAAACTGACTAAGACAATAATCATCGCTCATCCCAGCAATATAATCTGCTACCCCTCTTTTAGGCCCCTCACATTCTGCAATATTTCTATACAACTCTGGCATTTCTTCTATATGTTTCATATAATGATTTATTAATTCATTTAGAATAAACTTCGCCTTACTTCTCTCTTCTTTAAGTTCCTCAGATAAATATATATTCTTAAACATAAATGCCCTAAGCTCTCTCATAGCTTCTTCAATTTCTTTACTTAATCCAACTGAGTTAATTCCTTCTTCCAAATTCTTATTTGATGTATTAATAAAATCTAACACCAAGGTTTCAATTCTTTCAGAATGAGTTTTTCCAAGGGTTTTAAGTAATTCTTTTGGGATATCATTTTCCCACAACAAACCAGCTCTTATAGAGTCATCTATATCATGATTTATATATGCTATCTTATCACTTACCTGAACAACTCTTCCCTCCAAGGTTAATGCCCCTTTATCATCAGATGCACTTCTTAAGCCACTATGATGTAGTATACCATCTATAACCTCTTTAGTAAGGTTTAATCCCTTACCTTCATTCTCTAATTTTGTTACTACTCTTACACTTTGCTCATTGTGTCTAAATCCATTTGGCAAAAACTCATTTAAAACTTCTTCCCCATTATGGGCAAATGCTACATGACCTAAATCATGACCTAATGCAATAGCTTCTATTAAGGTTTCATTCAATCTAATTCCAACCCCTATAGTTCTAGCAATCTGAGCCACCTCTAATGTATGGGTCAATCTTGTTCTATAATGATCTCCGAAGGTTTTTATATAAACTTGAGTCTTATGCTTTAAACGTCTAAATGATTTACAATGAATAATTCTATCGCGGTCCACCATAAAACATGTTCTAACAACATCATCGCTCTCAACTTTTTCGCGACCTAATGATTTATCAGAGAAAGTTGCTTTATCAATAAATGTCAACCTTTCAAAAGTCTCGATTTTTTCCCTTATGTCCATATAAAATCACCTCCTATATATCATTCTATATTTATCTCTTAAATCCTTTATTTATTACCTGTAAATATTATTTCTTATAAGTTTTAATAATATCCAGTATTTTTATATTTTAAAAAAATATCATTAGTATATTTATAAAATCCAATTAATATGATAATAATGAGTAATTTTTAAAGGAGTGTCTCAATGAGTGATTTTGCAACCAACTTAGATGAATCTATTTTTTCAAATAGTAATATAGCTCAAAATATACTTCCATATTATGATCTTGGATATGCTGATGTAAATATGGTTAAGTTTAAAGATACAGAAAAACAAAGAGCAGTTTATAAGGTAGACGGAAAGCATGATAGTTATTGTTTAAAGAAAGTATATTTTGCAGAGGACGAGCTACTTTATGTATATTCCGCTTTAGAATGGTTACATAGGCATAACATTAATGTTCCTAATCTTTTACCTACAGTTAATAAGGGAAGATTTGTAAGATATGATGGTATGCTATTTATCCTAACTCCTTGGATTAATGGTGTGAAATGTGATTTTGATAATTTGAATCATGTCATTTCTTCAGCTGTTAAACTTGCTGAAATGCACAAGTCATCATTTGATTTTACACCAATTAAAGGAAGTGCTAACAGAATAGGATTTGATAACATTTATGTATCTACAGCAAAACATTTTGAACAATTATTACAAACATCTAATTTAGCATTTCAATATAAAGACAAGTTTTCTAGGGAGTTCTTAGAAAAATTTGATAAAAATTTAGAGCTTGCAAAGCTCTCCTTAGAAGTTTCATCTTTAATAGATGAAAAAGAACTAAGCAGATCACTATGTCATGGTGATTATGTTAATAAGAATATAATATTTGAAGAAGATGATTCTATTTGGATTATTGATTTTGATAAATGTAAGTATGATTATTGTGCTCATGATTTATCATACTTTTTAAGAAGGCTCTTAAAAAGAGATAATACAAAATGGGATTTAGAGCTAGCAACCTCTATTATAAAGGCTTATAATTCCCATAACCACCTATCTCCATCGGATTTAAAGTATATTGTTTCATATATATGCTTTCCACAAAAGTACTGGAAAATATCTAGAGATTATTATAAAAATATAAAAAAATGCAATAAAAACTCATTCTTCACATTATTACTTAAATCAAGTTCTAAAATTGATCATCATCTTGAATTCACCATGTCTATTATAAATAAAATGCAAGAAGCAGATTGGAATGCAGATAAATTAATATAATTTCCTAAATAATAAATAAGAGGATGATCAAATCATCCTCTTATATTTTTAATATCTTATTATCTTGGATTTTTAACTTGTGCTTGAGCTGCAGCTAATCTAGCTAATGGTACTCTAAATGGTGAACATGAAACATAGTTTAATCCAACATTATGGCAGAATTCTACTGATGATGGATCTCCACCATGTTCTCCACAGATTCCAAGCTTAATATCAGGTCTTGTTGCTCTACCCTTTTCAGCAGCTATCTTAACTAATTGACCTACACCTGTTTGGTCTAACTTAGCAAATGGATCTTGTTCATAGATTTTCTTATCATAGTAAGAACCTAAGAACTTAGCAGCATCGTCTCTTGAGAATCCAAATGTCATTTGAGTTAAATCATTTGTACCAAATGAGAAGAAATCTGCTTCCTTAGCTATTTCATCAGCTGTTAAAGCTGCTCTTGGAATTTCTATCATTGTACCAACATGGTAATCAATCTTAATTCCTCTTTCCTCCATAACAGCTTCTGCAGTCTTAACAACTACATCCTTAACATATTTTAATTCCTTAATTTCTCCAACTAATGGAATCATTATTTCTGGAACTATATCATAACCTTTATTTGCCTTAACATCTAAAGCAGCTTCAATTACAGCTCTTGTTTGCATTTCAGCAATTTCAGGATAAGATACTGCTAATCTACATCCTCTATGACCCATCATTGGGTTGAATTCGTGTAAATCTTCAACAGTAGCCTTTAACTCTTCAAAAGTTAATCCCATTTCCTTTGATAATTCAGCAATTTCTTCATCACTGTGAGGAACGAATTCATGTAGTGGTGGATCTAAGAATCTAATTGTTGCTGGCATTCCTTCTAATGCTTCATAGATTTCAGTGAAATCTTGTCTTTGCATTGGAAGAATCTTATCTAATGCCTTTCTTCTTTGTTCTTCGTTCTTTGCAACTATCATTTCTCTAACAGCCATAATTCTATCTTCAGCGAAGAACATATGCTCTGTTCTACATAAACCAATACCTTCTGCTCCAAATTCAACAGCTTGTACAGTATCTCTTGGAGTATCTGCATTAGTTCTAACCTTTAACTTTCTAATTTCATCTGCCCATCCCATAAATGTAGCAAAATGTCCAGTTATTTCAGGTGAAACAGTCTTAACAGCTTGAGCATAGATATTACCAGTAGAACCATCTATTGAAATATAATCATCTACTCCGTAAGTCTTATCTCCTATTGTAACAGTCTTAGCTTTTTCATCAACTTTAATTTCTCCACATCCTGCTACACAGCAAGTTCCCATACCTCTAGCAACAACTGCAGCGTGAGAAGTCATACCACCTCTTACAGTTAATATACCTTCTGCAGCAATCATACCTTCAATATCTTCTGGAGAAGTTTCAAGTCTAACTAAAACAACCTTTTCTCCCTTTTCAGCTCTTTCCTTAGATTCATCTGCAGTAAATGCTATCTTACCACAAGCTGCTCCTGGAGAAGCTGGAAGTCCTTTAGCAACTACATCTGCCTTCTTTAATTCTTCAACATCAAATGCTGGGTGAAGTAATGTATCTAATTGTTTTGGTTCAACCTTTAATATAGCTTCTTCCTTAGTTAAAGTACCATCTTCAACTAAATCAACAGCTATCTTTAAAGCAGCTTGAGCTGTTCTCTTACCATTTCTAGTTTGTAAGAAATATAATGTTCCTTCTTCAATTGTTATTTCCATATCTTGCATATCTTTATAGTGAGCTTCTAGTGTAGCAATTATATCTGTTAATTGCTTATAAATTGCTGGATCTTGCTCTTCTAATTGAGATATTGGTTGAGGTGTTCTAATTCCTGCAACAACGTCTTCACCTTGTGCATTCATTAAGTACTCACCATATATTTTATTTTCACCAGTAGCAGGGTTTCTTGAGAATATAACACCTGTTCCTGAAGTTTCTCCCTTATTACCAAATACCATTTGTTGAACGTTAACTGCTGTTCCCCAATCACCAGGTATATCATTTAATCTTCTATATACTATAGCTCTTGGATTGTCCCATGACCTAAATACAGCAGTAATTGATTCAATTAATTGAACCTTTGGATCTTGTGGGAATTCTTCTCCCTTTTCTTTCTTATATAACTCTTTGAATTGACCAACTAACTCTTTTAAATCATCTGCATTTAAATCTGTATCTAATTTTACCCCTCTTGCTTCTTTCATAGCTTCTAACTTATCTTCAAATAGTCTCTTTTCAATACCCATAACAACATCAGAGAACATTTGAATAAATCTTCTGTATGAATCATAAGCAAATCTTGGATTATTAGTTTTATTAGCTACAACCTCTACAGCTGAGTCATTTAATCCTAAGTTTAATATTGTATCCATCATACCTGGCATAGATACTCTTGCACCAGATCTAACTGATACTAATAGCGGATCCTCTTCACTACCGAATTCTTTTCCGGCTACCTTCTCTAATTCCTTAATACTTGCATAAATTTGTTCCATTACCTCTGATGAAATAACCTTTCCATCTTCGTAATATTTGTTACAAGCTTCAGTTGTAACAGTAAATCCTGTTGGAACTGGAATTCCTAGTGTAGTCATTTCTGCTAAATTAGCTCCCTTACCCCCTAGTAAGTTCTTCATTGATGCATTTCCTTCACTAAAAAGGTAAACGTACTTTTTCTCCATCTCAATACTCCTCCGTTCAATACAATTTATCTATATACTAACGGAACCTTAAATGGCCCGATAGTTGCTTATTTATTTATTCGCTCTTACCCATTTGAACGAATAATCTGGTAATATTAGTTTTTGATACTTTACCTATAATTTTGTATTGTTCTTTACCCTGCTCTACTCTAACCTTTTCAACTATTGGTATGCTGTCTATTTCATGTTCTATTATTTTTTTTGCCATATCATATGCACTATCTTCTGATGCTCCACAAACGATATTAGGCATTCTTGTCATAATTACCCCTACAGGTACCTTATGTATATCAGTACCTCCAATTGCAATCTTTAAAAAGTCTTTTCTCGACACTGCACCTACAAGGTATCCATTATTTTCTACAAATACTGTGCCTATATCATTTAAGAATAGGTATACGATTGCATCATACACCATCATAGCCTCATTAACTGTAGATGGTTTTGACATAATCTGACCTGCTTTTATATTACTTATGTAATCTAATAACAGACTACTCTTAGGCTTATCTGAATAAATATATCCTACCTTTGGCCTAGCGTCCAATATTCCTATCATAGTTAAAATTGCAAGATCTGCTCTTAATGCTGCTCTTGTAACTCCTAACTTTTCAGCTAAAGCTTCACTTGTAATAGGCTGTCCTTCTTTTACAAGCTTGATTATTTCCTCTTGCCTATCTGACAACTTCATTACAATCCCTCTTTCTGATTTAAAGGAATATATAGAGTCTTTTATGTCGACTTTTTATTTACAGTATAATTATACCACGTAATTATAGTTTGACTATACTTAATTTTCAGAAAAATCACATAAATTATTCTAATATTCCTTATTTATCATTTATTTTTTTAAAATATATCTTATTTTCTATATTTTTCTAATTATTTTTCTTCCTTTTCCTCGTCAAAATTAACTGTATAACTATAAACAGTTTCATCATCTTTATATACATTTTCCTTATAACGAGCATTATCGGAAGCATCTTCTTTAACTTCTTTTATCTTAGTTTTGATTTGATCTGCAAATACTAAGGCCTTACCCTTAACTTCATTTGCAGCCTTTGCCACATATTTATTTACAACCTCTACAGAACCATCAACCTTAGTAATTTCTATAGTTAACTTAGTTGCTACTGCTGCAATTACCCCAAAAGCAAGAATTGGAGGAATTATTACTGCTATAACTGTGGCTGCTATGCCTGCATTTACAGGAACATCAACTAATATAGTTTCATCCTTTTTCACTTTAATTCTTGAAACATTTCCCTTTTTTATAGTTTCCTTTAACCATACCTTAAAGTCTTCTATTGTCTCACTATTATTTTCTTTGTAGGCATTATCTTCTGGATTTTTCATATTTGAATTTTCATTTTGACCTTCTATATAAATTATAGCTTCTAATACATCTCCGCCACAAATTTCTAAAGCTTCTTTTGCTTCTTTATAAGTACTTCCAGTTCTCTCTTTTACTTGATCAACCTTTTCTAATGAAATTTCCATATTATTCTCACTCCTTAATATAATTTAACATCTCTAAACTTTTAGGTTTCTTAGCATAACTAGAAGAAATAATAAAAGTGGTCACCTTTTCCATTTCCTTTTTTATCTCATCTGTAAGATTTAATCTATAAACTTTATCTGATGAAACATTGGATAAATATTTAAGAGCATTATATGCCCCTTTAGATATGTACAACCCATGTGTTTTGTTACACTCTTCACAAACCCCTCCAAAATAGGAAAGACTTATATAATTAGATACTGCTAACTTCTTCTTACATATGCTACAACTTTCTAGATTTAATCCATATCCAGTTGCCTTTAAAAGTTTTAATTCAAAAGCTCTTATTAGAAGTTCATAATCTAAAGCATCTGTATTTAATAAATACAAAGTAGTTATAAACTCTTTAAATAGAGGTTGATTTACTTCTCCTTCTAATACAGCAATATCTATTAGTTCACATATATATGATGAATATGTCAATTTATCTAGATTATTCATTAAACCTTGAAAAGAATTGATTATTTTCCCCTCTTGTAAATTATACAGTGTTTTCCCCTTAAATACCATATATTCACAGTAACATAAAGGTAGAGTCACAGAAAAAAGTTTGTTCTTACTTTTTTTTGCACCTCTAGCCACTGTTGTAATCTTCCCATAGTTATCAGTATATAACCAAACTAGTTTATCATTTTCTTTATAATCTAGGGCCTTTATTACTACCCCATTACACTTAACAAGTGACAGAATAACCATCCCCTAATAATCTATTTTACTTTTTTATATCCTAATTCCTTTAGTAAGTTTTGATTGTCTCTCCACTCTTTTCTTACTTTAACCCATATTTTTATATTTACCTTGGTATGCAAGAATCTTTCTAACTCATATCTAGCCGTTTCTCCAATTCTCTTTAAGGACTGACCGTTTTTTCCTATTATTATTCCTTTGTGAGAATCCTTTTCACATATTAAATCTACTTCTATATGATAAGTACCATTTTCACTTTGTTTCATTTGAATAACATCTACAGCTATACCATGAGGAACTTCATCCCTTAAACATCTTAAAGCTTTTTCTCTTACAATTTCAGATACTACAAATCTTTCTTGAACATCTGTTATCATATCCTCTGGATAATACATAGGTCCTTCTGGTAACTCATTAACCATAAGTTCTAATAATGTATCAACATTTTTTCCCTTAAGAGCTGATATAGGTACTATCTCTTTAAAGTTAAATTCCTTTGATAAATCCATCAGTGATTTAGCTACTCTATCTTGAGTAGATTCATCCACCTTATTTAATACAAGAAAAACAGGTGCTTTACTATTTTTTAGAGACTCTAGTATAAACTTATCACCTCTACCTATTTCATCATCAGGATTAGTTAAAAATAGTACTAAATCTACATCCTTCATTGAATCCTTTGCTGAATTTACCATATACTCACCTAACTTATGCTTAGGCTTATGTATTCCTGGTGTATCAACGAATACAATTTGATACTCCTTAGTTGTTAATATGGTTTGAATATTATTTCTTGTTGTTTGTGGTTTATTAGAAACTATTGATAACTTTTCCCCCATTAAATAATTCATTAAAGTTGACTTTCCAACATTGGGTCTCCCTACAATAGTTACAAATCCTGATTTAAACATTCTTCCTCCTATTTCTCCAAGTCCTTCTTAGTAAAAGTACCTGGCATAACTTCATCTAAAGTTGTTTCTAAAACTTCATTTTCATTTTTTATTATATAAATTTTCATATCTCCACTTTCTGCAAACTCAGTTATTACTTGCCTACAGATTCCACAAGGATATGTAAATGCTTTAACATCTCCTATTAATGCTAATTCTTTTAACTTTCTATTTCCATTTGCAACCCCACTAAATATAGCTGTTCTTTCAGCACAGTTAGTTGCTCCAAAAGATGCATTTTCAACATTGCATCCTACATATATATTTCCATCTTCAAATAAAGCTGCTGCTCCCACCTTAAAATTAGAATATGGACAGTATGCATTCTCTCTTGCTTCTATAGCTTTTAATATTAACTCTTTATTCACTTTATTTCCTCCAAGATACACAATAATTTTATATACTCATATTATGTGTATTTTTCATTATATCATTATAATTATAATTTGAATATGGTAAAAATCAATAAGGTTATAAGCATACCAAATATAGCTCCCACAATAACTTCAGATAATGTATGAACCTCAGAATCCACCCTACTTTGTGCTGTAATAAAGGCCATTAAATAGCTTAACATTATACATGTTGGTTCTTCAGTAATTAAAGCTATTGCTGTAGCTATAGAAAAGGCTAACGCACTATGTCCACTAGGCATTCCTCCTTTAAGAGGAGTTCCTTCTCCAAATATAGCTTTTACTATTATAGTTGCAAAGCTCACTATAACTAAGACAATAAATATTGTGTATGGCTCATTGTTTTTAACTTTATGTATTACCTCATAAGATATATTAGATAGTTTATCCCAAAAGATAACATAACCCACCACTATAGCATTTATGGCAGTTATTAACACAGCCCCTGCTGCTGCATTTTTAGCTATCTTAGCTAATGGATGATAATAATTAGTAGTCATATCAATAGCTGCTTCTATAGCGGTATTTATTAGTTCAGCAGCAATTACTATAGCCACAGTTATTGCAATTATCAAAAATTCTATCTTAGATATATCAAAACAAAAACAAGCTATTAAAACCCCTATAGCAGCTACAAGATGTATTTTCATATTTCTTTGAGTTCTAACTGTATCAATAATACCATTTATGGCATGATTGAAGCTATCTACTACTTTTTTTAACTTCACTTTTCATCATCACCCACTCATATTTTATCTTTTAATATCTAATTCACCTAAGATCTCTTCTTCTCTTTTTCTCATAACTTTTTTCTCATCCTCTTCCATATGGTCATACCCCAATAAATGTAGCACTGAATGAACTACTAAATATGAGGCTTCTCTTTTAAAGGAATGATTATATTCTTTGCTCTGTTCTAAAGCTTTTTCTAAAGATAATACTATATCTCCTAAAACTAGTTCTTCTCCATCCATATAAGTTTCATCAAATTCATAATTCTTATACACATCTTTAAAGACCTTATCTTTTGGGTAATCTAGCATAGGAAAAGATAGCACATCTGTTTCTTTATCTATATTCCTAGTTTCATTGTTTATTTCTCTAATTTCATCATTGTCTACAAATAATAATGAAATTTCAAATGGTATATTCACTTCTTCTTCCTTTAAAGCAAATTCTATTGTATGTTCTAATTCCTTTACTAATTCTTCTGTTACCTCTATTTTTTCTTGTCTGTTATCTGTATATATCATTTAGTTTCTCCCCTTTTCATATTTTTTAAAGGGGTGAGTTAAAAACTCATCCCCTTTATTTTAAGCTTTTGCTTTTTTCTGTTGGATATTCTATCCTTTGATGATATATTCCATTTAAAGTCTTTAAGAAACACTTTCTAATTGTTTCTAAATCCTTTAATGTTAAATCACAATCATTAAGTTGACCAGAATGAAGTTTATCTTTAATAATATTATTGACCATTTCTTCTATTTTACCCTTAGTAGGCTCATTTATTGATCTTACTGCAGCTTCAACAGAATCTGCTAACATTATTATCCCAGCTTCCTTAGTACTTGGTATAGGGCCTGGATATCTAAAATCTTCTTCTCTAACTTCATCAGGATTTTCAGAATTATTTTTTACAGTATAATAGAAATATTTAACCAATGTTGTACCATGGTGCTGTGCTATTATATCTTGTATTACTTCTGGTATATTGTATTCCTTAGCTAATTCTAGCCCTTCCTTAACATGAGATATTATTATTAAAGTACTTAAATTAGCAGTTATCTTATCATGAGGATTTTCTTTACTAATTTGATTTTCCTTAAAGAAATATGGTCTAGTAGTTTTACCGACATCATGATAATAAGCTCCTATTCTTGCTATTACTGGATTAGCTTTAACCTCTTCTGCTGCAAGTTCTGCTAAATTAGCAACTAACATGCTGTGATGGTATGTCCCAGGAGCTTCCATTAGCAATTTCTTTAAAAGAGGGCTATTAGGATTACTTAGCTCTAACAATTTTAATGTAGTTACTATATTAAATGTAGACTCTAAAAAAGGTAATAACCCTGTAGCTAAAACTCCTGCAAACACAGTCCCTATTATAGAAAAAGCACTATTTAAAAATATATCTTTTAAATTGCTTGATAAAATCACACCTGTTGCAAATGTTATAACTCCAGATAAAACTGCAATATATAACGTTGAATAAAGTATATCATTTCTTTGTTGCATCTTCCTTAGTATAGTAGCACCTACTAATGCATTTACAATTGCAATTATTATCACCTGAGAGTTAAACCCTGTTAATGCAGCAACTATAATAACATTCATTGAGTTAACAAATAGTGATATCTTATAATTAATAAGCATAGTCATAAGTAATGGTGCTAACGCTAATGGTATCATAAAAGGAGATGCAAAACTTACACATCTAACTAATATTAATGAAAATACATTTATCAAATTAATTAAGACCAACTTTTTAAAATCTAAATAAACACTTCTGTAATTCTTGTAAATGTAGAAGAATTGAATCCCCATAACAGAACTTAAAAGTATTGCTAAAACAATATATAGAAGTATTACTCCTTCTCCAGCAGAATCTCC
This sequence comes from Clostridium sp. 1001283B150210_160208_E6, assembly GCF_015669365.1. Lineage (NCBI taxonomy): Bacteria > Bacillati > Bacillota > Clostridia > Eubacteriales > Clostridiaceae > Clostridium > Clostridium sp. 1001283B150210_160208_E6. Next base: position 125,328 of record NZ_JADPAA010000006.1, on the reverse strand, counting down.
TATTAACCCTAATTCAGTCAAAATTTCTATTTGTCTTGACGTAACAGGTTCACCTTTTTGCACTATTATTTGGTTCTTCTTTATTACTACCTTTTCTGTATTTTTTTGAACTTCTTTAATCTTTTCTTCTGTTTTTTCTTTATCATAATAAAAGTTTGGTTTTATTTGTTCTAATATAATGTTATTTAATACATTACTTATATTTGAATTTAAGTTAAGAGCCTTTACCTTTTCAGTTGCCAAGCTTCTAGCATCAGATAAGCTTTCACTATCCTCATCTTCAATATTTTTTACATATACAGAATCTATTATTTCTAAAGCTTCAGATTTTAATTTAACTAATGTGTCTTTTGGTATTGATAATAAGAACTTGCAGGCACTTTCCTCTAAGGTAATCCCCTCAATTTTTCTTAGTTCTACTATCTTTTCCTTCTCATCTAATTCTGTAGCACTTAAACTTATTAACTTTTCAAACAATGTATTTATATTATTCTCTGCAGCAATTTTCACTTCTGCTTTTAATGTATATTGCTTATCTACTTTAGATAAAGCTTCTTTTAGTTTTTCTTCTGAAGCTTGTTCATCTACAGTTTCTCTTTGGGCTACTATATCTTCTCTTGCTATATCTCCTTCCTGTAACTCATACTTAGTTGGAGCAACAGCTGTTATCAATAAAAAATAAGTTACCACAAAACTTATGGTAAATAATAAAATTCTCTTAGTTTTATAATTGCCCTTTTTCGTTTCCCTTCTTTTTAAACTCATGTTCATCACCTTCTTACTTGTACATCACTTATATTATGATACACTGGCTATATCCTGTTCAACTACAAACGTCACCTTAACACGCAACTTACCTTCACCTATGTCTTCTGTATACACGTCTTTATTAGCAATCTTGTAATCATTGCTCAAAGTTCTTACAAATGATTCTGTTAATTGTTCAGTTGCAGTTTTAATTGCTTCTTCCTTATCTAAATTTACCTCTTTCTCTGCTCTCTCAAAATAAGTTGTAGTTTTAATAAAACCTTTTTCATCTTCTATTTTATCATAATACTTAAAGTTATTTATAGCTTTTTTCAAGTAAATTTTCCTGCCAAAGAAAGATAAGTAAATATCTCTACCTCTTTTACCTGTCTTCTCAAGCTTAGAACCACTCACCTGTACTTCCATTTCTTTCTCATAGAATGTATTAGCTATAACTATTCCCTTTGCAGGAACTTCATATTCCTCTCCTTCTTTTCCTTGCATTCCTTTTATTAAAACATCTCCCTCATTAACAAAATCGCCTGGGCTTACATTGCTAGTACCAGAGGATACAAAAACTCTTTTTACCTCTCCACCGATTTTTGCTACACAATCTCCAGATGTATCACTAACTGGTTTTGGAGGATTAACCTTTTCTTCAATAACTATTTTTAATGTAGCCCCTTCCACTCTTGCTCTTATCCATAATATATCACTATTTATATCTTCAGCTTTATCTTCTATATCATAAACATCAATCTTACTTTTCTTTATGCCTGGCTCAATACCAATTTTCTTTAATTCTTTTCTAACCTGATAAGGTGATAAGTTATTTCCTGTTTGTATATCTATAGCCCATATATAAGTTGACAGATAAAATATCCCTATTATAAATATCAACAAACCTAACACCAATGATATTTGTCTCTTTAGTCTAGATATTAAAAACACCCAACCATTTTTACTTATTATCTTTATTTTACCGCCACATCTTTTAACTGCACCCACTACTTCATTATAGTCATTATATTCAATTTCTAACCTAATTGTAGTTATATCAATCTTAACAATATTCTTAGATTTTATCCCGCTGTTCCATAGAAGGTTAAGTATTCTTTCAGGTGATTTTGCACTTATTTCAACTATTATATTTCCAACTTTCAACTTATCTAATATCATTTTTGTTTATCCTCATAGATAATTGCTTTAAATTTTCCGGTTATACTTATAGTCGATCCCCCTATGTACAAAATTTCAAAATCACTTCCCTCTATATTTATATTGCCAACTTTTGAGTTTACTTTAATTAGATTTTTCTCAAAATTAGATATCCCCTTATGATTTTCTATAGTTATTTCTTTATTCCCTGTAATAATTATCTTAGGAATATCCATTACTATTTCTGCTGGCAAATCGAATTTATCTACTAACATTTCTCTACCTTTATTTATTTTTTCCTCCACCTTTAATCCCCCGTTTTTATATTTCTATCATTGTAATTTATGATTAAAATATAAAAAAAAGAACAATTAGAATATGTTAATCCATATAGTAGGAATAAAAATGTAGGGGGGATATTTATTTTGCTCGTTCCGTCGCAAGCTTCAAGTCACATCAAGACAAATATCCCCCCACTCCTACTAAAGGTAATCAAATAAAAAAATAGAGTTTAAAGCTAATATTAGCCTTAAACTCTATTTTAATGACTCATACAAAACAATAAAAAGAACTCGAAGAGTTCTTCTTATTATTTATTAGTTAAATATTCTTTTACTATTTGACTAACAAGCTTGCCATCTGCTCTACCTAATGTCTTAGGTCTAACAATTGACATAACTTTTCCCATGTCTTTAATGCTACTAGCGCCCGCTTCTATAGCTGATTCTTCAATAATTTGCCTTATTTCCCCTTCACTTAACTGCTGAGGAAGGTAATTTAACAAAATTTCTATCTCAGCTTTTGACTGATCAACCAAATCCTGTCTATTTCCCTTTTCAAACTCAAGCATCGCTTCTCTTCTTTGCTTGACTTCTTTAGCTAATATTTCTATAGCTAGCGCATCATCTGCTGTTATTCCATCAGTCTTTTCAACTAATAAAATCGCAGACTTTGCTGTACTTATAACGTTAGCTTTAAATTTATCTTTAGCCTTTAAAGCAGTTTTCCAATCTTCTTGAAGTCTTTCTTTTACTGTTGGCATATACACATACCTTCTTTCAAAAAGAACGTTCTATTTGAACTTTCTCTTTCTAGCAGCTTCTGATTTCTTCTTTTTCTTAACGCTTGGCTTTTCGTAGTGTTCTCTCTTTCTTACTTCTGAAAGAACTCCAGCTCTTGCACATTTTCTCTTAAATCTTCTTAACGCATTTTCAAGAGTTTCGTTTTCTCCAACTTTGATTTCTGACATTAATTATCCCTCCCTCCGCTAGCTAAAATTCTAAATTCAACTCAGCTACGGGCTTAATAACACATGCTATATTATACAATAGTAAGGCAGCTCGTGTCAATAATTCTTAAAAATTTAACTATTAGCCTGGAGGCCAATTTAAACTTCTTCCTCCAAGAACATGAAAATGCATATGATGTACAGTTTGACCTCCATCATTACCTGTATTATTTACAATTCTGTAGCCTTTTTCAGCAATACCTAGCTCACTAACTAGTTTATTAATTACTAAGAAAATATGTGCGACCACAGATGCATTTTCTTCATTTAAGGCATTAGCACTTTCTATATGCTCCTTAGGTATTACTAAGAAGTGTATAGGTGCTTCTGGACTTATATCATAAAAAGCATATACCTTTTCATCTTCATATACTTTTTTACTTGGTATTTCACCCTTTATGATTTTACAAAAAATACAATTTTCCATAAATTCACCCCCTTCTAATAGTAACTTTTTTTATTTCACAAGAGTAGCTACAGCATAATCTCCTAAAGCTTCTTCTATCTTGCAATTTACTATTCGACCTTTTAAGTTTTCTTCTATACCTTTAACTTCAACCTTAACATAGTTTCTAGTATATCCTTCATATACATCATCTTTCCCTTTTACTGGCTGTTCTATAAGTACATCCATAACTCTACCAACAATAGATTTAGTAAAGTCACCTTCATTTTTATTATTTAATTCTATAAGAGCTTTACTTCTTTTATCCTTAACTGTTCCATCTAATTGATTTGGCATAGTTGCTGCCTTTGTACCTTCTCTTGGGCTATATTTAAACACATGAGTTTTTGTAAGCTTTATTCTCTTTAAGAACTCATAAGTTTCATTAAATTCTTCTTCTGTTTCTCCAGGGAATCCAACTATAACATCAGTTGTAATAGAAACATCTTTAATATTTTCTCTTAAAATATTAACTATTCTTTCATACTCCTCAGCTGTGTACCTTCTATTCATTCTCTTTAATGTAGCATTACATCCACTTTGAAGAGAAAGGTGGAACTGAGGACATAGCTTCTTCATATTCTTAATTTTTTCAACCACTTCTGGAGTAAAGAAAGCTGGTTCTATAGATCCTATTCTTACTCTTTCAATACCATCTAGTTTTTCTATTTCTTCTAATAAATCAACTAAAGTGATTTCACCATCTAAATCTAGCCCATATGATGCAGTATGAATTCCTGATAATATTATTTCCTTAAATCCATGTTCTGATAACTTATTTATTTCATCAAGAACTTGTCTTGGTTCCTTTGAACATACTGATCCCCTAGAATAAGGTATTATACAGTACGCACAGAATCTATTACATCCATCTTGGATTTTTAAGAATGCTCTTGTCTTATCTTGGTATTCTTCTATATTTAATGCTTCAAATTTCTTATTTCTTAATACACTTTCAACGTATATTTGTGCTGCTTGTTCATCTCTAGATTTATTTACATAATAAACTACATCACCCTTATTTCTAGTTCCAAGAACAACATCAACACCATCTATAGCTGAAACTTCCTTTGGTGCTATTTGTGAATAACACCCTACAACAGCTATTATAGCATCTGGATTAAGTCTTCTAGCTCTGCTTATAATTTGTCTAGATTTCTTATCTCCCATATTTGTTACTGTACATGTATTTATAACATAGACATCAGCAACTTCTGTAAACTCTGTCACCTCATATCCTTCTCTTATAAACTTTTCTGCCATAGCTTCTGATTCATAATGATTAACTCTACATCCTAATGTAGAAAATGCAACCTTCATTAAACATTTCCTCCTAAATCACCTAACTCATATTGCACTAGAGCAGTTGCTGTAAATCCAGCCGTTTCCGTTCTTAGAATTCTACTTCCTAGCGTAATAATATAGGCACCTTTTTCTTTCAGTCTTTCAATTTCTTCTTCCTCAAAACCGCCTTCTGGTCCAACCATTATACCGATTTTTTTAACATTATCTAATCTTCCACTATCCCTTAAATCCTTTATTACACCTTTAATTCCAAAGTTTTCAGCGTTCTCATAAGGAACTAAGAACAAATCTAATCCCTCTAATTCCCCTAAAACATCATCAAATGATATTGGCTCATCTACCGTTGGAATAAGGCTTCTCTTACTTTGCTTTGCAGCTTCAAGAGCTATTCTATTAAGTCTATCAAGCTTCTTAAACTCTCCCTTAAGTTTAACATCTACTCTATCAGTAATAGTTGGTATAAACTTTGATATTCCAAGTTCAGTACCCTTTTGAACTATAAGGTCCATCTTTTGTGACTTAGGAAGACCTTGATATAAATAGATTTCTATTGGACTTTCATTATTTACATCTAACTTTTCTAGTATATCTATAATAACTTCAGTCTTTGAAATACTTTTTATTTTCCCAAGGAATTCATCACCTATGCAGTTATTTAAAACTACTTCTTCCCCCTCACTTAATCTTAAAACCTTATATATATGTTTAACATCATCACCTAATATTTTTCCTTCATTAGAATTAATATTTTCAGCAGGTGTGAAAAACTTATGCATATACTTCTCTCCTTAACTACTTAAGTTTTGCTATTATGCAGTTCCATTCCCCATCCTTGTTAACTTTAACAACTTCAAAACCGCATTCTTCTAACTTATTAGTAACCATTTCCACTCTATCATGGATAATTCCTGATGTTATAAAGTATCCATTTGGCTTAATTACTCTACTTACATCTTCAGTTAAGATACAAATAATTTCTGCTATAATGTTAGCTACAACTATATCAGCCTTACCATCAATAACTTCAATTAAGTTTCCATGTAAAATTTCTATATTATCTATATTGTTGAATCCTACATTTTCCTTAGCTGATTCTACTGCTACTGGATCTAAATCAACCCCTACTGCAAGTTTTGCACCAAGCTTAGCTGCTGCAATTGCAAGTATTCCAGAACCACAACCAACATCAAATACAGTACTGTCCTTTTGAACATACTTTTCTAAAGCTTGAATACACATTCTTGTAGTTTCATGTTCACCTGTTCCAAATGCCATTCCTGGATCTAATTCAACTACTAATTCTTCATCTTTTGCCTCATATTCTTCCCATATTGGTTTAACAACTATTTTCTCTCCTACCTTTGAAGGCTTATAGTACTTCTTCCAGTTGTTTGCCCAATCTTCTTCATACATTTTTTCGAACTCTACTTTACCTTCACCTACATCAATTCCTAATGCTTTAATTTCTTCAACCTTTTCATTAATATAAGCTATTATTTCATCTATATTATCTTCTTCTGAAAAATACCCTTTAACAACTGCAAATTTACCCTTGTGTTCTAGTACATTTATATCTGCAAAGTCCCATGTTAACGGTCCTTGTTCTCTACCTAATATATCTTCTGGATCCTCTATAGCAACACCCTTACAATCTAGTCCGTAGAATATACCAGAAATCGGCTCTAAAGCCTCACTTTTGGTAATTACTCTAACCTCTATCCAAGTTCCTTCCAAAAAAATCAATCCTTTCACTTATTCTTTGACTAATATAATATTTTACACTTTACATTTAAGTTATGTCAAGGAATGCCTTATATTAACAAAGGGTTGTATCAACTTGGATACAACCCTTATATTTTATACTGAATATTTATTTACTAAGTTCATAAATTCATCTTCTTTTATATAATCTTCAAACTTAATATTACCCTCTTCAAGTTTCATAGCTAATTCATATAAGAACTCTGGTATTCTTTCAGGTAACATATCTCCCTTAAATTCACCTAACCTTACATTTTCCACTGTAAAATCTCCGTTTATAAACAATCCAAAAACATCTTTTACAGCATCATCTACTCTCTTCTTCTTACCTGTAAAACCTATCTTTCCTATTTCATGTACTCCACATGAATTTGTACATCCAGAAATATGTACTCTTGGCATTAAATCTGAAGAATAATCTTTTTCCTTAAAGTAGTCCATTATATCAAACAATAACCCTTGGCTATTACCTATTCCTATTTGACATGTTGGAACACCTATACAAGCAACACTATGATATATTTCAGCTTCTCCACCCATCTTCTTAGTAATATCTAATAAGATTTCTGCCTCTTTACCATTTAAGTTTCTAAAGTACACTCCTTCAGTCATTGCAAGTCTTACTTCTACATCCTCAAAGTTACCTATAGTATCTAAAATCTCTTTAAGATCCTCTAATTTTAATTGTCCTCCTACTGGATGTAAATACACTGTATAAAGCCCCTCTTGCTTTTGCTCTATTAATCTCTTATCCTTAATTTCTGTCTTTATACCTTCTTTTTTTATTTCAGTAAGATGAAGATTTAATTCTAATCCACCTTTTTCTTTTTCAGCTTTTGTATAAAGTTTAAATTGACTAACAAATTCTTCATCGCCCATTCTATCAGCTATATATCTAATTCTAGCTTTAGCCCTATTTTTATAGTCACCTTCTGCTATAAAAAGATTAGTCATTCCTTCAATATAATAAAGAACATCCTTAGCTTCTATCAATTCATCTACTTCTATAGCTTTTCTTGGATTATTTCCAAGTCCACCACCTATATAAACTTTAAAATATTCTTTTCCATCCTTCTTTACAGCAACAAAACCTAAATCTTGTACAGTGCAATGAGCTGTATCCTTATCAGAATTAGAAAAAGATACTTTTAACTTTCTAGGCAACTTATATGTATAAATCTTCTTTAGAAAGTGATTCCCCACAGCTAATGCATATGGAGTTGGATCAAACTCTTCTTCCTTATCAACACCTGCTAATGGTGAAAGAGCCACATTTCTTGGAAAGTTACCTCCAGCTCCTCTAGTAAATAAATTAACTTCTAATCCTTCCTTCATTAAATCACAGGCACCATCTAATGTTAATCCATGTAACTGTATTGCTTGACGTGTTGTAAAGTGAATTCCACCAAGATTATGTTTCTTAGCATATTCATAAATTAACTTTAATTCATCTGAATGAGTTACCCCTGAAGGTATTCTAAATCTTATCATAAACTCTTTTCCACCACGGTGTGCATACATCCCCATACCACCTGATTCATGTTTAAATTGCATAAGATTCAATTCCCCATTTAAGAATTGATGTCCAACCTTTCTAAATTCTTCAATTTCATCTAGAAGTATTTCCTTTAAACTATTCACTTCTCCACCTCATATCATATTTTTTTCTTCATGTTTCTATATAATCTATTCTATATTCATAGTTTTTCCAAGTCCAATAGGAATTATTTATACTATATATAGGAAAATTATTATAAGAAAAAAAGACTGTGAAAAAATATTATTTTTTCACAGTCTTTTCTTTATTTATTAAATAAATTAAATCCTTTTTTGTGAGACTTATGCTCGCCTTCAACAGCTTCACCAGTCGCTTCCATAAATGCAACTAAAGCTTCTTTGGCTTTATCACTTAAATTCTTAGGAATATCAACTACAACCTTAACGTATTGATCTCCTCTACCTGATGAATTAACTCTAGGAACACCTTTTCCTTTAAGTCTAAATAGAGTTCCTGATTGTGTTCCTGACGGAACTGTGTACTTAACGTCTCCATCAACAGTTGGAACCTTTATTTCTGTTCCAAGTGCAGCTTTGGCCATAGATATGTGAGTATCTACATATATATCATTACCCTTTCTAGTAAATTGCTTAGAAGGAGCAACTCTTATCTTAATATATAAATCTCCTGGTGAACCACCATTTTCACCATGCTCACCTTGCCCTCTAAGTGGCATTACATTACCTGTATCTACACCTGCTGGTATCTTAACGGTAATCTTTCTATTCTTTCTAACATGACCTTTTCCATGACATGTATGACATGGAGTATCTATAACTTTACCTTTTCCTCCACACTTATCACATGTAGTAGTACTTACAAAGCTTCCTAGTGGAGTTTGTCTTTGTACTCTTACTTGACCTGAACCGCCACAAGTTGGACATGTATTAGCACTTGTTCCAGGTTCAGCACCTGATCCATGGCATTCCTCACAGTTTTCATTTCTTGTTATAGATATCTCTTTTTCTGTACCAAATACAGCTTCTTCAAACGTTAAGCTTAAAGTATATTCAATATCATTTCCTCTTACTGGACCATTTCTTCTTCTACCTGATCCACCACCACCAAAGAATGTATCAAATATATCTCCAAAGCCTCCCATATCAGAGAAATCAAAGCCACCAAATCCACCTGCACCGAATCCTGCTCCTGGGTCAACTGTTCCAAATTGATCATATTGAGCTTTCTTTTCAGGATCTGAAAGCACTTGATAAGCTTCGTTTATTTCTTTAAACTTTTGTTCAGCTTCCTTATCCCCTTGATTTTTGTCAGGATGGTATTTTATAGCTAGCTTTCTAAAGGCTCTTTTTATTTCATCATCACTAGCGCCTTTTTGAATCCCTAGGACTTCGTAGTAGTCTCTGCTTGCCATCTATTTTTTCACCCACCTAATTTTTATTGACTTTAGAAAAGGGAAGACGACTTTTGCCTTCCCTCTCCTATTATATAAGATTCATATTAATTGTGACAACTATTTATCTTCATCAACTTTAAAATCTGCATCTACAACATTGTCATCATGTGGAGCTGATCCTGCACCTGGGTTTCCTCCCATGTTGTTTGGATCAAAACCTGCACCAGCTGCTCCATTTGCATTAGCATCTGCATAAATCTTAGAAGATACAGCATAGAATTCTTGAGTTAATTCATCCATTGCCTTCTTGATAGCTTCTAAATCTTCACCATCTTTAATCTTCTTAACTTCTTCTAATTTAGCTTCAATCTTAGCCTTATCTTCAGCTGATACCTTATCTCCAAGTTCATTTAATGTCTTTTCAGTTTGGTAAACAACTTGATCTGCATTGTTATGAACTTCTATTTTTTCTTTTCTCTTCTTATCTTCTTCAGCGAACTTTTCAGCTTCTTTAACAGCTGCTTCTACATCTGCGTCACTTAAGTTAGTTGAAGCTGTAATAGTAACATTTGCTTCCTTACCAGTTCCCTTATCTACAGCTGATACCTTAACAATACCATTTGCATCTATATCAAAAGTAACTTCGATTTGAGGGATTCCTCTTGGAGCTGGAGCAATTCCTGATAGAGTAAATCTACCTAAAGTCTTGTTATCAGCTGCCATTTGTCTTTCACCTTGAACGATGTGAATTTCAACTGAAGTTTGACCATCTGCTGCTGTTGAGAACACTTGGCTCTTTCTTGCAGGGATAGTTGTATTTCTTTCTATTAATGGAGTAGCAACTCCTCCTAAAGTTTCAATACCTAAAGTTAATGGAGTAACGTCTAATAATAATACATCCTTAACTTCACCAGTTAAAACACCTGCTTGAATAGCTGCACCTATAGCAACACATTCATCTGGGTTAACTCCCTTTGAAGGATCTTTTCCTGTAAAGCTCTTAACTGCTTCTTGAACAGCTGGAATTCTTGTAGAACCACCAACTAAAATTACTTTATCAACTTGGTTCATTGAAAGACCTGCATCAGATAATGCTTTCTTCATTGGCTCAATTGATCTTTGAACTAGGTCATGAGTTAATTCATTGAATTTAGCTCTAGTTAAGTTCATATCTATATGCTTTGGACCAGTTGCATCAGCAGTTATGAATGGTAAGTTAATGTTTGTTTGAGTTGAAGATGATAATTCAATCTTAGCTTTTTCAGCTGCTTCTTTTAATCTTTGAAGAGCCATCTTATCATTTCTTAAATCTATACCATTTTCAGCCTTGAATGTTTCAGCAATGTAGTCCATAACCTTGTTATCAAAGTCATCTCCACCTAGCTTAGTATCACCATTTGTTGATAATACTTCGAAAACTCCATCTCCAAGTTCTAGGATAGATACATCGAAAGTACCTCCACCTAGGTCATAAACTAATATCTTTTCACTCTTATCAGTCTTATCTAAACCATATGCTAATGATGCAGCAGTTGGTTCGTTTATGATTCTTAATACTTCAAGACCTGCTATCTTACCAGCATCCTTTGTCGCTTGTCTTTCAGCATCATTGAAGTAAGCAGGTACTGTAATAACTGCTTGAGAAACAGTTTCACCTAAGTAAGCTTCTGCATCAGCTTTTATTTTTTGAAGAATCATAGCTGAAATTTCTTGTGGTGAATAATCTTTACCATCTATATTAGTTTTATGATTAGTTCCCATTTCTCTCTTAATTGATATTATTGTTTTATCTGGGTTTGTAATCGCTTGTCTTTTAGCTACTTGCCCAACTAATCTTTCTCCATTTGCTTGGAATGAAACTACTGATGGAGTAGTTCTAGCTCCTTCTGAGTTAGCGATAACGACTGGTTCTCCACCTTCCATTACTGCTACACATGAGTTTGTAGTACCTAAGTCAATACCTATAATTTTTCCCATAATTTATTCCTCCTCAAACATAGATAAAATCTAGTTTTTATTTCTTATATATTAAAAATTTTTAAATTAGTTAGCTACTTTAACTACAGTATGTCTAATTACCTTGTCGCCTCTTTTGTATCCTTTCATAAATACTTCAGCAACTACATTTTTTTCTAAAGATTCATCTTCAATATGCATTACTGCTTGATGCATATTAGGATCAAATTCTCCTGAGGCATCTATTTCTTCTACACCTAATTTATCAAATGAACTTTGAAGACCTTTTATTGTCATTTCAATACCTTTTTTAAGATCTTCTACACTTCCATCAGCTGCTAATGCTCTTTCTAAGTTATCAACAACTGGTAGTATTTCTTTTATTACATCTGCACAAGAATCTGTGTAAATACCTTCTTTTTCTTTAGTAGTTCTTTTTCTATAATTTTCATATTCAGCAGTAACTCTAAGAAGTCTTTCTTTTAAAGCTTCTACTTCATTATTAAGTCTTTTAACTTCATCCTTATTTTTTCTAAGCATAGCTAATTCATCCTCTTCACTTTCTCCATTAGTGCTTTCTTCTTGAGCTGCTTCTTCATTTTCTAATATTTCTTCAACAACATCTTCTTGAACTACTTCTTCATTCATTTCCTCAGTAGTTTCTTTTAAATCTTCTTGAACATTCTTATTTGTTTCTTCCATTATAAACTCTACACCTCTTCTCGTTATTTTTAATCTAAACCTTGGCCTTTTAACATATCATTAAGTTCTTTCATTACTTGAGCCATTATTGAAATCACCCTTGAATAGTTAATCCTTTGTGGACCTATAAGTCCTATTGTACCAATTGGTCTATCTCCTAAAGAGTATTCTGCTGATATTACACTACAATTTTTGGCTCCTGGTATATAATTTTCATCACCGATTTTTATTGTAATATCCCCTTTTGGTTCAATAAGCTCAATTACATAATCTTTATTATAAAGAAGATTTAATATCTCCTTAGCACTTTCTATATCATTGTATTCTTGATAGTTAAATATATTTGTTGTTCCTTCCATGAATATTTCAGATGAACTTTCCTCTTTTAAACTATCATATAATGCTGTTACTATTGCATTAAATAAATCATCATATCCAACAAAATCTCTTTTTAAGTTATTTATTACTTCTAAGTTAATTTCGTCTATTGTAAGATTTTGCAATCTTGAATTTATGACTTTATTTATGGTTTGTAACTCTTCAACTGAAGGAACTTTAGCTACCTTTATTCTATGATTTTTAATTACTCCACTATCAGTTACAATAACAGAAACTAAATTAAACTCATCTACCATTAATAATTGAACTGACTTAATATAGCTTTGTCTAACGGATGGTGTTTGTACTACACAGGTAAGATTAGTCAATTCAGAAAGTAAAGTACTTGCTTGTTTTACAATTTTGTCTACTTCTAACATTGCACAATCAATAAGATATTTTTTAATCCTTAATTCTTCATCAATGGAAAGCTTTGACCTTTGCATTAAGTTATCAACATATAATCTATAACCTTTGCTAGATGGCACTCTCCCTGCTGATGTATGAGGTTGCTCTAAATATCCCATATCCTCTAAATCTGACATTTCATTTCTTATTGTTGCTGAACCAACACCTAAATCATACCTTTTTGCTATTGTTCTAGATCCCACTGGCTCACCAGTATTAATATAATCATTTATAATGGCTTCTAAAATTCTAATCTTTCTATCATCAATAGCCATAACCTCACCTCGTATTGTTAGCACTCACTAACTTTGAGTGCTAATGACTATATTTAAAATATATTATTTCTTCATTCCTTTGTCAATTTTAAATACTTCTCGCCTTTTTCTATTTTCTTCAAAAAACCATGATTATTTCACTTTATTTCTATTTTTCTTTAGTTTTCTAAATATTACAATATCATATCACTCATGACCATATTAGAAAGTTCTATACCTTTATCAGTCAAATATATTCTTCCTCTTTTTCTTTCTAATAATCCCTTGTTTATATTCCCTTCAATAACATCTTTATAGACATTATCTATATCTGTATGAAATCTTCTTTTAAACTCTTCCTCTTTAATACCACAATTCATCCTTAATCCCATAAACATAAATTCCTCTATGTCATCATTTTTAGTATTTATAATCTCTTCATCTACTATACTTTCACTAATACCTATTCTTTTTATATACTCTCGTAAATCATCTATATTCTTTATTCTCTTTCCATCTATATATGAACTAGAAGATGCTCCCACTCCAATATATTCATCGCACATCCAATACACTTCATTATGTAAACATTCTTTACCTTCCTTTGCATAATTAGAAATTTCATATTGGTGATACCCATTTTCTATAAGGATATCTTTGCATTTCTTATACATCTCTCTCTCTTCTTCCTCTGATGGAAGCTTCAATTTATCTTCATTATATAATTTATAAAAAGGTGTTCCTTCTTCAATAATTAAACTATAGGCTGATATATGTTCTGGATTTAACTTTGCCACTTCTTCTAAACTATCAGTCCAATCCTTAACACTTTGATTTGGCAATCCAAACATCATATCTATATTTATATTATTAAAACCTACACTTCTTGCTAAATTATAATTATCTTTAAAAGCTTCAAAAGTATGTATTCTTCCAATTCCTTTTAACAAATTATTTTTTGTAGTTTGTAGCCCAAAACTTAATCTGTTAATTCCTCCCTCCTTCATAATATTAAACTTTTCTTCTGATACAGTACCTGGATTACATTCTATTGTTTTTTCTGCATCTTCAATAAAATTTATATTTTTTATTACCTTCATTAGCTTTCTTAAATTTTCTTCATTTAAATATGAAGGTGTTCCTCCTCCAATAAATAAACTTCTTACTTTATAGGCTTTTATTTTCTCTTTTAATTCAATTAATAGAGCCTCTATATAGTCACTCATCAAATCATCTTTTCTTGCATATGATGGAAAATCACAATAAAAGCACTTTTGCTTGCAAAAAGGTATATGAATATATAATGCTACTTCCTTCATAAATTAATTCCTCCCAAAAACAAAAAGAGGCACTTTAATAGCACCCCTTAAATTTATTATAGTAACGCTTCTGCTTCCTCTTTTAACAATTCTATTTTACTTTCAGCTTCTACAACCGAAAAATCATAAATTTCTTTAAAGTTAAAGAAATAATTTGCAAAGGCTATTTTTTTATCTCTTCTAATATCTAAGCTAACAGCTATCTTATCAAGAAAATCTATTTCCTTATCTCCATATTCTCCATCAACTAAAGCTAGCCCAACTAATTCAAAATAAACTATAGACTTAATTCTATTTTTAGATTTTTTTAATACATTAATAATCTCTTCATAAGATAAATCTTTAATATCTTTTTCCTTTAAATTTAATTCATCTAAGTAATCATTTATTAATCTTTTTTCTTCCTTAGCAAATGTTTCATCCACTTTAGCAAATTGAGTTACTAAACTTAAAAAAGCACTAGCTTCTTCTTTATTTAATTCAGTTAAAAACATAATAATCCTCCTATTAACTTCTCATTATTATCTTAAATCTATTTTATAGGATAATTACTTTATTTGCAAAAATAATTATAGCTTTATTTTTCCTTTAGATCTATATCAATAGTATTGTGCATTAAAACATCTCTATAAACATTTATTATTTCAGTATTTATTTCTTCATCGCCTAACTTAATATCCATCCATGAATGATCACCATGAATTGCTAAATAACTATCAACCACTCTACCAATTAAAATTACCGGCATAACATCTCCATTTTTTCTTCTTACAGTTCCTGTAGCATAACCTTCTCTTCTTAGCTTCTTTGGTTTTATCTTAGTGTCTCTCATTAACGCATCTAACATTATCATCCCTCCAATAAATTTTATTTCTTTAAATTATATTGAGAAGATAATATTTTAATTACAAAAGCAATCCAGACAAAATGAAATTATTTTTTCTAACACCTCATTATATTTTTTATATTATTTTTATTATTTATATTATTTTTATTTTAAAAGAATATATATTCTTTTAAAAAATATATTTTGGGTAAAGAAAAAAGGCTCAAGCTTAAATCGCTTGAGCCTTCATTATTAATCAACTTTTAATACAGCCATGAATGCTTCTTGTGGAACTTCAACAGATCCAACCTGTCTCATTCTCTTCTTACCTTCTTTTTGCTTTTCAAGAAGTTTCTTCTTTCTTGAGATATCTCCACCATAACACTTAGCCAATACGTCTTTTCTCATTGCCTTTACAGTTTCCCTAGCAATAATCTTAGAACCTACAGCTGCTTGTATTGGAACCTCAAACATTTGTCTTGGAATTATTTCTTTAAGCTTTTCTGCAATTCCTCTTCCCTTATGATAAGCTCTTTCCTTTGGAACTATCATTGATAAAGCATCAACAACATCTCCATTTAATAATATATCAAGCTTAACAAGTTCTGTTTGAACATATCCCTTAAATTCATAATCAAGAGAAGCATAACCCCTTGTTCTTGATTTTAATGTATCAAAGAAATCATACACTATTTCATTTAGAGGCATATCATAAGTTATTACCGCTCTTGTTTCCTCCATATATTGCATATCAATATATGTTCCTCTTCTTTCTTGGCAAAGTTCCATAACTGCACCTACATAATCTGTTGGTGTAATAATAGAAGCCTTTACTACTGGTTCTTCCATATAATCAATTTCAGTTGGTTCAGGAAGATTTGTAGGGTTTGTAATATCTAAAACTTCTCCGTCAGTCTTTATTACCTTATAAATAACTGATGGTGCTGTTGTAATAATATCTAAATTAAATTCTCTTTCTATTCTTTCTTGAATTATTTCCATGTGTAGTAATCCAAGGAAACCACATCTAAAACCAAATCCAAGTGCTATAGAAGTTTCTGGTTCAAAGTTTAATGCAGCATCATTTATTTGAAGCTTTTCTAATGCTTCCTTTAATTCATCATATTTAGCTCCATCAACAGGGTATATTCCTGAGTAAACCATTGGTACTGCTGGTTTATATCCTGGTAATGCTTCAGCTGTTGGTCTATCTGCATAAGTTATAGTGTCACCAACTCTAGCGTCTCTAACATTTTTAATAGAAGCCGTAACATATCCAACATCGCCAGCTCTTAATTCTCCAATTGGGAATAGTCTTGGAGTGAATACACCTACCTCAACTACATCATACACCTTATCTGTAGCCATTAACTTAATTTTAGTTCCAGGCTTAACAACTCCATCAAGAATTCTTACATAACAAACTACACCTTTATAGCTATCATAGTAAGAGTCAAATATAAGTGCTTTTAAAGGAGCATCTTCATCCCCTTCTGGTGCTGGTAATCTTTCAACAATCTCTTCTAAAACCTGATCAATATTTAATCCAGTTTTAGCTGATATCATTGGAGCATTTTCTGCTTCAATTCCTATTACATCTTCAATTTCTTGTTTAACTTCATCAGCTCTTGATGAAGGTAAATCTATCTTATTAATTACTGGTGCTATTTCTAAATCATTATCTAATGCTAAATAACAGTTAGCTAATGTTTGTGCTTGTATCCCTTGCGTTGCATCTACCACTAACAAGGCACCTTCACAAGCTGCTAAGCTTCTAGATACTTCATATGTAAAGTCTACGTGACCTGGAGTATCTATAAGATTTAAGATATACTCATGTCCATCATCTCTTCTATAAACAAGTCTTGCTGCTTGTGATTTAATTGTAATTCCTCTTTCTCTTTCAAGTTCCATATTATCAAGAACTTGAGCTTCCATCTCCCTTTGTGTAAGAGTTCCTGTAGCTTCTAAAAGTCTATCTGCTAAAGTAGACTTACCGTGGTCTATATGGGCTACTATTGAAAAGTTTCTTATATATTGTTTTCTATCATTATTCATATATTAAAACTGTCTTATATAGACAGTCACTTCACCCCCATTATAAGAATCAGCTAAATTATAACATACACCACTTACTGTGTGTCAATAAAAATAGAATTTATGGGGTTTATCCATTATTTGCTTACTAATTAAACAAATCTTCTACTTTAGAAAAAACTCCTTTAGCAAAGTTTATTAAATTTGATTCCGATTTTATAATAAAATCCTTTTCTCCTAATCTAACCATTGTTTCTTCATCTTCTTCAACATATATTTTTACAGGTGATTTATCTTGAATAAAATTAGAAAAATCCTCACCAAATTCTTCACTAACTAATTTGTAGTTATCGTTTGTGTTTCCTAAAGGAGATAAAGCTTTTGTGTTTAATATATTAACCTTTATTAAACCTATTAAAGTAACACAAAATAATACTATTAAAAATATTGTTTTAAAAATTTTATTTTTACGCAAAAGAGCACCCCCAAAGATAATTTTATATCTTAAAGGATGCTCATTAAGAACATTTTTATACATCTATTTCCCATTTAAATGTTCAGCTATTAATCTTGCAATATATTTAGCCGTATTCATTGCTTCTCGTGTGGTATTAACGTTACCTCCACATTCTATTAGCAAGGATCCATCTGACAAGCCAAGATTAGGGCCACATTTTGCTTTTTTATAATCTGTCCTTTGTCTTAATAAGCCCGGAAATAATTCATTAGCCTTTCCTTCAAACTCGTCTACTAACGCTTTATTAGCAGCATATCTACCACTATTTTGTCCTAACACAAACATTATCTTAGCAACATCTTCATTATTAATATTTGCAGTTACTGTCTTTTTCTGTGGACCACCATCTCTATGCAAATCTATAACCAAATCAAAATCTCCATACTTTTTCAAATATGATTTAACTGTATTTCCTGATACCTCGTAACAAGTTGTAAAGGATAAATAATGATTAGTTTTATCATGTATTACTGAAATACCATAATCATTTTCTAAAATCCTAGTTAATTCTTCTCCAATCCCTACTACATTCTTACTATTATCCACTGTATCACTAGGTCCATCTGAATAACCTTCTGTAGTATGGGTATGGTATATTAAAACTCGAGGTTTTGAATGATCTATATTTGTTTTTAAACTTTCATCATAAACCCCGCTCACCTTTGACTCAGTGGGCTCTACCTTTGAAACTGATTCATCATTTAAGAAAAATGGATTTACTGTTATAGATGCAATACTTGCATCTTGTTCACTAAAGCCTTGCTTAAAAAAGCTTATTTCATTATTTATTATTCCAAAATGGCTTAAATTATTGAGCCCTAAGGCTTCCAAGCATACATTTTTTAAAGTCATACTACTCTCATGATAATCCGATTCGTCATAAGCCTGTTCTTCAAATAGGGGTAATCCAAAATTTAGCATTTGCACATATGCATAGCCCCCTCTTTCACTACTAGATATTAGAACCTTATATACTCTAAATGCAAATAAGGTAATACAAGCTAATAAAACTACTATACCAATATTTATTTTAGGCCCTATTCCTGGTTTCTTTATTCCTTTTTTATACATATCTTTCTAACCCCCTAGCCTTAAATATTATTACTTTAATATTTATATGAGGGTTTTACATAATTATTATTGTTTTATTCTAATTTAAAAATTTATTTATATCTTCCATTGTCATATTAGGTTGCAGTGCTATATTAATTCCATTAGATATAATTTTTGATAAAGACTCTATCATTAAATCAATCTCTTTTGGTGTAACAACTAAATCTCCTACAAAAGGTTCTAATACTTCTCTTATTAATGCCCCTTTTTCATTTCTATCAATGTTTTTAAGCATATTAAAGAACTCTTTTCCCTCTTCTGCTTGATTTATAAAGCTATCTAACACCAAATCTATAGTATCATTAGCTATAGTTGATGCATGCACCACTGTAGGAACACCTATTGCTATTACCTTAACACCTAAAGTTTCTTCATTTATTTTCATTCTATTATTTCCAACCCCAGCTCCTGGAGATATTCCTGCATCACTTATTTGTATGGTCTTATTTACTCTTTCTACCTTTCTTGAAGCTAGTGCATCAATACAAAGTACTAAATCTGGCTTTATCTTTTCCACCAAAGACTTAATTATTTCTCCTGTTTCAATACCTGTCACTCCTAACACACCAGGTGCTATAGCTGCTACAGGAATAACACTATCATCAATAGCCTCTGGCATAACTGCCTTCAAATGCCTTGTTACCATAATTCCTTCTACAACCTTTGGCCCTAAAGCATCAGGTGTTACCTGCCAATTCCCAAGGCCTACAACTAATGCTGTTTCATTCTCCTTTATTCCTGCTAGATTTTTCAAAGTTACTCCAAGCACCTTTGAAACACCATCCATAAGCTCTCCATCATAAGCTGTATATTCTGGAATATCTAAGGTTATATAAGTTCCTATAGGTTTGCCCATCTTATTTGCTCCGTCTTCATTGGTAATTTCCACCGTAGTCACTATAGTTCCTTCTATGTCTTCTTCTGTTACAATAACACCATCAATATTCGATTTATTCTGTTCTTTATAAAAATCTCTAGATTCAATAGCTAAGTCTGTTCTTACATTTATCATTACTCCACCTCATCACAATAATAGTCTCATTTGTATTTTTCCGTTTTACATAAATTTAATACTTGAATATAGAAACTTTCAATGCTATAATATGGTGTGTTGAATATGACTCGTACGCAGATTTCCCCAAAAACTGCAGAGGCCCTATAAAATTTAGAGGGGGTGAATTAAGAATGGCAAACATTAAATCAGCAAAGAAGAGAATTAAAGTTACTCAAACTAAGACTTTACAAAACAGAATGGTTAAGTCAGCGTTAAAGACTACTATAAAGAAGTTCGAAGCTGCTGTTCAAGCTAACAACGCTGAAGAAGCTAAAACTTCATTTGTAGGTGTTACTAAGGCTATCGATATGGCTGCTCAAAAGGGAGTTATCCATAAGAACATGGCTGCTAGAAAGAAGTCAAGATTAGCTGCAAAGTTAAACGCTATGGCGTAATTGTATAAACCGACCTAATTTAGGTCGGTTATTTACTTTTTATAAGAAAAAAGTATTGTATAAATCCATACAATACTTTTATTTTTTTACCATTAATGTATTTAATAATAGTAGTTCAAGTTCCATAGTCTTATCTATTCCACTACTTTTTAATCTATTTTCAGTTTCTATACACAATTTAAGTAGTCCTTCTAACTGTCTTATTGAAAACTTAGAACTCAAATTAATAAGCTTCTCACATACAAATGCAGGAACCCTTAGTTCAGACATGAAATCTTCAACTCTTTTTCCTTGAGATAACCCAACCTTTATTCCATATAGTTTTTTAAACTGTAATTCAATAGATGTTATAATAAGCATATGTTGATCTGCCTTAAATAAAAGGTCATCCATAATATCTATGGCTCTTTCTATTTTTCTTTGGGATATTAAATCTACAAGATCAAATATATCCTCTTCACTTTTTGAAGGAAGTAACTTATCTATATCTTCTTTTTTTATATCTCTTCCATTTGCATAATTAACCAACTTATCTACTTCTCTTTTTATTATATCGAAGTTATTTTGCACCTTTTCAGCAAAGTATCTTACTTCAATCTTACCAATCCTTGCTCCAGACTCTATAAATATATCTTCTATTTTTTTATAGTATCTATCCCTTTTTAACTTATCAAATTGAACTATTGTAGTTATTTTATCTAAAGCCATTAACTTTTTATTTTTTTTAGCAGTTTCTCTCTTATCTCCAAAAACATAGTACATTACTAATAAAGTATGAGGAGGAACATCCTTTAAATAATCTTTAATGGCATTATACATCTTTGTACCACTACTATCTGTCTTATCCTTTAAAAAATTAGCTCTATACACTAATACAACTTTCTTTTCACTCATGAAAGGCATTGTTTCACAGGCATTTAAAATATCATCCATTGTGGTAGTTAAACCATCTAACTTTATATAATTAAGATCTCCAAATCCATCTTCTAAAAAAGGTTTAGTTAATAAATTTACCCCATCTTTTATTAATTCTTCATCTAAGCCACAAAATACATAAGAATTTTTAATGGAGTTCTGTTTAACTTCCTTTTCAAATATATCATAAGTAATCAAAGTAATCCGCCTTTCCGACTTATATATTAATATGTAAATATTTTATTATCCAAAATAATAATCCCTCGTACATTTCCTTCTACGAAATCTATTATATCACAATTTTCTTCTATCTTTGACCTATTATTAATCCTAAGCAAATACTCATCCTCATTAAGTTTAAGAATAAAATTCTTGTTATTACTTTTTAACTTTATATTATCAGATATTCTTATATTTTTTCCTTCTAAAATACTACTTTGAGCCAAGTTTTCTTTTTTAAGCTTCCCTATATCTATGTTTCTTTTATTAGTTACTATTGTCCTCTCTCCTCTATAGGACAACAATAAACCACCCTCTCTTAAATAATCAAACTTTAAAAATGGACTATATATGAAAATTGAAACGCAGAAAAAAGAAATAATAGGAAATGCAATAAACTTTTTATGTCCTTTACATATAAAATAAAAGCTTATTAACATTGACATGTAAACAATGGCCAAACTTTTATGGGAAATAAAACTTGTATTGCTGAAAGCATATAACTCTTCTATAAGATAATCTAATAAATCTATACTCTTTAATAGTACAAAACTAAAGAAATCAAATATAGATGGAATAAAAGAAATAACCATGCCTAAATTCCCCAATATTATTATGAAGTTTAATATAGGTATAACTAGAATATTTCCTATTAAAAACCACATGGAAAATTCTCTAAAGGCTATAATCATTACAGGTAAAGTAAAGGCTTGTGCCCCAATTGACAAAGCTATAGTATTAGCAATATATTTAGGTAACTTATATAAATATCTACTTATTTTATTAGAAAATAATATTATCCCTAAAGTTGCTCCAAAGGATAAAATAAATCCTAACTGAAATATTGCATAGGGTTTTAATAGAATTATAATTAATGCACTTAAGGATAATCCCCCTAAAGGATTATAGCTTTTCCTTAAAGATATTGCTGAAGATGAGCATACTATCATTATTAATGCTCTTAAAGAAGAAAAGGGAATACCAGTTAAAATAACATAAAGACAGCTTAAAACTATAGCAAACTTATTACCAAAAAGCTTTTTTAGAGATAAAAATATAATACTAACATGAAGACCAGATACACTTATTGCGTGAATTATCCCTAAATTCCTCATATCTTCCTTATCTTCAGTATCTAAAAACTCAGAATATCCAAAGGATA
This sequence comes from Clostridium sp. 1001283B150210_160208_E6, assembly GCF_015669365.1. Classification (NCBI taxonomy): domain Bacteria; kingdom Bacillati; phylum Bacillota; class Clostridia; order Eubacteriales; family Clostridiaceae; genus Clostridium; species Clostridium sp. 1001283B150210_160208_E6. The sequence goes on along the minus strand of NZ_JADPAA010000006.1, from coordinate 102,457 downwards.
AGGATGATACTAAAGCAGCTTTTCTTTGCCCTAGATTTTCTTTAAGTTTGTTGTAAACTTTTTTTCTTATAGAATAGATATTTCCTAAAATATCTTTGTTCAATACTTTTTGATTTTCTATTTCTAAAGTTCCAACTGTACCATCTTCTTTATTTATGTCCTTCTTAAAAACTCCAGAAATCTTAGCTCTATCTCCTAATTCTAAATTTTCTTTACTGTTTACTTTAACTCTCTTCCCCCTGTATTCCACAATGTTATAGTAGCTTTTTTCCTCTACAACCCTTATGGTTCCTATAAACTTCTCTTGTAAATTTACCCTATAAAAATTAGAATTAATAACTATACCAATTAGGAATAAAACAAATATTACCACAAAAAATTCTTTATTAGTATTTAAAACAATGAATATAAAAAAGAGGCTAGCTGAAAAAAATGCTAACCATCTATATTCATCAAAAATTCCATAAAAAACAGAACTCACCATAAAAGATAGAGTTATATAAATAATGGGGCTTTTCACTTTTTCTATATTCTCAATAAACATAGACTTTTCACCTCATTAATTTATACTTGCCACCTTTTTTACAATTAATTCAATTATTAAGTATGTAACTAATATAATTACTAAGCTTATCACTTCATATAAAGTAAATGAGACACCATTAATTATTCCCAATATACCTATTGATAAAATCCATATAAAAATAGATGAATAGAGTAAAATACTACCTATATTAATATCAAATAATTTTGTTTTTAAATTTACAATAATATTTATTAATAAGCTCCCTGTAAAGACTATTAAAAATACAATCTCACATTGTCCCTTTATAATATAGGATGCCAAAAATGTTAACACACTACATGCTAATATTTTAACTATACTAAGACCTATACCCTCACTCTTAAGGCCATATTTTAAAACTCCAACTGTTAAAATTGAAAAAATAACCAAGTTAGTAATAAGTACAGGAATGAAATCTCCCCCAACTTTATAATCAATTAATGATATTAGATTTAATGATATTAGCTGAGACAATAAAAACATTAATGTTATTTTTTTACATGAATATAGGTTCTTCATAAAACTTTGTGATACATCAAAAAGATTTAAAAATTTATTCAAGTAATTATCTTTTATAAATAAGTCAGAAACTTTTTTTACTATCTCTGGTGCTTTACCTTTGCTTATCCCTACTTTAGCTATACCTAAAGAAGATAAATCCCCTAAGGTTTCACCTGCAACCCCTACCTTATAACCATCCTGATTAAATAACCCTACTATTTTACTTTTTATTTCAGGATTTACCCTTGAAAATATTTTAGCTTTAGACAGAACTCCAATTAGCTCTTCTTTAGATAAATAGTCTAATTCTATTCCCGAAATAACTAATGATGGGTCTGATATTAGTCTAGTTTTTTGTCCTATAGCAGTTGCTGCTATTTTATTGTCATCTGTAAACAGTATAGGTATTATTCCTCTTTGCTTTATATTAAGAATTTGCTTGTCTACATCATCAATAATAGGATTTTCTAATGCAACTATTCCAACAAACACTAAATTACTTTCAACATTTTCTGAAAGTGATGGTTGATAATTAAAACTTCTATAAGCAACTCCCTGTGTTTTAAGACCTTCTACAGAATAATTAAAATCTAAGGCTTTTATCATCTTAATATCTTCATTTGTAATTTCTTTTTCTAAACCATCTATCATTATATGAGTACATCTCTCAAGTACTTTGTCTACATCTCCCCTTATATTTGCTCTATATCCCTTTTTAGATTTATTTAAAGTTGTTAACATTCTTTTATCAGAATCCATAGGTACTTCAAATATTCTTTTATGCTTACTATCTAATAAAGATTTATATATTCTATTATTAGAAGCAAAACGTATGTATGCAATTTCACTTAAATCGCCACTACCATCATCTGTTTCAATGTTATAAGTAGAGTTATTACATAATAAAAGAATATCCATAAGTCTATTAATATTAATATCTTTTTTATAATCTATTTTATCAATATCATATAACTTATTATTTGATACGATTCCCTTAACAACCATCTTATTTAAAGTTATTGAACCAACCTTATCTAAAAATAATATCTCTAAATCTTTTACTAACTCTAAGGTAGATGTATTAATAAGTTCAATTCCATCATTATTAAGATCTTTTTTCAAGATATAAATATATGCATTTAATATTAATTCTACAGGTATAATTCCTAATAAGAATAATGAAACAGATATAAGTTCTTTATTTAATAGATAAATTATAATATTTACACCGGAAATTAATAGATATAATTTATTAATATTCTTATCCAACATAGATCTAAGAGTGTTCTTATTACTATTAGCATAATTCATTACAGTTAAAAGTTTACCAAGCTGAGTATTATTCCCTGTAGATATTACTATACCTGCACCTTCACCTTCTTTTATAACTGTTCCCTTAAACAGGATATTTTTCATCTCACTAATAGATGATACTTCTCCACCTATCTTACTCTCATACTTGTCCTTTAGAAAGTGCTCTCCAGTTACATTCTTCTCATCAACTTTAATATCATGAGCCCTAATGACTCTCATATCAGCTGCTATAAGTGATCCTTTTCTTACATAAACTATATCTCCAACAACCAAATCTTCTGCTTTAACAATTTTCTCAACACCATCTCTAAGTACAGAAACAGTTGTGTAATTTATATTTTGTAAAAATTCCACTTGCTTCTTCTTCTGGTAAATATTTAACCACCTTAAGAAAATATTTGAGAACAATATAATAGTAACAAATAATGCTAGTACATAACTTTTGTTCACTAAAAGAAATATATCTATAAATAAACAAATAAATAAATATATACTTATTAGTTCTTTTATGTATGAAAAAATCCCACCGCTTCCAAGTGGTAACTTTATTTTATTATCTCCATATGCTTCTCTTCTTTTAGGAACTGATTCCTCTGACAATCCTTTATGTATATCACTACTTAATTTTTCAATAATAAACTTCCATGTATTGTTATAATAGAAATTCAAGTTTCCTCCCCCAATCCCTAGAAAATTAACTTTTTTAGTAAGCTATAATATAACTATACACATAAATAAAAGACGAGGATAGTCTTTTTCCCTCATCTTTTGTCATTTTATTTTTTAGTTTTAGGGTTAAATATAAGTGCCATTATATATCCAAAGAAGATTGCAGCTGTTATTCCTCCTGCAGTGCCTGTTATTCCTCCAGTAAATGCTCCTAATAATCCAGATTCATCTACTGCTTTCATAGCAGACTTTGCTAAAGTATTTCCAAATCCAGGTAATGGAATAGTTGCCCCAGCTCCTCCAAAATCAATTAACTTATCATATATTCCAAAGGCACCAAGTATAGTACCTAAAGTTACAAATATAACTAAAATTCTAGCTGGAGTAAGCTTTGTAGTGTCCATTAATATTTGAGCTACAACGCATATTAATCCTCCAACAACAAACGCCTTGATAAATTCCAAAGAAAACCATCTCCTTATTGATTCATTTCAATAGCAACAGCATGAGCAATTCCTGGAATACTTTCTCCTTGAAGAGAAGAAGTTGTGCTCATTAACGCTCCTGTTGATACTAATAAAACACTCTTTATTTCTTTTCTCATTAATTTCTTATATAAATATCCTGAAGCAACTACAGCAGAACATCCACATCCACTTCCACCTGCATCAGTATTTTGTGCTTCACTATTAAATATAATATCTCCACAATCAATATGGTTATCTCTCATATCATATCCGTATTCCAACAAAAGCTTATCAGTCATTTGTTTTCCTACTCTTCCAAGGTCACCAGTTGCAATGATATCATAATCCTTTGGTGTTCTTCCTGTATCTTTAAAGTGCTTATAAATTGTATCTACTGCTGCTGGTGTCATTGCAGCTCCCATATTGTTAGCATCCATAACACCATAATCTTTTACAAGACCAGTTGTAACATATCTTACCTCTGGAAAATCTCCTTCTTTTCCTAGAACCATAGCTCCTGCACCTGTTACAGTCCACTGAGCTGTTTGAGATCTCTGAGCTCCATACTCTAAAGGAAATCTAAATTGTCTTTCAGCTGCACTAAAATGTGAAGATGTTGCTGCTATAACATAATCTGCAAAACCTCCATCCATAATTAATGATGCCAAACTTAAAGATTCTGACATTGTTGAACAGGCTCCATAAAGGCCAAAGAAAGGTATTTCAAATTCTCTTGCAGCAAAGCTTGATGATATTATTTGATTTAATAAATCTCCTGCAAATAAATAATTTATATCACTCTGTTGTAATCCTGCTCTTTTTATAGATTCTTTTATTGCATTAAACATCATATCACTTTCTGCTTTTTCATAACTATCTTTTCCACATGTATCATCATTTAATACTTCATCAAAGTATGTCTTTAATGGTCCTTGCCCTTCCTTAGGTCCTACCACAGAATAAGTTGAAATTATTTTAGGAGGATGAGATAACTCTATAGTTTGTGTCCCTCTTCTCTTAATTGATTGCATACCCATTTCAATACCTCCTCTTTAAAGTTTAGTAATTATATAATAAACAATTCCTACAATAACCGATGATCCAACTCCATAAACCAGAACCGGTCCAGCAATGGTAAACATTTTTGCAGCAACTCCAAAAACAAAACCTTCCTTTTTGAATTCAATGGCCGGTGCTACTATAGCATTAGAAAATCCAGTTATAGGCACTACTGTTCCAGCACCAGCATAAGCTGCAATTTTATCGTATATTCCAACACCTGTAAGTAATGCTCCTAAGAAAACCATGCAAATTGATGTTATAGCTCCTATCTCATCCTTTGAAAAATCATAATTCTTTAAAACAGTCATTATAACTTGACCTAAATCACATATTAATCCTCCAACTAAAAATGCTCTTATGCAATTTTTTACTATCTGTGGTTTAGGCTCTACTTCCTTCTCTAAGGTCTGAAACCTTTGAATAATACTTCTTTCTCTGACCATAAATTGTCACACTCCTTTTAGAATTGCTACTCATAGTATTTGTAAAAAATCCATTCTAAATCAGAAAGTTTATGGTAAAATAACCACTATTACTAACCTTTGTCCTTTTTTTGTGAATATGTTATCATAAAAATAATATAATAAGCTTATTTGCTTTAATATTGAAAATCTAAATTTTAAAGGAGATAGTTATGAAGAAAAAAGTCTTTACTTTATTTTTGAGTATATTTTTTGTATTTAGTATATCTTCAAGAGCTTTTGCTACAAAAGAATTAGATCAAAACAGAAGTGATTTTAATGAAATTTCATCTTCTCTAAAAGATATAGATAATGAAATTTCAACTCTAAATGATGAAATATATAGCATTGAAAAAGATATAAAGAATAACGAACTTGAAATACAAAAGACTAAAAAAGAAATAGAAACTATTGAAGATAAAATAGAGGGTTTAAAAATTGAAATATCAGAAAATGAGGAGATTCTTTCTCATAGAATAAGAGAAATGTATAAGAGCGGTAGTACTGGAAATATTACAGTTTTACTATCTTTACTAGAATCTAATAGTTTTTCCGAAATGTCAGACAGGCTTTATGCTTACCAATCTATAATTAAAATGGACAAAAAACTTATAGAAGATAATAAAACAAAAATGTCAGAACTAGAAGAGTCTTCAGAAGCTATTAAGCATAAACAAGAAAATCTTCAAGCTATAAATAAAGATATTAATGAAAAACTTTCTTTAACAAAAGAAAAGAAAGCTGAAGTTGATAAAAAGAAGGTAGACTTATTAAATGAAAAAGAGAAGATTGCTAATAAGATAAAAGAAAATGAAGAAAAATTAATCTCTCATCAATTATCTATAGTTTATTCAGATAATCCTACTTATAGCCAACTTAATGATGCAATTATTAATTTAAAAGGATTATTACCACAGATATCTACCGCTTCTGTAAAATCAAAAATAAATTCTGCTATATCAGAAGCACAATATAATTTATCATTAATGAATAATAATTCTAATTCATCAAACGATGATAGTAATACTTCTTATAAAGCAACTTATCAAATGGAAGCAACTGCTTATTATGGTCACGGAATTACTGCTATGGGTACAAAACCTGTTAGAGACCCTAATGGACTAAGTACAGTAGCTGTAGATAAGACTGTTATTCCTTTAGGTAGTAAATTATATATTCCTGGGTATGGATATGCTATAGCAGCAGATACTGGTGGAGCAATTAAACAAATGAAAATAGACTTATTTATGAATACAAGAGAAGAATGTTATGCCTTTGGAAGAAGAAATGTTACAGTTCATGTAATTGCTTATCCTGGAGAATGGTAGCAGAATTAAAAAAGGTTGTCGCTTTTAGCAACAACCTTTTTTAATCCTGTAATTTATCTCTCATTACATTTAAAACTTTCTTTTCAATTCTAGATACCTGAACTTGGCTTATTCCTAGCATCTTTGCTACTTGCACTTGAGTTTTATCTTTAAAATATCTCAGCATAATTATTTGTCTAGACTTCTCATCTAGGGATCTTAATGCTTCTTTAAGTGCAATTTTATCAATCATATCGTTATCTTCTACACCTTTTTCACTTAACTTATCTATAAGCAATACAGGTGCTCCATCGTCCTGATGTATAGTATCATATAAGTATTGTAAACTAGATGCTGATTCAACAGCAAAAACTAAATCTTCTTTTTCTATACCTGAATACTCAGATAATTCCTCAATTGTTGGTTCTCTGTCTAGCTGTTTTGTTAATTCTTCCTTATCGAAATGAATCTTTCTTGCAAGACTTTTAATATTTCTACTTACTTTTATCATCCCGTCATCTCTTAGAAATCTTTTGATTTCCCCTACAATCATTGGAACTGCATAAGTAGAAAATTTCACATTAAATGATGCATCAAAGTTTTTTATTGCTTTGACTAACCCTATAGAGCCAATTTGAAATATATCCTCATAATCATATCCTCTATTTAAAAACTTTTTACTTAATGAAGATACAAGTGGAAGGTTCATTTCTATAAGTCTATTCATCGCTACTTCATCTCCAGCCTTAGCTAATGGAAGTAGCTGAGAGTTATCATCATAATTGTATTCCTCTCGTTTAAAATTCCCTTTCTCCATCTTTTTTTCACCTAACTTACTGAATCAAATTTCTTCTTTAATACCACCCTTGTACCTCTTCCTTCTTGGCTTTCAACTTGAAGGCTATCCATAAATGTTTCCATTACGGTGAAACCCATCCCTGATCTTTCTAAATCTGGTCTAGATGTAAATAATGGTTCTCTAGCTTGACTTACATCTTTAATTCCTTTACCATTATCTGAAATAATTATAGTTATGTCATTACCAGACAACATTGCTTCTATAACAACTATTCCATCCTTTTTATTTTCATATCCATGAATTATAGAGTTTGTAACAGCTTCTGATACTGCTGTTTTTACATCTGTAATTTCTTCTATTGTTGGATCTAGTTGAGAAACAAATGCTGCTATTGCTACTCTTGCAAAGCCCTCATTTTGGGACTTACTTTCAAATTCAATTTTTATCTTATTATCATACATGAAAACCCCTCCATCAAATGCACTTCAATGCTTCATCAACATCTCTATAGTGATTGATAATTTTAAATAACCCAGACAATTCAAATACTCTGTTAACTCCTCTACTTACATCAACAACGCACAGAGCACCACCTCTAGACGTCATCTTCTTAAATCTTCCAACAACTACTCCTATACCGGAGCTATCCATGAATGTTACTCCACCAAAGTTTAAAATTAACCTTTGAGCATTTTCTCTTTCTATTCTATCATCTATCTTTGCTCTTACTTCTTCTGCACTATGATGATCTAATTCTCCAATTAAGTTTGCTATTAGCGTATTATTACTTTTTTCAAACTTTAGATACATATATAATTTACTCTAAAGATTTCCTTAGAGTACTTCACCTCCTCCTCAGGCCCTTTTTCCATATTTTAGCATATATAATTATGTTAAGTCAATGTTTACATGTAATTTTATTCCTATTTTCTGTAATATAATATATTTTAATAATAAAATCTTTATTTTTCACATTGTTACACCATTATATCCCTACAGATGTTTCGACTTTCCACTTTCTATTGTCACATTGATTAATTGTACTAAAGGTAAAGAAATTATAAGTTAAAAAGGATCGTATCAAAAACAACATTTTTGATACAATCCCTTTAAATATTTCTATTTAGATTTCCCCTTATACTTCTCAACTTCTTTTTCTATTATCTTAAATAAATCTTTATATGATGTTTTATTGTCTAACATCATAACTTCTATAGCATCCTGTAAGTTCTCCATTGTATAAATATGGAACTCACCCTTTTCTATAGCTTCTTCAACTTCCTTATTAAGAACTAAATCCTCACTATTAGTTATAGGAATTAATACTCCCTTATCTTTCGTATCATCTAATAGTTTGCAAACCTTGTAGAATCCTTCTATCTTTTCGTTTACTCCACCTATAGCTTGAACCTCTCCAAATTGATTTATAGACCCTGTAACTGCAATATTCTGCTTTATTCCAACCTTACTTAAAGATGAAAGTATGCAAAGTATTTCTGCAACTGAGGCACTATCACCATCTATTTGTCCATAGGTTTGTTCAAAGCTTAAATGAAAATCTACAGGCAACTTTTCATAAGGAATTATTAAATTACTTAGTAATCCACTTAAGATATTTATAGATTTTTCATGGATACTTCCTGACATGTTACTTTCCTTTTGAATATCTAATATCTTACCTTCACCTTTACATGCTACACAGGTAAGTCTCATAGGCTTTCCAAAAGTAAAATATCCAGAACTTAATACAGCAAGTCCATTTATAGCTCCAACTTTCTCGCCACTTAGTGTTAAAATTATCTTACTATCTTCATACATCTCTAGTATCTCATCTTCAATTAAGGACTTTTCATATGCAACATCTCTTATGTCCTTATCAGATATAATTTCTCTACCATCTAGTTCAACAATATTATTTGCTAATATAAGAAGTCTGTCTATATTTTTATCTTCAATACATATCTTGCCTCTACATTCTGCCACTCTAGATAAATATTTAATTATTTCTTTTATTGCATCATCACTTACTTTATTTATATAATGCTTTTTCCCTCTATCCAAAATATAATCTTTTAAAACTTTTCCTTTTATAGGTTGATTCTTCACGTAATTAGAAAACTCAACTCTTATTGGGAATAATGATTTAAAATCCTCATCTGCATTATATAAAATATCATAGCTCTCATAGTCGCCAATTAAAATTACCTTTACATTTACAGGCACAGCTTTAGGTTTAACTCCATTAATGGAGATAATATCTAGATATCCTCTAGATGAATCTATACTTACCTTTCCAGACATTAAGGTCTTCTTCAAATAATAATAACTATAATTATTCATTGCCAATTGATTTAATCTAATTATGACACATCCTTCGTTAGCTTGAAGCATTGAGCCGGGATTTATTAAAGATAAATCAGTTGAGTAAAGTCCATTATGATTCTCATATTCTATATTTCCAAATAAGTTAGTCACATTAGGATCTTCTTCATAGATAACTCTAGGGTTTTTATTATTTGTGTTATCTACTAATACTGATATATCATACTTATCTAATACTTCATTAATATCTGACTCATCATCCTCTACATTCATAGTATAGCAATCAACTAGTTCTTTCTCTATACTATAAAATACCTTTTCAAGGTATTCATAAGCATCATCATCATCTATAAAATTTAATAAGCAATCTTCTTTTTCATCTTCCATTTCTACATCCATGAATTCAGCATATATACCTTTTAGCCTCTTCATAGAGGTAAGCTCTATATCTTTAAGTTTCTCCAAAACAACTTCTGCTTTTTTCTTTAAATTAGATGCCTTTAAAACTATAGAATCCTTATTTTCTTCTGATAATTCATCATATTCCTTTTCTGTCATTGCTTCTCCTTCTTTTAAAGGAATAAACGCAAAGCCTCCATTAGTGGCCTTAACATCGAAGCCGTCTATTTTAGCCATCTCCATTAATTCACCAATATAGGTTGTTCTTTTGCTATGAACATCATCTATTATACTATCTTTTTCTGATTCAGAAGATGTATTATAAAATTCCATAGCCACTTCATAATAACTATTCTTAATATTCTCTATAGTTTCTTTTAGTTTAGCACCCTTTCCATTAGTTAAAAAAATAGGCTCTGGTCTCTTAGGATCATTTATAGTAGCGTAACAAATATCCTTTGGTGCTTCTGCACTTTTGTACAAATTTTCTATAAACTTAGTTAAATTTTCTAACTTATCCTTAGAGAAGGAGTCTATTATATATAAGTTATAACCTTCTTCATCAATACTGATAGCTCTCTTTATTTTTTCATAAGCAGAGGTTATTTCGGGAATATCCTTGAGTCTAATTTTATTATCATCACCCTCATTTAAGTCCACATTAAATAGTACCTCATTTGGAGTTAACTCTCTCTTCATTTTAATTGCCCACTTTAGAAACTGCTATATTCTACAGTATTACTCAAGTAGTTCCCTCCTTTATTTAGTAGTCTACTATATTAGTATTCTTAATGAGGTAATTTAGATATCAATTTATCAAATATTTTTATATCATTTTATTTTACTCATCAATTCTTGGACGTCTTTATCTCCTCTTCCTGATAAATTCACTATTATATAATCCTCTTTATTTTTATTCTTAGCATACTTTAAAGCATATGATACTGCATGTGAACTTTCAATTGCAGGTATAATTCCCTCAAGTCTTGATAGTATTTTAAATGCTTCTAAAGCTTCTTCATCTGTACATGGTACATATTTTGCCCTTCCAATATCTTTAAGGTATGCATGTTCTGGCCCTACCCCTGGGTAATCTAGTCCTGCAGATATAGAATATACTTCTCTTGCTTCACCTTTTTCATCAACTATACATTTTGTTTTCATTCCATGTACTACTGCATCTTTTCCATTTCTCATAGTTGCTGCATTTAAATCAGTATCTACGCCTTTACCAGCTGCTTCAACTCCTATTAACTCTACATTTTCCTCTTCAATAAATTCTGCAAAGGCTCCAATAGCATTACTTCCTCCACCAACACAAGCTATAACAGCTACTGGTAACTTTCCTTCTGCCTCAAGTCCTTGCCTTTTAGCTTCAATACTTATAATCTTTTGAAATTCTTTTACCATTGCTGGATATGGATGTGGCCCAACAGCTGATCCTAAAACATAAAATGTATTGTCTACATCTTTAACCCATTCCTCTATTGCTAAGTCAACAGCTTCCTTTAAGGTTCTTGTACCTTTTGTAGCAGCTACTACTTTTGCTCCTAAAAGCTCCATTCTAAATACATTAAGTGCTTGTCTTCTCATATCCTCTTCACCCATGTAAATAGTACAATCCATCCCCATTAATGCTGCAACTGTAGCTGTTGCAACACCATGTTGACCTGCCCCAGTTTCAGCTATTACTTTTTTCTTTCCCATTCTCTTTGCTAATAACATTTGCCCCAAAACATTATTTATTTTATGAGCTCCTGTATGATTTAAATCTTCTCTTTTTAAATAAATTTTACAGCCCCCAACATAATCTGTAAGCCTTTGTGCAAAATATAAAGGATTTTCTCTACCAACATATTGTTTTAAATAATAATTATATTCTTCCTTAAAATTAGGATCATCCTTATATTTTATAAATGCCTCCTCTAAAGAATTTAATGCCTTTAATGCATTTTCTGGGACATATTGTCCACCATACTTTCCATAATATTTTTCCATTTTTCTTTCCTCCCCAAATTTTTTTTGCATATAATAAAAAAATCGTCAAGACAAGCTTGCTGAGTCGTCGATTTTTTTGAGCCATACCACAGGTTCCAAAACTTGCTTTTGGCGTTCTGCGGTGGCACTATAATTTTTATTTTTAACGTCTTAACATATTTTCACCACTCAAGACCTGTATCCATAAATATTTGCCACTAAAAATTCTTTATACATTTCTAGACGTTAAAAAGAGCCTATCATCCTGTTGGGACGATAGACTCGTGGTGCCACCCATATTTAGAAACAGTTTTATTGTTTCCCTCTTTTTAGATACAACTTAACATTTTATATCCTATCAATGTAACGTTTGAAAACGGCTAAGCTACTCTTATAAAATAATTTCACATCGCATCTACCAAAGCCCATTCCTTAAAAGCTCCTGTTCCGTACCTTTCACCAAACGACGGCTCGCTTAACCATTTACCTATAAGTACTTTCTTCAGTTACTGATTTTACTTTATTTTCTATTATTATATTAATTTAACAAAATATTTGCAACTACTTTTTTAAAATAATGATAATTGTTCTATTTCTGTTTCTTTAAATGAAGATACACTTAATCCTATTAATCTTAACTCGTCTTTTAAATCTTCTAGCTCTAAAAGTTCCCTACATACAGAATAAATATCCTCACTTGTATATATATATTTATTTAAAGTTTTACTTCTTGTATGATTTTCAAATTCTCCAGTTTTATATTTTAAAGTTATAGTCTTTCCCATCATATTTTTACTAGCTAATATTCTACTAATTTCTTCTGAAAAGTCTTTTAAGTAAACTAATAATTCATCTTTATCTGATGTATTAAACTTTAAAGTTCTTTCTTTTCCTACAGATTTTCTTTCCCTAGTTACTTGTACTTCTCTGTCATCTATCCCTCTAATTCTATTATAAATATCTATACCTGACTTCCCTAAATAACTATGGAAAAACTCCCTAGGAAGTAAATATAAATCCTGAACAGTAAATATCCCCATATTATTTAGCTTTCCAACTGATTTTTTTCCTAAGCCATGTATTTTAGAAATAGATAAAGGTAATAAAATATCTGGAATCATATCTTCCCTTATTTCCATAATTCCGTTTGGTTTATTCCAATCAGATGCAAGCTTTGCTAAAAACTTGTTATATGAAATACCTATAGATAGGTTTAATCCTATTTCCTTTTTTACCCTATCCTTTATGTATAACGCCACTCTTTTTCCATCCTTAAAATCAGTGTCTGTTATATCTAGAAAAGCTTCATCTATAGATAAAGGTTCTATAACTGGTGTTATCTCTTTAAAAATATCAAAAATTTTATTAGAAATCTCTTTATATCTGCCATATCTTACAGGTAAAAAGATTCCCATTGGACATTTGCTTCTAGCCATAAATCCAGGCATAGCAGAATGTACACCATATTTTCTTGCCTCATAAGAGCATGTAGAAACTACACCTCTCTCACTTACTCCGCCTACAATTACAGGCTTTCCTCTTAGGCTTGGGTTATCTAATTGTTCTACTGATGCAAAGAATGCATCCATATCAACATGCAAAATTATTCTATCCATAAGTTAAACTTAGGCTAATACCTCCGAGAATACTCCTTGATTCTTACTTACTAAAAAAGAATATACTCCCATAGATAATAGTTCCTCTAGATATCTCTCCTCTTCTACTTCTTTTGAGAATTCTATAAGCATAATAGCTATGAAGGCTCTAAAGCTTCTATCCATATAAAACTCATACTGTGATTCTACCTCACATAAATAATCTATAACCATTTCTACTTTGTCCACATATCTTTGGACACCATCTTCTACATTAATCATACCTATTATAGATAAAAATTGATGACTAATTTTTATATCCCTATTTTCAAATTCTTTCAATAAGTTATATATAATATTCAAGTCTTCTACTTTTTTATTTAATAAAACTGTCATTGCAAGTCCTTGTACACTATTTCTTGAAAACATATCAAAGTCTGAAATTAGTTCAAATACGCCTTTCATTTTCAAATATAACTCACCAGTATTAATATCATTTAATGCTAATAAGGCACATTGAAGATGATCCTCTTCATTGGTAACGTTATCATATTTTTGCTTCATGTCCTCATATATATAATGTGTTTTATTAATTATATAGTTAAGGTCTTTCCCTTTAGAATACTTTACTATTGCATAAGATGTTAACACCAAATAATGGCTTTCTTTAAACCCTTTTTCTATTAATTCTTCATATACTAAAATTATTTTTTCAGTAATGTTTTCCCAATTTTCTTCGTTACCTATTAAAAATGATAATATATATAGAATATCTCCCCTAAAATAAGACATTCTTGATGTATTATTTTTTATAAATGATCTTATTTCTTTTATTCTTTTTGTAGGTACTTCCTTATTTCTATTTCCATAAATTAATGATGCAAAATGATTTATATATTCCCCATCATATCTAAAATCTTCTTTTGATTTCTTATAATTATTTATTACTCTATTACATAACTCTATAAGTGATTCTTTCATAGCATTTCCTCTCTTTACAAGTTAAATTTCATATTAACCCACTACTATTATACTATATTTATCTAGTTAAATTTATAAGAAAATCTTAATTTCCTTTATATTTATTCTAACTACTAAATATTTCAACTTAATGACATATATACTTTTGTTTAAAAAAACTTTTTCTTCACATACTAATACAGAATAAGATTAAGAGGTGATTATTTTGGATAATAATAATAACAGAGATTATGATAAAAAAGATTATTTAAGAAATGGAGTTAAATCTCAAGGTCAATATGGAAAAAGTAGTTTTAATACCACTGTAGAAAAACCAGGAATAAATGAAAGTGGAGCTGAAGCAAAAAAGAGAGGATTTTAACTAATCCTCTCTTTACTATATCCCTTTATATAATCATCAAATGTTAAAGAATACAAATTTTCAACTTTTAATGTATCTTCCATTGTAAATCCAACTTTTTTAAATATTTTTTTTGACCTAATGTTATTATGATGAATTTTTGCTACTATCTCATTTGCCCTATAACTTAAAAAAGCTTCTGAAATACCTTTCTTCAAAGCTAGTGTACCTATTCCTTGTCCCCACTTTTCTTTATTTCCTATAGCTATAACTATTTCTACTATCTTACCTTTGGGAACCAATTTAAGATATCCTACAGAATCTTTCTTATATTCTATTATATAGAAAGGTCCTCCTTGACTAAAATATGGTGTTAGTACAGGAACTGTTGAAGCTCTTAATAAATAATCTAATGAATTTACTATTCCTTTTTCTTCATTTAAATAACGGCTTACTTCATCATCTCTTAACCAGTCCATTAATTTGTATACGTCTTGTCTATAAATCTCCTGTTGAAGATTTATATCCTTATACATCATTTTATCCCTCCATGATCTCATAATCATATAGGATTATACTTACAATTTAAACTTTAGTAAAATTTTGTATCTTATTGAAATCATATCCACAGTAGTTTATCTCATTTTATCTCTCTTTTGGTGTATTTATATACCTTTTACTATATGATGTTATTAAATTACTTTTATTAACTTTTAATTCAATTTAATTACTTTTAATTCCAAAAAAAGAGTGCTAAATAGCACTCTTCTAACAAGTAAAATAAATATCCACCCTACCTTTTTTAACTTGTAACTTTATTTTCTAAGGCTTTCTTTTCTGCAGCTGCTTTTTTAGCTTCTGCTATTTTCTTTAATTGCTCTGGTGTTGGTTTCGGTGGAGCTTTCTTAATAAAAGATCCACTAACTTTAAAATTATTCTTATCTAGTTCTACCATTTGAGAATCTCCAGTAAGTGTAATTGTCTTTTTAGGACAAAAATCACTACACATACCACAAAAAGTACAGGAACTTAAATCAAACTCCATTGTTATCTCTTGTCCACCTTCCACTGGCTTTTGAGTTTTAGTTATGGCACCTGGTGAGCAAACTCTTATACACATTCCACATCCAATACACTGATCTGCATTAAAACTTATTCTTCCCCTATAATTCTTAGGAGTTTCTACTGGTTTCTCTGGAAACTTAGATGTTACTGAAGGTTTAAATAAATTTCCTATTGCTTCCTTTAAATAAGGTATCATTATTTATCCCCTCCTCTTTTATCTTTTAATATCTTAACAGCTTCAACTAACCCCTGAATAATTGCTTCTGGCTTTGGTGCACACCCACCTACAACCACATCAACTTTTGTCCATTTATCTAAAGGACCATCTACTGAGTAACTTCCCTTAAACACATTACAAGACATTGGACAAGATCCTATAGACATAACCACCTTAGGCTCTGGAACCTGTGATAAAACTCTTAGCATTCTTTCTCTAGACTGTGTTGTAACTGGTCCTGTTACTATAACGATATCTGCATGCTTTGGGCTTCCTGTAAGCTTTACTCCAAACCTTTCCACATCATATCTTGGCCCTAAAAGTGCTACTAACTCTATATCGCACCCATTACATGAACCTGTGTTTAAATGATATATCCAAGGAGACTTCTCTTTACTTAAACTCATTAACCCCATTTAAATCCCTCCAATCACATAGCTAATGTAATAGCCAAGAAGCTTATTAAAGATAACACAGCTGGTACTGTCCAAAAGAACTTTAATCCTTGATTAATTTTAAATCTTCCAGCTATAGCTCTAACTAAAGTTATAGATATAAACATAACAACAAGTGTTAAAATCAAGAATAATATTACATTC
Source organism: Clostridium sp. 1001283B150210_160208_E6 (assembly GCF_015669365.1). Taxonomy (NCBI): domain Bacteria; kingdom Bacillati; phylum Bacillota; class Clostridia; order Eubacteriales; family Clostridiaceae; genus Clostridium; species Clostridium sp. 1001283B150210_160208_E6. Next base: position 85,817 of record NZ_JADPAA010000006.1, on the reverse strand, counting down.
AGTATTATATTTAAAGTATCATTTCCAGTGACTCCTATACCTTTTCCACCTAAGAATAGTGCTACAAATAATCCTGACATAATAAATGCCTTAATATGACTTGTTAGTTTATATAAAGCTAAGTATAATCCACTATACTCTACTAAAGGTCCTTCACAAATTTCTGTTTCAGCTTCAGCCATATCAAATGGTACAACACCTACTTCGGCTGGAATAACCATTAAAAATGCTATGGCTGCTGGTATTAGTGTTATATGAAATAATCCCATTCCATCAGCTACTTGAAATCCTTGTATACCTAATAGTGAAAAACTTACGTTAGTTCCCATAAATGCTCCTGCCTTTTTGCAAACTGCAAGTATAGACATAACCATAGGTAATTCATAAGCAAGCATTGTTACAACTTCTCTTGAAGCTCCTATTCCAGCTAATGGAGAAGATGAAGAACTTCCGCCTACTACTAACATTACTGCTGGTATTGTTAAAAGATATATTATAACTATAATATCAGCTGTACTATTTATAAAAGCCTCTTGATACATAGGAATAAATATAGGTATTATTAACACACTAGCTAGTCCAACTATAGGTGCTAAAAGAAAGGCTTTTCTAAGTGCATTTCTTGGAACTATTACATCCTTACCTAATAGCTTTATAAAATCATAAAATGGTTGAAGTAGTGGAGGTCCTTGTCTTAATTGCATTTTAGCAACAAGCTTTCTATCTATTCCAGACATAAGTAATGCCATAGCTATTGCAAATAATCCTCCTGGAAAAATTAATACATGAAAAATAAATTTAGCTATTTCCATATCTACTCACCCCCTATAATGTTATAAAGCAATAGATTATTATAACTGCCATGCTTACAACTACCCAAAGTGCATAATCATTAACAACTCCTGAATGGGCATTACTTAATCTATTGAAATATCCTTTAAAATCATGTTTCATACCCCAGAATAAATCATGAGGTCCAACCTTTGAGAATTCTTCTTTTTCTCCCCCTGTAAAGACTTCATATTTGGTATCCATTGCTCCTTCTAAAGAGCTACTTTCAACTCTACATTTACCAAGCTTATGAATTCCAAAAGTCATTGCTATAATTATAGCTATTACTCCTATAAAGAAAAGTATTAAAAATGACTCTGGATTATATTCTCCTCTAAAGGCAAAATCCAAATCACTCTTTGTATAATTCTCAAGATGTAATAATGACAAATCTCCTAATAGCATATTATCTATATATTTAGGAACATTTCTTATAGCCTCAACGATAGGCACTAATATTCCTTTAATAACATAATTAGAACATATACCAAAAACAAAGCATATTAATGCTAATATTCCCATCGGTAACTTCATAGTAAATGGAACTTCTTTTACTTCTTTTAGTTCCTCTCTCTCAGCTCCAAAGAAAACAGAATGTCCAACTTTAATAAATGAAGCTAATGTAAGAACAGAAACTATAAGTTCTACAATTGTTATTATTGGTATTTGCGTTTCTGAAGTAGATTGATACAATATCCACTTAGAGGCAAAGCCATTAAATGGAGGTATACCACTAATTGCTGCTGCTCCTATAAAAAACATAACTGCTGTAAAAGGCATTCTTTTACCAAGTCCTGAAACCTTATTTAAATCTGTAGTTCCCACGCGGTAAAGCACTGCCCCTGCACAAAGGAACAATAAACACTTAAAGGAGGCATGATTAACCATATGATATAAGCCGCCCATAAGTCCTAGATTTGCAATACCATCTGCTGCAGTTAAACCTACACCTATACCAGTAATTACATAACCTAATTGAGATACTGAGTGAAATGCAAGAAGTCTCTTAAAGTCTGTTTGTAAAAGTGCCATAGAAACTCCTACTACCATGGTTATAGCTCCCCATATCATTACTAGATATGCTAATGCCTTATTGCCACTTACCATAAATATCATAAATAATATTCTTATTAACCCATAAACACCAGTCTTACTCATTACTCCTGAAAGTAACATAGAAATTGAAGATGGTGCTGACATATGAGCATCAGGTGGCCATGTATGACATGGAACCATAAAGGATTTAACTGCATATCCAACTAATAATAAAGCTAAAGCTAGAATTGTTACTGGAGTAAACTTGTCTCCCCCACTATTTAGCTCTAGAGCTATTTGTGCAATATTTAAAGTATGAGTTTGAGCATATATTAATGCTGTTCCCATAAGAATTAGAGAAGAACCTAGTCCCCCAATTACTAAATATTTAAATCCAGCTTCTAAGGCCTTATCCTTCTGAGTTCTAAATGCTGTTAATGCAATGGCTGCAAATGTCATTATTTCTAGCATTACATACATATTAAATAAATCACCAGTAAATACAAAACCTATCATACTACCTGCTAAAAGTAAAAATAGTGTATAGTACTTACCAAGCCCATCATCCTTGCTCATATATTTAATTGAATATATGGAACTTAATGCACAAGCTGCTGTTATTATTAAACCTACAAATAGAGATAGAGCATCCACCTCCATTCCTATACCTATAGCAATATTATCTACAGGCTTCCAATTTCCTAGCCAATAAGTTATTATCTTTCCATCTAAAAATACAGGCTTTATTAATAGCACTGTTATAATAAATGATGCTATGCATCCCAATACAACAATAGCTTTCTTTATCTTTATATATTTTTCCTTAAATAGACCTATTATAAATGCTAATACAAAAGGTGTAAGTATAGCTATTAAAGGATATCCTGAATAATCATTACTCATCCTTTAAGCCTCCTTACCTTGTCAGATTCTATGCTTCCATACCTTTCATTTATCTTTATTACTAAAGATAATGCTAAAGCTGTAACACAAGCTCCAATTACTATAGAGGTAAGTGTTAATGCTTGAGGAATAGGATCAACAAAGAAAGCACCATCTTTTAAATCACTTATAAATATAGGGGCAGTACCACCCGCTCTAAATCCAATTGTAATTAGCAATAGATTTATTCCTGAATCCATAACGCCCATACCTATAACTATTTTTATAAGATTCTTCTTAAAAATAATCAAAGCTAGTCCAATTACAATAAGGAGAAAAGCTCCTATATAATTAATTATCATCCTCTAGTCCCTCCTCCTCATCATCTCTTAAAGTGCCTATCATTATAAGAAGAAGAACTCCAATTCCTGCAAGAACTTTATATCCTACAGCAAAATTCATTAAAAATATTGTTCCTGAAGAAAATAATTTTCCTAAAGTTCCTTTCCAAATTACGTTGCCAAAGAAGGCAGCTCCATATATAACACCTAAAGTTCCTACTAAAACAAATGCTAAGGCACCTAAATCCTCTGATGTCTTTAATCTATTTAAATGAAATGTTTTTAATACTTTATCTCTTCCATATGCTATAAAGAATATGGCAATAGCACCAGTAAGTAAAACTCCTCCTTGGAATCCACCTCCTGGACTTAAGTGCCCATGAAGTATGATATATGCTCCAAGAACAAGAGTTATAGGTATAACTAAATCTGCACAAGAAGGGACTATTATATCTTTTTGCTTTCTATTCTTCTTCATGATTTCCTACCCCCTTAGCTCTTCTTTTTCTTAGAACAGCTGTTGCTCCACAAACTGCTGTAAATAAAACAAATGATTCTCCAAGGGTATCATATCCTCTGAAATCAAATACTATTGATGTAACAGAGTTTATAGCTCCTGTTTTTTCTTGAGTTTCATTTACTATAATTTCTGCTGCTCCATCATAAGTGGAAGGCATATCAACCATCTTAAATCCTACAAAAATGAATGCAGCTGTTATTACTAAAAGAGAAAGAATTCCTATTGATTTCTTCATTTTTCTTCCTCCTTATTATCTTTCTTGTCTTTTACCTTCTTTAAGGTAACTATAAAGATTATTGGAGTAAGTATTGCTCCTACTGCTGCCTCTGCCAAAGCTACATCTGGTGCCTTTAATAGCAAAAACTCTAATGCTAAAAAACTTCCCATAATTGACATAGCTATTATTGATGGTAATAATTCCTCAATAAATAAAAGGGATGCAGCTGCAATAATCATTCCAAGGATAATAATTGTATTTAATATAGCAAAACTATTCATCCTCTTCATCCCTCCCATAGTGATCACACTTATTCTTCTCAAATAACTTGGCCTTTGTTTTATATGCAGCTCTTGTCATAGCATGTGATGCCACTGGGTTAGTTATAATTAAAAAGAACATAATAACTAAAGCCTTTATTCCTAAAGAAGAATTTCCAATAGTAAACCCATATATGGCACATCCAAGAGCAATTGGTAAAGCTCCCATAGTTGCAATATTAGTTGATGATTGTAATCTACAATAGGTATCTGGCATTCTAATCATTCCTACGATTCCAGCTATGGTAAAGAATATTCCAACTGCAAATAGTAAATCTATTAAAATTCTTACCACTATCATATTTTCCCCTCCAAATACTTAGAAATAAGCACCGTACCAATAAAGCCAAGTAATGTCATTATAAGACCAAGGTCCACAAACAAACTTCTCTCTTCAATACAACCAAATAATATTAATACAACACCTAAGATTATATCTATACAGTCTGCTGCCACTACTCTATCTATAATGTGAGGGCCCCTAAATACTCTATATAAAAGTACTAATGATAAGAGAGATAGGATTATTGCAACTATCATTAAATCATTACTCATATCCATTATTTAAAAATCCCCCTTATCCTATTCTCAAAGTCTCCCTTGATTATTTCTCCTGCTTTATCTTCTTCTTCAGTTTCAACATCTATCCAATGAACATATAAATAATTTTTTCCGTCCTCTTCTATAATGTCCATAACAATTGTTCCAGGTGTTAAAGTTATAGAGTTTGCTAGCATTGATAACCCATAATCTGATACTAACTCTGTTGGAATTTTAACTATACCTGGATTTATCTTTACGTTTTTAGATAAAGCTCTTTTTGCCACATCAATATTCGCTTTCATTAAAGCCACTGTATAAAAAGGTATATAAGCTATTAATTTAAAGAATCTATTTTCTTTGAATAGCCAAGTTCCATCTTCCTTTATAAAAAGTGGACATGTAAAATACCCAATTATTACAGATACTATTAATCCAACAATTACTTCTTGGATATCAATTTTGAATATATTTATATCTTGTAATACAAATAAAATCCAAAATACAAAAGCAAAAAGGGAAGTTGCAAAAATACCCTTTTTATTTCTCATATCCTTTCCCCCTATTCCTCAATTTTAGAAATAAGCCAATTTTTAAATTCCTTTATATCATCTTCATTCTTAGAATTTACCTTAAATAACTTAAGCTCATCATTTCTTATTAATGCATTCCTCTCTACTCTTTCCTCATTAAATTCAAAATAATTTATTAAGTCATACTTTGTTAATACTAAAGCATCTGCTCTTGTAAACATTAATGGATACTTTTCAACCTTGTCGTCACCTTCTGGAATGCTTAGTAAAGCTACCTTAAGGCTTTCACCTATATCAAACTCTGCTGGACAAACAAGATTTCCTATATTTTCAATAATGATAAGATCTAAATCATCTAAATCAAATTGTGGAAGTATGTTCTTTATAGACATAGCTTCTATATGACAAGCTCCATCTGTATTTAATTGAACTACAGGTATTCCTCTTTCAGCCATTTTTTCTGCATCTATTTTACCTGCAATATCACCCTCAATAACCCCTACTTTAATTCCTGATCTTTTAAGTTCATCTATTAAACCTAATATAAATGTTGTTTTTCCTGCTCCTGGAGAACCCATTATGTTAATCATAAATACCTTCTTTTCTTTCAATTCATCTTGAAGTTCTTTATGACAATTTTCATTCCACTCCATAATTTGTTTAACAACCTTAATCTCCATATTACTCAACCTCCAAACTGTCTACATAAAATTCCTTGCCATTCTTTATTTTTATCTTATATGAATTACATTTAGGACAAGTATGATTTCCCTTAGGTATCTCCCCTTCATATAAGCATTCTCTACACTCAATTTTTATTGGAAGCTTTTCTACAATTAACTTTGCACCTTCTGCTACTGTATCCTTACTTATTACATTAAAATAGTAATCTATACAGCTAGGTACTAACCCTGTTAATTCTCCAACCTTTATTCTTATTTCTTTTATACTTTTAAAATTATTCTTTTTTTCTTCATCTTTGCATATTTTTAAGATACCTTCAGTAACTGACAATTCATGCATCTATCTATCCAAACAAGAGAAACAAGGGTCTATACTTGCAACTATTAAACCTGCATCTGCTATAGTATTATCCTTAAGCATAACTGGTACAGTAGCTGCATTTTTAAAGGTTGGTACATGTATATTTACTCTTCCATTAGTTTGTCCACCATTAGAAACAACATAGTATGATACCTCACCTCTAGGTGCTTCAATTCTTGAGAAATACTCTCCCTTTGGAACCTTTGGCATTTTCATACCTAAGTTAATTGGTGTATCAGGCATATTATCTAAGGCTTGTTCAATTATTTTTATACTCTCTTCTATTTCTAGTAATCTAACAACAGCTCTTGAGAATACATCTCCTTCTGCTTGAACTATAGCTTTAAAATCAAAATCATCATAAGAACAATATGGATCAACCTTTCTAACATCATCCTTCATTCCCGATGCCCTTCCGTGTGGTCCACAAGCTCCATATATAAAGGCATCTTCATTTGTTAAAACTCCAACTCCTTTAGTTCTTAGTGCTACAGTTTTATCATTAGCATAAATATCGAATATAGCTTTAAAATCTTCTTTTAAAATGTTAAGCTTTTCTCTTAAATCCTTTTCAATTTCATCATTAATATCTCTTCTTGCACCACCTATAATATTCATTGCATAGTTAACTCTATTTCCTGATAGTGTTTCTAACATGTCCATTATCTTCTCTCTCTTTTCAAAACACATCATAAACAATGAATCAAACCCTATTATATGGGCAGCCAAACCTAACCATAAGAAATGAGAATGTAGTCTTTCAAGCTCACATGTAATTACCCTTAAGTAATCTCCTCTTTTAGGAACTTCCATTCCTGCTATCTTTTCTACAGCTAAACAATAAGCTAAAGTATGAGAATGAGAACATATGCCACATACTCTTTCAACAAGTGTAATTGTTTGAATATGGTTTCTTTCTTCACATAACTTTTCAATTCCTCTATGGTTATATCCTATATAAACCTTTGCATCCTTAATTTCTTCCCCCTCAGTAAAAAGCTTTACATGAACAGGCTCTTCTAGCGCTGGATGATAAGGCCCTAAAGGTACAACATAACTCATTTACCTCACCCCTTTTATTTATCCTTATATTTCTTTAATTCACTTAATGGCATAACTAATATTTGTCCTTCACCATCTTTAAATTCTTCTGGTAAAAATAATCTACCAGACCTATCTAACCCCTCAAACTTCATATTCATCATTTCCTCTATTTCCTCTTCTGCCCACCTTGCTGAAGCTGAATAAATGGGAGTTATAGATGGAAGCACCTCTTCCCCTTTTACTAAGTAGGTTGTTATATCGCCATTAACATCAAAGTTATATGCAATTACATTTTCCTTATTTTCATTAATGTAACCATTAATCATAACCAGCCTTCGTTTTTCCTTATACATAGCTTTAACACTATCTAGCAGGTCTTCTTTTTTAATTTCAATCCCATTAAAGTCATGCATTCTTCTCACCTCTTTCTTAACATATTCTTGGAAATAAATCTGAAGCCAATTTGTTTAAAATTCTCCTACCTCCTAAAGGTCCTTTAAGTAATACCTTTTCCTTTTCATAAGAGACAACCTCTCCTATAATAGAAGCATCCTTACCTAAATCCACCTTTCTTAGCTTTTCTACAAGTTCCTCTGCAATGCTTTCATCTACAACTATTAAAGCCTTCCCCTCATTTGCCGCGTATAATAAATCTATACCTAATATCTCACTAGCTCCTAAAGCTCCCTCACTAAAAGGCAAGCTTTCTTCTTGAATTTCAATAGAATAATTAGTTCCATCTACAAATTCATTTAATGTCGTTGCCACTCCTCCCCTTGTTGGATCTCTTAAAATCTTAATTTTGTCACCATATTCAAATATTATAGAAGCTAATGGATATAAATAAGCACAATCTGATTTTACTGCTCCTTGAAAAAAGTTATTTCTTTCACACATAATGGATATGCCATGATCCCCTATGTTTCCTGTTACTATCACCTTATCTCCAGTTTTAATTCTTTCCTTTCCTAATCTTAAGTTTTCCACTTTAATACCTATTCCAGAGGTATTAATAAATATTCCATCTCCATGTCCCTTCTCAACCACCTTTGTATCTCCAGTTACTATTTCTACTCCTGCTATCTTTGCTGTTTCACTTAAAGATTCAATTATCCTATTTAAATTTTCTATACTTAATCCCTCTTCAATTATTAATCCCAAACTTAGATATTTAGGAATGCTGCCACACATTAATAAATCATTACAAGTTCCACAAACTGCAAGCTTTCCTATATCTCCACCCGCGAAAAAAAGAGGATTAATAACAAAACTATCTGTTGAAAAGGCAATTTCTCCTTTCAAACTCAAGCTTGCACCATCCCCTAGTATATTCAATTTACTATTACCCACCTTAGGTAATATTATATTCTTTATTAAATTTTCACTTTGCTCTCCACCACTACCATGAGAAAGAGTAATTACATCTTCCATAAATTTCACCTCTATTAACCTTCATACTTGTAATATGCTGCGCAAGTTCCCTCGCTTGATACCATACATGGCCCTATGGGGAATGCTGGAGTACACACTCTTTTAAAAGAGCTACATTCACAAGGTAATATTTTTCCCTTTAGTACTTCTCCACATCTACATACATACTTTTCTTTATTCCTAGTAATTAGCTTTAATTCTTCATCTAAAGGAAATTTATTTAGTATATCCTTTTCTTTATAGTCATCCCTTAAAACTAATCCACTTTTATCTATATTTCCAAGTCCTCTCCATAATGATTGTGATTCTTTAAAATATTTATTAATTAACTCTTTAGCTACAATATTTCCATCTCTATTTACAAAACTTTTATAACAATTAATTATTTTTTTACTACCCTTGTTCTTTATAAGCTGTATAATAGCCTCTATAATTTCATCCTCTTTAAATCCTGCTATTACACCTAATTGTCCATATTCTTTAATAAATTCAAAATCTCTTTCTCCTAATATAACTGCAACATTACCTGGACAAAGGAATCCATCTAATTTAAGCTCTTTATCCTCCATAAGTTTCTCCATTACAAGTTCAACTCTCTTATGCATTGACAAAATAAATAGATTTCTAATATCTTTATTCATTATCTCCTCTAATAAGACACAGGTAGATGGTATTGTTGTTTCAAAACCAATACCTAAAAACACAAAATTCTTATCTTTTTCCTCTTTAGCTATTTCTATGGCATCTACTGATGAATATACTATCCTTATATCTCCACCTAAAGCTCTTGCCCTTTCTAGTGATATTAAAGGGCTTGTCCCAGGAACCCTTAACATATCACCATAAGTTATTACTGATATATTCTTATTTAAAGCTAAGGAATATATGTAATCTATGTACAAACTTGGAGTTACACATACAGGACAACCTGGACCAGAAATTAATTTAACCTTATTTCCCAGGAAATTTCTCAAAGACATTTTTCCAATTTCCATAGTATGAGTACCACATACCTCCATAAATGTCATAGTACCTTCTATCTTATCTAGCTCCTCCTTAAGTTCAAAAATTAATTTCTTATTCATTTGCTTATTTCTCCAATCTTTTCTTCAAGCTCCCTAAAAATATCTAAACGTTCCTCTCCTTCTTCTTTACTTAGCTTGCTTATTGCAAAACCAGCATGAACTAGCAAGTAATCACCTAAGCTTACATCTTTTATTACATCAATTCTTATCTTTCTTCTATTTCCTAAATAATCACATAGAGCTTCTTTATCATCTATACTTATTACTTTCATAACTAAACCTAAGCACATTTCCATATTCCACCTTGTATTTTTTTACATATTTTCATAATATCACATTTTTTGTCTTTCTTAAAGTTTTTGTGCGAATTTTTATAATATTCTCTATTTACTACACAATTATTATTTTAAATTTTGTTAAAACGATTACTGATTTATTATTTTACAAAAAATAAATGTATGGTATAATACAGATATATTTATAGGAATTATTCACATTATTTATAAAAGGAGATTAGTCATGGGTTTTAAAGATAAGTTCAATAAGTATTTTCAAGATTCATATTTTGAAAAGTATGGTGATAGAATAGCAAGTGCGAGTGGTACAGTTGTATCTGTAAAAGTTGAAGAAAAAAACTTTATTTTAATTCATAAATTAGTTTGTGATTTAGTTGTAAAGCCAGAAGTAGGAAAATCAATTATAAAAGCTAGATATAAAAAATGGCGTTGGTTTAAAAAGGTTGATTTCATTCCTTTAGCTATGGGACATAAGATTATGCTTATGGGACTTAAGGGAGTTAAAGGTAAAAAGGATGCTGATATACTTCAAATTCAAAACATCATTAACTTAACTGCTAAAAAGGATCTAATTCCAATAGACCACTCTCAAATAAAGAAGTCTAGACAACAAGTTAACAAAATGAGATATAAGTAAAAGAGCACTTAATGGTGCTCTTTTTTACTCGAAAAATCAATAAAAAAGGTAGGGTGGATATTTATTTTGCTTGTTCCGTCGCTGCGCTCCAAGTCACATCAAAATAAATATCCCCCCCACTCCTACTAAAGGTAAGGAAATTATAAAATTATTATCCTTCATTTTATATTTTATAATATTAAAATATAATAATACATTTGATTTATAGCTAATTAAAATTTTATACTTTCCTGATATTAAAAATAGTAAAACGAGGGGTTTGTAGATGAGAAAAAAAGATATACTTGAATTAAAAAAGCGTTTAAAGAAGGATTATTGCACTTTTACTAAAATGTGTGGTTGCTATGTTAATGGAGAGAAAAATGTAATTCTAAAATTTAGAGAAACATTTTTAAATTTAGAAGAAGATGATTACTTTAAATTTTTAGAAATAGCTAGAAAGGTTCTATCTGGAACCATTGGAAATAACATTTTAGAATTAAACTTTCCACTTAATGAAGATCTTATAAATGAAAAACAAGTTTCTCTTATGCAGCTTAAAAATAGCAAATTAAAAGATGACTCTATTCTTGATGATTTTTATAACTCTATCATAGATAGTTATGATTACACTGGTAACTTTTTAATACTTGTTTTCCACGACGCTTATGATGTTATAACTAAAACCAAAGATAATTTAAAATTAGATGAATCTGAAGAAGTATATGAATATGTGCTTTGTGCAATCTGTCCAGTTTCACTTTCTGAACCTGGCCTTAGATACTATGAGGATGAGCACAAAATTAAAGCACGTATTAGAGATTGGGTTGTTAACCCTCCAACTAATGGGTTTGTCTTCCCTGCTTTCATTGATCGTAGTACAGACGTTAACTCTGTAATGTACTACACAAAAAATGCTAAGGATCCACATCCTGAATTAATGGAGAAGGCTTTAGGTTGCTCCTCAAAGCAAACTGCTACTATACAAAAAGAAACTTTCCAATCAATTATTAAAGATTCGCTTGATGCTGATGAAGAAAAAGCTGATAAAATTTTTATGGAAGTACAAGATAATCTAAGCGCTATGATTGAAGAACATAATGCCATATATGAGGATACAGATAGTGAACCAAAAACTCTAACCAATAAGGACATTCAAAACCTTTTAATAGAAAGTGGAGTTCCTGAGGAAGTAACTACAAAAATAGAGGAATCTTATGTTGAAAGCTTTGGTGATGACCTTCCTTTAGCAGAAAATTTAATTGATGCAAAAGTACTTAAAGCAAATGAACAAAGAAAAAAGGAAGAACATCTTGAAAAGCAAGTAGCAATTCTTCAAACTAGACTTGAAGAAGTTAAACAAGAAGTTGCTGCTGATAATGATGAGGAGAATGTTAACTTAGAAGAAAGTAATCCAGAGTATGATGTTATACTTCAAGTAAAACCTGAAAAAGTACCTCAAATAAAATCTGAAATAATAGATGGACAAAAATGTATAATCATTCCTATCAATGAGAATGAACAAGCAAAAGTTAATGGAGTGGATGATTTAATTTAAGTTATCTAAATAGAAAAAGCAAATCTTAAAAATAAGATTTGCTTTTTAAGCTTCATTGCAATTATTTTGTTTTTATAAACAAATAAATACTATTTATAAATGCTATTATTCCAGAGAAGAATAATACAATCATCCATTGGTTAAGCATTAAAGGTACTGTATGGAATATTCCTTGTAAGAAAGGTATATATAATATTGCTGCTAGCATTACTATTGATACAGATACTGCACCAACTAAATATAAGTTAGTAAATAACTTTATTTCAAAAATGGAATGTCTTTCTGATCTACATTCAAACACGTGGAACAATTGTGACATTACTAATGTAGCCAAGGTTAAAGTTCTACAAGTCTCTAAATTCATTCCGTAATATCTTCCAACCATAAATGATAATAAAGTACAAACACCAATCAACGAACCACGAACTAAAATCTTCTCAGTTAACCCTCTAGCAAATATTCCTTCTTTCCTATCTCTAGGAGCTTGCCTCATTATATCCTTATCTGCAGGATCTACCCCTAAAGCTATAGCAGGCAACCCATCAGTTGCTAAGTTTACAAATAAAATTTGAATTGGTGAAAGAGGATTAGGTAATGTAAGCAAAGATGCTAGGAACATTGTTAATACTTCACCTAAGTTACATGATAATAGATACCTTATGAACTTTCTAATATTATCATATATAACTCTTCCCTCTTCTACTGCTGATACAATAGTTGCAAAATTATCATCCATAAGTATCATAGATGATGCTTCCTTAGTTACATCTGTTCCTGAAATACCCATGGATATTCCAATATCAGCTTCCTTAATAGCTGGTGCATCATTAACACCATCACCAGTCATTGCTACAACATTATTATTTCTTTTAAATGCCCTAACAATTCTAAGCTTATGATCAGGTGATACCCTAGCAAAAACCCTTATCTTTTCAACCTTTTTCTTCAACTCATCATCTGTCATGATTTCTATATCTTCACCAGTTACAACTTGGTCATCATTATTACATATGTTTAAAGATTTTGCTATTGCAAGAGCAGTATTTTTATGGTCACCAGTAATCATAACAGGCTTAATACCTGCAAGCTTACATCTAAGAACAGCATCTCTAGCCTCAGCTCTTGGTGGATCTATACTACCTGCAACACCTATGAATATCAATCCATCTTCTAATCTTTCACTCCTAGTTAAGTTTTCATCCTTATAAGCACCTGCAATACATCTTAATGCTCTAGAAGACATTGCTTCAATAAATGAAGCTACTTGCTTCTTCTTTTGATATGTTAGAGGCTTAACCTTATTATTTTCTAATATATAAGAACATTTTTCTATAACTCTTTCAGGTGCCCCCTTAACATAGCAACATTCTTTTCCATTTTCCCTCATAATAACAGACATCATCTTTCTTGTTGAATCAAAAGGTATGTCATATACACGCTCAGATTTTTCAACAAAAGCTTTAAGAAGATTTGTATCCTTAAAGAATAGTTTTACTAATGCTGTTTCTGTTGGATCACCATGTAATGCTTTATCTATATTTTTAACATTAAAATCATAATTACAATCATTACATAATACTAATGACTTCATTAACATTGTATAATCTGTAAGCTTTTCCTTATCAAGTTCACATATCTTTCCATTTAGATATACTTCCTTAACAGTCATTTTATTTTGTGTTAAGGTACCTGTCTTATCAGAGCAAATAACAGATGTACATCCTAATGTTTCTACAGCTGGAAGCTTTCTAACTAATGCATTTCTCTTAAGCATTCTAGAAACTCCAAGGGCTAATGAAACTGTTACTATAGCTGCTAATCCTTCTGGAATTGCTGCTACAGCTAAACTTACTCCAAGTAAGAACATCTCTGTTATATCATTTCCTCTAATAATTCCTAAGATAGTAACAACTGCACAGATTACAAGACATAAAACAACTAATATTTTTCCTAATGATTCTAATCGTTCTTTTAAAGGAGATTTTTCTTCTTTTATATTATCTAAAAGATTTGCTATCTTACCCATTTCAGTGTCCATTCCAATGCTAGTTACTGTAAATAATCCTTTTCCCTTTAGCATTGTTGTTCCCATATATCCACTGCGCTTTTCTTTCTTATTTGTATCCTTAGAAACTCCAACTGATTCTCCTGTTAATAAGGATTCATCTACCATTATTGATGAACCTTCAAGGAATTCTCCATCTGCTGGAATTCTATCTCCAGCTTCAAGTACAACAACATCTCCTATTGTTAGATATGCAGAATTAATTACCTTTAATCCTCCATCTCTAAACACCTTACAAGTTGGTGCTGCTAGATTCTTCAAAGCTTCTAAAGACTTTTCAGTTCTAAATTCTTGTACAAATCCTAAAATTGCATTTACTATAACGATTATTATAATTGTAATAGCATCTGCTGTATCTCCCATAATACCTGAAATAATGGTGGCACCTAATAATACCCATACCATAAAATCGTTAAATTGAGATAAAAAAATCATTATTGGTGAAGCTTTCTTTTTATGCTGTATTTCATTTAATCCAAAGTTTTTCATTCTCTTCTCTGCTTCTCGTGTTGTTAACCCCGGAACTATTGTCTTTTCCTGTATCACCCTTTTTCCTCCTTAAACAAAACTCTATATTATATATATTTTGCTTTACTGAAGTTAGAACACAAGAAAACATAATAAAGTTAAAGGTTGTTATGAACTTTCTTTTAATAAAAAGGACCATCATATTAATTGAATGTTCTCTTATACTATCTCAATAGTCAATATCTGATTAAGGTCACATATCTTAGATGTAATATATTTTTTATATTGTGAAATACTTCATTATGAATATGTTTTTCTGCTATACCTCTCTATTTTCTTCTTTTCTTTACTTTTTTCGTGTTTAGCCTTAAAATATAATAGTAAAATTTTAAGTCAAAGGAGGAATAGTTTTGAGAAACGTAGTTTATGTAACTGGACATAAAAATCCAGATTCAGATTCAATTTGTGCAGCTTATGCATATGCTGAATTTAAGAACAAAACTGGAGAAATTCCTGCTATACCTGTTAGATTAGGTAATGTTAGCAGAGAAACTCAGTTCATCTTAGATTACTTTGGTGCAGAAGCTCCTGAGTATTTAGAAACTGTAAAGTTAAAAGTTGAAGATTTAAAGATAGATAATATCACCCCTGTTACACCTGAGATATCATTAAAGATGGCTTGGAACATTATGAGAGATAAGAACATTCAATCTCTTCCTGTAGCTGATTCAAATGATCATTTATTAGGTATGCTATCTGTATCTAACTTAACTTCTTCATATATGGATATATGGGATAATGTTATCCTAGCTAAAAGTAATACTTCTATAGACAATATAGTTGATACTTTATCTGCAAAGGAATTATACATCCATGGTAATAACCCAAAATTCCCTGGAAAGATTTGTGTTGCTGCTATGCAACCAGAAAGCATGAAGGGATTAATTGAAGAGGGTGATATTGCTATAGTTGGTGATAGACCTGAAGTTCAAGAAGCTTTAGTTGATCTTAAAGTTTCTTTAGTTATAATAACAGGTTCTCATAATGTATCTGACGAATTACTTGAAAAAGCTAAGAAGAATGGAGTATGTATCATAAGCACTCCTCATGATTCATTTACAGCTTCAAGATTAATAGTTCAAAGTATACCTGTAGGATATGTTATGGCTACAGAAAACATAGTATCTTTCTCAACTGATGACTTAGTTGAAGATATTAGAAAAGAAATGAGTGAAACTAGATATAGAAGCTACCCTGTTACTGATTCAGATGGTAAGGTAGTAGGTTTAATTTCTAGATATCATTTAATTTCTAACCATAAGAAGAAAGTAATTCAAGTTGACCATAACGAAAGAGGTCAATCTGTAGATGGATTAGATGAAGCTGAAATCTTAGAAATCATCGACCACCACAGAGTTGCTGATATTCAAACAAACAACCCAATTTACTTCAGAAACGAACCTCTTGGAAGTACTTCAAGTATAGTTGCTAAGTGCTTCTTTGAAAATGGTATAAGACCTTCTAAGAAGGCTGCTGGTCTATTAATGGGTGCTTTAATTTCTGATACATTATTATTCAGAAGCCCAACTTGTACAGAACAAGATAAGCACATCTGCAAGAGATTAGCTGAAATTGCTGGAGTAAATGATGTTGAAGCTTTTGCTAAAGAAATGTTTAAAGCTGGTACTTCATTACAAGGGAAGACAGTTGAACAAATCTTCAATCAAGACTTCAAGCCATTTACAATTGGCGAAGTAAAAATTGGTGTTGCTCAAGTTAACACTATGGATATCGAAGGATTTATGCCTTTAAAAGAAGATATGCTAAAGTATATGGAAAGAAAAGCTGAAGAAAATTCCTTCAGCATGGTAATGCTTCTTCTAACTGACATACTAAATGAAGGTTCTCAAATTTTAGTAGCTGGAAGAATGCCTGAAATAGTTGAAAAGACTTTCAGTGTTACTTTAGAAGCATCAACTGCTTTCTTACCTGGAGTTCTTTCAAGAAAGAAGCAAGTTATACCACCATTAACAAACGTAATATCTACAATGTAAAAAAACTGCCTTAGGGCAGTTTTTTTATCTTTTAAAATCTCTGTAAGCCAGCATTTTTACTATATATTTATATATTTATATGTTTAAAACAATATTTAATCATTTCTTTTTGGGCCCAAGTTATCCTAATTATTTTGAACAAAAAGGTGATGTGGATATTTATCTTACTTGTTCCATGGCAAGCTCCATATCATATGGTAACAAATATCCATACCTCTCGTACTAAAGTAATTAAAAAGAAACTTTAGCCCTAGCTAAAGTTTCAACATCATCTTTCTTATCCTTTTTATCTCTTTTATCCCTATTACCCCAAAGTTACCTTCTCATATTATTAATCATTCCCCACATCTCATCAGCACTTTCCATTGCTTTAGTGCTTAATTGAAATGCTCTTTGAGTAACAATCATATCTGTAAATTCTGTAGCAACATCTACATTAGAACCTTCCAAAAATCCTTGATACATTTCTGCATTAATTGATACTTGAACATTAGCATCTTCTGCTGGAATGAATAAATTATCTCCTACTGATTGAAAAGCACTTGTTCCTACTGCTGTATATAAAGGAATGTTTCCAACCTTTATAAAGGTATCTCCTTCTTTATTATATACTCCACCTTTTGTGTCAATTAAAAGATTTCTTGCATTTAATGTAGTGTTCTGTTCGTTTCTACCATTTATGTATTCTATATAAACTTTGTTTCCTCTAGTATCAACAAGTCTTCCCATACTATCCACTTGGAATGCACCATCCCTAGTATAAACATATGATCCATCTGGTTGAACTAATCTAAAGTATCCTTCTCCATCTATACTTAAATCTGTTGGAAGTCCTGTATCTGTTAAGAATCCTTGAGCATTATCCCTATAAAATTCTGTAGTTTTTACTCCTGTTCCCATAGATGCATCTTTATCATTTACTGGATATCCTTTTCTGTCTAAAGATTCATTAAGTAAATCCTTAAAACCTACATCTACTCTCTTATATCCCATTGTCCCAGAGTTAGCTAGGTTATTACTTATTGTATCTAATTTAACTTGTTGAGCATTTAACCCTGTTTTACTTGTCCAAATTGTTCTAAGCATTTCCTAGTCCTCCTATACTCTTCCAATATCATTTGCTGCTTTATTTAAAGTTTCATCTAGCATTGATACAAACTTCTGATTTGTTTCAAAACTTCTTTGATTTGTAATTATATTTACCATTTCATTTGTAATATTAACATTAGATGCTTCAACAAATCCTTGGCTTACAGTAACTACTGTATTATACATTGGGTTTTCTCCTCTGAAGTAGTTATCTCCCATCTTCTCTAAATTTCCATAATCCTGAAAATCAGCTAATGCTAATGAGTGAGTAGCAACTCCACCTACTGAAATATTATTATTTCTATCAAGAGAAAAATTATCATTTCCAACATATATAGGTTCCATATTTCCTGTATACTTATTTACTCCTAAAACCTTATCACCTGTAGTAGTTGTTAAAAAGCCATCATTCCCAACTAAAAAGTTACCATCTCTAGTATAAAGTCTTTCATTACCTCTTTGAACTGTAAAGAATCCTCTTCCGCTTATTGCAAAATCAGTAACCTTTCCAGTATCTTTAAGTGCACCTTGAGTAAATGCAGTTTCTACAGTATCTATCTCTGCTCCTAAACTTAATGACCCTAATCTTTGAGGCACATTTTTACCTGCAGCAATCTTATCTTTATTTTGTATATATACTTCATCAAAGCTTTTTATAGCTAGGTTTTCAGATTTATAGCCTATTGTATTGGCATTAGCCATATTGTTAGTTATTGTACTTTGCTTGCTCTCTAATGATATCATTCCAGAAACAGCTGTATATAAGCTTCTAATCATTTTTCTCATCCCCTTTAAAAAATACCTTACACTCATCCTTAGTGTGCATACCTAGACCTCTAGCTTTTTCCTCTATCTTAGCATCAGTCATTGAATTACTATATTCATATGTAAACATAAGGCTTGTACCTAACACTAGGCCTATTCCAATTCCCATAAGGATTTTTTTATCACATAGAAAGTTAAATACTTCCTTTATTTTTTGTATAAATTCCTTACTAATAATACTTCCCCCTTACCTAAAGAAAGTTTTTCACAAATCTCCTCATCATTAAGTCCTAGACTAATTAATTCTCTTATAACCTCTGTTTTATTCTTATTATCTATTTCATTTATTACATCCACTTCTTCATCTATAGAAGTTAAATTATTACTAATTAATTCTTCGTCTGTTTCTAAGTTTTCTTTAATATCTTCTACATTATTATTGAAATTAATATGTTGTTTAATATCTAAAATTTCTTTTTGAAGCTCTGTTAAGCTTTCAGCTATATCTCTTCTTATAGCTCCTATCTCTATTTCCACTTCTGTCATATCTTTCTGTTTGTATTTTAACACATCACTAAAGGAAGTTTCATCCTTTTTTAGAGCTTTATAGTTTAAAACCACCAAAATAACGCCTATAACTATCAATATAAATGGCATATTTCCACACCCTCATTACAAATAATTAATTTTTTTCATCTTTTCTCTTAAGTTTCTTATAGCTCTACTATGTAATTGACATACTCTTGATTCAGAAACCCCTAAAACAGCTCCAATTTCTTTTAATGTCAGCTTTTCATAGTAATATAAATTTAAAACTGTTCTATCTTTTTCATTAAGAGATTCTATTGCTTTTGCTAATATCTCTATCTGTTCCTTCTCTTCATAACTTTGTTCAGGGCTTGGACTGTTTTTATCCTCAATAATTCCCATAATAGTCATATCTTCATCATCAGAATATACTATGTCTTCTAATGAAACAACTGATATATAATTTATGTAATTTTCTATTTCTCCAACTTCACATATTGATAAGTTCATATGTTTTGCAATTTCATCAATTGACGGTTCCCTACAAAGTGTTTTTTGTAGAGCTTCTACAGCTTCATTATATCTATTTAGCTTATCCATAGCTCCCTTAGATATAGGTCTGTTCTTTCTTATTTCGTCAATTATTGCTCCCCTTATTCTTATAGATGCATATGATGAAAACTTCATGCCTTTAGTTTCATCATATTTAGAAATTGCATCTATTAATCCAATCATTCCATACCCAACTAAATCTTCGTATTCCATATTTTTGTTTTTTCCTAAGCTAATACGTGAAGCTATGTACTTAACTAATGGTATACATTCCTCAATAATTTGTTCTTTTCCCTCTAATATATTTAAGGTGGTCATAAATACTCCTCCTCTTATACAAGTCCCCTTTGTTTTCTCATTTGTTCAAATACTTTTTGAATAATTTTATCTCTTGTTCTCTCTGATATTTCCTTAAACTTTAATCCACATATATATTCATTTATCTTACACTTTTCAACTCTTACAGCTTCTCCAACTACTTGTATCTTTTCATTTTCACCTATAAAGATATTTACTGTAACGCTATCCCTTAAAGATAATTTTTCTTCTGTTTTTATCTTCATTCCTCCACCACTTAGGTCAAGAATAATTCCCTTTTTCCATGCTTCTTCTTCATTATCATTTTGCAGCTTATAAAAAGCATACTCTACCATATCAACTCTTACAAAATTTCTTCTTTGTATTTTAATTATGTTGTATGGTTTTGATAACCTATATAAGTTTAATTTTCCTTCTCTAGTTCTTCCAAGTACCCTACAATTAAATTTATAATAGTTTCCACCATCAACATAATATTCAGCCTCTATTTCGTCATTTTCATGCATAGTAAGGTAAATACCATTGTTAACAGGAATATCTATTAAAAGATAATTTTCTGTTACATCCTGTAAGTTACTTTTATAGAATACCTCTCCATCTAAAATTTGAATGTTTCCATTAATCTCAAGTTTAAATTTTTTCATTTCCTTACTCCCCTTCTAAGAAAATAAACTGAACAGTTTTTTAAACAACCCTTCCGCTCCCATATTTTCTACACTTGCATCTCCTATCAACTTATTTGATATTCTTTCTATTGATCTAGATGCATCACATTTTGGATATAATATTGTAAAGGGAACTTGCGCCCTTACCCCTTCAACTAATTTTCTATCCTCCGATATAGATCCTAAATAATTAATTTTTATAGTTAAAAACTTATCTACAGCTCTTTTTAGCTTGTTATAAGTTTCCTCTCCATCTTTAATTGAAAATGCTCTATTAACTATTACATTTGCAGTGTCTGTTAATTTAAAATGATCTGTAGCCTTTATTAAGCTATAAGCATCAGTTAAAGATGTTGGTTCTGGTGTAGTTATTACTATTGTTTCTTCTGAGCAAGCTATAAATGCAAGTACATTTTTGTTAATTCCTGCACCAGTATCAATGAATATATAATCATATTCATCTAGGCTAGTTAACTTTTCTATAAAGGCTAGCCTCTCTTTTTCTTCTAAATTTTCAATATAGTTTATTCCAGAGCCTCCTGGTAATAAGTTAATTCCATAGGGGCCTTCTACAACTACTTCATTTATATCCTTCCCCTCTAGAAGATCAAAAACATTATACCTAGGTAGTACTCCCATTAAAACATCATCATTTCCCATACCTATATCTGCATCAAAAATCAATACTTTTTTTCCTTTTTTATGAAGAGTTATTCCCATATTAACAACAAAATTACTTTTACCTACTCCACCTTTACCTGATGTTATAGTAATTATTTTTGCCTTTTTCTTTGAATTATCCTTATTAGCTAATCTTCTTAAGTTTTCCGCTTGATCTAGCATAAGGATTCCTCCCCTAATATAAACTTCATTAAATCATCCTTTGATGGATTTTTTATATCATCAGGAACATTTTGTCCTGTTGCAATGTATCTTATAGGCTTTTGTGACCTTTTACTTATGTTATAAATAGCTCCATAAGTAGTTGTTTCATCTAATTTAGTTATTATAATATTGTCATAGTTTAAATACTTATATCCTTGTAATATGGTCTCCATGTCCCTATTTTTAGTTGTTGCACTTATAACCATACTTACACTGTCAGGCTTAGCTTTTTCTGTAAATGCTCTTAATTCTGAAATTTGCATTGTATTTTTACTACTTCTTCCTGTAGTATCTATTAAAATAACATCCATTCCCTTTAAAGCCTCTATAGCATCTTCCATTTCTTTAATCGTAACTACAACCTTAAATGGGATATTCATTATTTCTGCATATGTCTTTAATTGTTCAACAGCTCCAATTCTATATGTATCTACTGTTATTAATCCTACCTTCTTTTTTTCTATCAAAGATAATTTCCCTGCAAGCTTAGCTATAGTTGTTGTCTTTCCTACTCCAGTAGGTCCTACTAAAACTATTCTTCCTTTTAAATTCTCTTCTGATATTTCAATGTCCGCATTAATAATTTCTTTTAGGGAACTCTCTATATGATCCTTATCTATCCTATCTTTTAGCTCATTATAAAACTCTAAATCTATATCTATTTTTTCTAGTACTTCCTTAATAGGATCTTTTTCTTCTTCCTTAGTTGTATTTTTTATTACCTTATTTAGAAGTTCCTTCACCTCTTTTACTTCTGCTTCCAGTTTTTCTGCCTTATCATCTTTAGTTGAAATAGTAGGCCTTGAAACTTCACTTTGTTTATTTTCAATTTCTTGTTCCATTATCTTTTTTATATCATTTATTGAACTTTGAAAATTCTCCTCAGTTCCCTTACTTGAGTTCTCTACAGCAGCAGTTACTTCAATCTGCTTTTCAGAGAATAATCCTTTAAAACCTGGTTTTCTCACTTTTCTTTGACTTACTATAATTGCATCCTTTCCCAGTTCATATCTTATTCTTGTAAGAGCCTCATTCATATTGCTAACTAAATACTTTTTAATAATCATTTACAGTGTTACAACTCCTTCAGTACGAATTTCAACATCATTTGGAATTTCATTTAAAGAAATAACCATTAAATGAGGAAATGCCATTTCTATTAATTTTCTAAATACACATCTTATATTGGGTGATACCAAAATTACTGGTTGATTATTATAGAAATATACTGATTCTATAGTATCTCTTATGTTATTAAATATCCTTGTCGTAGTATCTGGATCAATTGTTGGGAATGTCCCTTGAATTGATTTTTGTATATTGGATGCTACTAATTCTTCTAGCTGAGGATGTAATGTTACAACGGTAACTGCTCTATCTTCATTTATAATTTGATTACATATAGTTCTTGCAAGAGAGAATCTTACATATTCAGTTAACAATTCAATATCCTTTGTATTTCTTGAATTATCAGCAAGAGATTCCATAATAGTAACCATATCCTTTATTGGAACCTTCTCTCTTAATAAGTTCTGTAATACTTTTTGTAATTCTCCAATAGTTAATAGATCTGGTATTAACTCATCAACTACAGCACTATATTTTTCTCTTGTGTTGTCAACAATTAACTTAACCTCTTGTCTTCCTAACAGCTCATAAGAATGTGCTTTTATTGTTTCAGTTAAATGTGTAACCATAACTGTTGTTGGATCTACTACAGTTAATCCTTTTATTTCTGCTTCCTCTCTTTGGTCTTTATTAACCCATACAGCTGGAAGTCCAAAGGTAGGTTCTATTGTTTTAATTCCTGGAATATCTGAATTATCACCTGTAGGGTCCATACATAATAACATATTAGGCATAAGCTCTGATGAAGCTATAACTGTTCCTCTTATCTTTATTACATATTCATTGGTTCTAAGTTGTAAGTTATCTCTAATTCTTATAGGTTGTACAACTATTCCCATTTCAATTGCACACTGCCTTCTTACAGAAGCAATTCTTTGTAATAAATCTCCTCCAGTAGTTTCATCTGCTAATGGAATTAATCCATAACCAATTTCCACTTCCATAGGCTCAACAGATATAAGATTCATTACGTTCTCTGGCTCTTTTCTTTCCATCTCAACAATTTCATCTTCTTCCATAGCAATTGCCAATTCCTGCTTTTTATTTTCTTCTTTATAAAGAAGATATGTTAACACTCCCATAGCAGCTGCTGCTAAAAAGAAAGGAAGCTTTGGCATACCTGGAATAATTCCAATAGAAAACATTAATATTGCTGCAATTCCTGTTACCACTGGGAAAGCTGTTAACTGATTGGCAAATGTTTTACCAAAGTTATCTCTGCTTCCTGAACGAGTTACCAAAATACCTGATGATGTTGATATTAATAATGCTGGTATTTGTCCTACTAACCCATCTCCTACCGTTAAGATTATATACTTACTTGCAGCATCACCAGCACTCATGCCCTTCATCATAACTCCAATTATAATTCCACCAACTATATTTATAAGAGTTATTATTATACCTGCAATGGCATCTCCCTTAACGAACTTAGATGCACCATCCATTGCTCCATAAAAGTCTGCTTCTGATTGCAAATCTTGTCTTCTACTTTTTGCTGTTGCTTCATCTATAAGCCCTGAATTTAAATCTGCATCTATTGACATCTGCTTTCCTGGCATTGCATCAAGAGTAAATCTTGCAGATACTTCTGCTACTCTTCCAGCACCATTTGTTATAACAAGGAAATTAACAATAACTATAATTATGAATATAATAATACCTACAGCATAATTTCCACCTACAACGAAATCTCCAAAGGCAGTAATAATGCTCCCTGCATCTGCTTCTGTTAATATTAATCTTGTTGAAGATATGTTAAGTGCTAATCTAAAAAGTGTAGTTACAAGTAAAAGTGTCGGGAACACTGATAGTTGTAATACATTTGTTGTAAACATTGTTATAAGCATTATTACAACTGAAAGTGTAATATTTAATGCTAACAAAACATCTAATACACCCTTAGGCAATGGAATAATAATCATAAGAACTATTCCTATTACACCTATAGCTACAAGCACATCTAAATTTTCTTTTAAATTCATCTTTTTATTATTTATAGGTGACAAATTCATCCCATCCTTTATCTAAGCAAAGTCTTACTTCTTATTTTTTAGTTTATATACCATAGCTAGAATCTCTGCTACAGCTTGATACATTTCCTGGGGAACTTCCCTATCTATATCTACCTGTTCATATATCATTCTTGCTAAAGGTTTATTTTCCATTATAGGAACATCATTTTCCTTTGCGACTTCTTTTATCTTTAGTGCTACTAACTCTGCTCCCTTTGCCACTACTTTAGGAGCTTCATTATTTCCTTCTTCATACTTTAAAGCTATTGAAAGATGTGTTGGGTTTGTAATTACAACAGTTGCATCTGCTACAGATGCCATCATTCTTCTTGTTGCCATCTCTCTCTGCTTTTGCTTTATTTTACTTTTAATCTGAGGATCTCCCTCCATTTGTTTATACTCTTCCTTAATTTCTTGTTTTGTCATTCTTAAGTCTTTTTGATGAAACTTAAATTGGACAAAGTAATCTGCAGCTGCAATTATTACTAAAACAACGCTAACTTGAAAGAATATACCTACAACTAAATCTTGAACTTGCCCCCCTAGGGAAGGCAAATATGTATTAGATATTTGAAGTATCTTATCATAATTGTCTCTAACATATAAAAAACCAATAAAACCTATTACTGTTACCACTGCAAGATTCTTTAACAAATCTACAAAACTTTTTTTAGAAAACATATTTTTAAAGCCTGAAATAGGATTTAATTTACTAAACTTTGGTTTTAAAGGCTCTCCTGTAAGCAAAAATCCTGTTTGCATTAAACTTGCCACTATTCCAGCTATCATTATTGGAACAACAACGGGAAGTATACATAACCCAGCTTTCATTAATACAGTAAGTACTATTGATTTTATGCTCATTTCATTTATATCTTGAAGCATTCCAGACTGAAGGAAATATACCATAGTATCCTTTAAATTTCCTACTATCATACCACTTAATAGAAGTATTACTAGAGTACAAGTAACCATTGTTATTGCAAGTCCAACGTCCTTACTTCTAGCTATCTGTCCTTTTTTTCTAGCTTCACTCTTTTTCTTTGGCGTAGCTTCCTCTGTCTTTTCTTCATTTGCAAATATAAGTACTATAGGTGCCGCTGGTAGTACCTTTAACATTTCCTCTATAATATCTGGTATTAAATTAAATGCATAGGATATTATTTTTATCATTATCGGTAATAATGCTATAAAGGTTAGTAATCCAACTACCATCTTAACTGGCATACCTAAAATCATTACATTAATTGCTGGCACAGTTCTTGAAACTAAAGCCATACATAAATCTGTTATTATAATTATCAATACCAATGGTATTGCAATTTTCACTCCTACCACAAAATACTCTCTAAAAGCATCTAAAACCACTGAGAAAGTATCTTGAAATACTATATTTTGTCCTATATTTACTACCTTAAAACTTTGTATTAAACACTTAATTAACAGGTGGTGTCCATCGATAATAAAGAATATTACCATGGAAATAAAATACGATAAATTAGAAAAGGGAGTACTTGTTGTCTCACTACTAGGATCTAGTATATTCATCATAGATAAACCTATTTGGATATCCATGTACCCTCCTGCCATTCTTATAAATTCAAATATCATATTGGCTATAAAGCCTAGTATAACCCCACTCATTATTTCACTTACTACGCTATAAACAAGCATATAGTTATTGTTTATCTCTAAAACTACCTGGTAATTTATTCCCGATATTATTGCAAATGATAATATCATTCCAATTGCACCCTTTAGTATTGGCGGGGTTCCTTTTGGAAATAAAGACTTAGCAACCAGGAAAAATGATGTTAACCGTATAAATACAAGTATTAACGCTAGAAAGTAGGCTGTATTAACCACTGCTCTACCCCCTATGTTGAAACTTTAATAATTAATTCAAAAATTCTTCTTGTGAATCCCATAATGGTATGAAGCATCCAATTTCCTAGCAATATACCAACAAAGGCTACACCTAACAGCTTAGGAACAAATGTTAATGTCTGCTCTTGAATTTGAGTAGTTGCTTGAATAATACTTATAATTAAACCAATGACTATAGCTACTGCTAAAATTGGTCCAGCTACCTTTAATGCTGTCATAATTGCATCTTTAACTACGCCTATAACTAAACTTTCACTCATACTAAATCACCTCACGAAAAGCTCAAAATCAAGGACTTAACAAGTAAATACCATCCATCTACCATTACAAAAAGTAATAACTTAAATGGTAATGAAACCATAACTGGCGGCAACATGAACATCCCCATGGACATCAACACGCTTCCAACTACCAAGTCTATTAATAAAAATGGTAAATATATTAAGAAACCTATTTGAAAGGCGGTTTTTAACTCACTAATTGCAAAAGCCGGTACAACTGCTGAAAATGGAATATTTTCTGGTGTTAATTCTTCATCTTGCAAATTAGCAGCCTCTACAAATAGTTCTAAATCCTTCTGCCTAGTTTGCTTCAACATAAATTCTTTTAGTGGTTTACCACCTTCTTCAATAGCTTGTTCTTGTGTAATTGAATTTTCCAAGTATGGTTTAATTGCCTTTTCATTCATTTCACCAACTACAGGGCTCATAATAAAAAATGTTAAAAACAAAGCTAGTCCAACTAAAACTTGATTTGGTATAGACTGCTGTGCTCCCATTGCACTTTTTAAAAATGAAAATACAACAACTATTCTTGTAAAAGATGTTACCATTATAATAATTGAAGGTAATAAAGCTAATACCGTGAAAAATATTAATAGTTTTATATTAGATACATAGTCTCCTGAAGTACCTTCTCCCCCAATGCTTATATTTACACCAGGTAAATCTACTGTTTCTGGAGCTGCACTTACTGCTATTGCTGTAAACCCTATAACTGCTAAAGCTACCAAAAGTATTAATAGTGATTTCCTCTTTTTACTCATGCCTATCTTCCTTTGATTTTATTTTCCCCCAAGCCTCTATTGATAAACTTTTAAAATTATTTAAGATACCCTCATATTTCTTATTCATATCTTTTAAAGCTTGTTGTTTTGCTTCTTCTATTTCTGCCAATTCTTCTTCAGATAATTCTTGTAATTTTTCAGTATGTCCAGTAGAAGTTGATAATACCATTCCCTTGTTTCCTACCTTCACCACTAATATGTATCCATCCTTGGAAATTTGTACTCTCTCTATTACCTTTACGTACTTTTTATTTAAATTTCCGTTAATACCCTTATTGGCATATTTAAATAATATAATCATTAAAGCAAAGATAACTATCATAGATACAATCAACTTAAAAATCATTAATGTAAAATCCATTTATTCTCTTCCCTACTGTGCTAATAATTGATCAAAATAGATATTCACTATTTTACCTTCATCCAATATTTTATTAATATCTTCAATTAGCCCCTTTTTTAAATTCTCTTCATTTTCAGCTCTAAAATCCTCACTCTTTTTTGACATTAAATAAAATAAGGTTGCATCTTTTACTTCTGTAAGCTTACTATTTAACTCTTTTCCTACCTTCTTATTTCTTTTGTCATAAGAAATATTTATTGTTGCTTTAAGGTAGCTTTTTCCACTTTCATCTGCTAATCTAACCATTATATCCTCTGCCACAGGAATTTTTTCTTCAACAATTGGCTTTTCTACATCACTTGTACTCTTCATATAGTAGTAATATCCTCCAAAACCTCCTGCACCAAGAACTAATAATGCTAATACTATAACTAAAAATTTCTTTATTCCACCCGATGTACTTTTTTCATTATCACTATTCTTTTTTGCCATTAAAATCACTCCTTATTATTAGTAACAAGCAAGATGTTTACTCTTCTATTCTTTGCTTTATTTTCTACACTGTTATTAGGTACTAAAGGCCTTGTTTCTCCATATCCAACTGCACTAAATCTATTAGGATTTTGTCCCTTAGCCTCAGTAAAATATCTTAAAACCTTTGTTGCTCTTGTAGCTGACAACTCCCAGTTAGATTCAAATTCTTTTACTCCAACAGGTACATTATCTGTATGTCCCTCTACAATTATAGAATTAGGCAATGTGGCTATAAGTACATTTATTTTATCCAATATTGCTAATGAATCTTGTTTCAAGTCTGCTCTACCTGGTTCAAAAAGTATACTATCTTTTAGTTGAAGAATTATACCTCTCTCATCACTCGTGATCTCAACTGTTGCAGACAAATCATTCTCTTCTACAAACTTTTGTATCTCTTCATATGTTTCAACTTGAGAACCACCATTTTCTATCATATCTTCTACAGGGGATTCCCCACCTACTAAAGGTACCTTCCCATTATATAGGTCATATTGTAAAATTGAATCAGCACTTTTCCCAGACATCACTTCATTAAATGCATTGGATAGTTGCTTTAGCTTCTCACTATCTAAGCTAGACATAGAATATAAAAGAACAAAAAATGTTAAAAGTAACGTTATTGTATCAGCATATGTATCTAACCAAGTACTTCCCCCTGAGTCATTATTCTTCTTTTTTCTTCTAGCCATGGCCTATGCAACCCCTTCACTATTTTCAGCATTATTCTTCAAGTATTCTAACCTTTCAGCTGGTTCTAAATAAGATATTAACTTTTCTTCAATAATTCTTGGATTCACCCCAGATTGAATTGCTAAAACTCCTTCAAGCATCATTTCTCTTATATTAACTTCTTTCTCACTTTTCTTTTGAAGATTTGCTGCTATTGGATTACAGAAAATATTAGCAAGTAATGAACCATAAAACGTTGTTATAAGTGCTTTTCCCATCCCTTGAGCTATTGTTGTAGCATCTGATAAATTTTGAAGCATTTGTATAAGTCCTATTAAGGTACCTAACATACCAAACCCTGGGGCATAAGCTCCCCATGTGCTAAATATTGATGCACCTTCACTATGTCTATTTTCCATTTCTCCAATTTCTAATTCTAATATTTCTCTAATAGTTTCTGGTTCTATACCATCCACTACCATTTGCAAACCTTTCTTTAGAAAATCATCTTCCAAAGTTGAAATTTCATCTTCTAATGAAAGTAGACCTTCTCTTCTTGCTTTCTTTGATAACTCTGAAAATTGAGTGATTACATTTTGTTCTGAATATGATGACTCTTTAAAAGCTTGTATAAAAACTTTACCAATCTTTTTCATCTGATCTAATGGTACTGTAATTAATACTGCCGATAATGACCCACCGACAGTTATTAGCACTGACGATAAATCCCAGAATATCATTAAACTACTGCCTAGCATCATACCATAAATCATCATTCCAATTCCTAGTAGTAATCCTATTCCGGTTAAAGCATCTGACTTTTTCATGTTACTGCCTCCTACAACCTATAAGTAAAAATTCTATTTTTATATCTCAATACTGCATCTTTTACCTCATCAACACTCTCTAGGACTATATATTTCCTGCCATTTGTTAATGTAATAAGTGTTTCAGGTACCTCTTCTATCTTTTCTATATGATCTGCATTTAATATAAACTCTTTATTGTTCATACCTGTTAGATCTATCATATCTATCCCTCCACTGGTAGAAGTATAGGTAAGAAGTTAAGATATCTTAACTTCTTACCAGCCTACCTTTTACCTTCTTATCTCTTTAGGTTGATTATATCTTGAAGAATTTCATCTCCAGTGTTTATCATCTTCCCACTTGCTTGGAATGCCCTTGTTGCAACTATCATTTCAGTAAATTGTTCTGATAAATCAACATTTGACATTTCTAACATACTTTGAACACTATCTCCATATCCTAAGCTGTTGTCTTCTCCAAGTGTTCCAACTCCACTTTTTATTGTAGGGTCTCCAGAGTTAACTGATGAGCTATATAAGTTTCCACCCATCTTTGTTAAACCTTCTGGATTTTTGAAGGATGCCATAGCTATTTGTCCAAGAGCTGCTACTCTACCATCCTCTAAAATACCATTTATAACTCCTGAACTATCTATTGTATAACTCTTAACTCTTAATTCTGTTTCACTTCCTGGTAACTTTACCTTATCTGGAATCTTAAGAGTCTTTAATGAGCTATCATATGCTTTTAAATCTTTTGTACCATCTACGAAGTTTACTGTTCCATCGTTATCTAAGCTTTGAACTGGAGTACCACCATTAGTTATTTCAGATTCTGTTCCTCCAATTTCCATTGGATTACCTGTAACACTTATTGATTGATTTATACTTGCTTCTCTTAATGCGTTATTTAATGCATTCTCAATTCCCTTAGCTGATACTGCTCCTTGAGTTACAAAGTCTCCATTTATTGTGATTGTTTTATTCTTTTCACTAATAGAAACACTTGCTTTTGTTCCAGCACTGATATTCCCTGTAACTATCTTATACCCATTTAAACCAGCACCATCACTGAAGTTAAATTCCAAGCCTAAAGCTTCAACCATAGCTGGTGCTTTTAATTCTTCACCGCCTTCAACTTCTTCACTTGTAAGGCCTGTATATATCTTACCTGATCCTGATATCTTTACTCCTTTATCAGTATCTGCAATTAAACCCTTTTCCTTTAACTTTTGATTTATCTTATTTTGTAAATCATCCTTTTTAACAGCATTAGCTGACATAAAGTTACCTTTTAATATAATCTTATTTTCAGTTGTGTCTACTTCAACAGATAACTCTTCTTCATTAACATCAGCTATAACAATTTGATAATTATCAAATGGAGACTTTTTATTATCTATTAACTCTGGAAACTCTAAAGTAAATCCATTACCAAATTCAATATCCTTAGGTTTTTGTGCATCCACACCACCAGTTAATTTCATTGTAATATCTCTTGAATCTATTGTTGTTGATCCAGCGTTAGTTTGTTCATACTTTCCACCAAATGTTAGGGTTGTTCCTGAAATACCATTACTCTTTAGTGCATTTGCAACCTTATTATTTAATTGAGTAAGCTTATCTGTACCATCTGCTACCCCAGTTAAATCCCCATGTATTTTAATTGATTTACTTGTTTTATCAACTGTTACACTTATATCTCCTGTTGAATCTCCAAAAGATACTGTATATCCATTTAAAGCTGCTCCTAATCCTGTAGTCACAGTTAAACCACTAAAGTTAGCTGCTCCAGATCCATCTTTGTTTTGTAAAGTTGCTTTTGGCTCTTCAGCTACAACAGACTCTGATGTTTGTCCACTTATTTGAGTTAGATTTTGTGCTGAGCCTGTTACACTCTTAACGCTTTGATTTATCTTAGCATCAGATAAAGCTCTATTAATTTCTGTCTTTATTCCATCAGCACTTAGTGCACCTTTATTAATAAAATCACCATTTATTAATATCTTCTTTACATCTGAATTAACTTGTACACTTAATGAATCTGCTGCTACTTCGCCTATTTCAAAAGTATATCCATTTAAGGCATCCCCTTCAGTTAATTGGATAGTAAATCCTGCAACTGTTACTGCTTTAGGCGCTGAAGCATCAGACCCACCTAATATTGCATCTGAACCTAAATTAGCTAATGAAGTAGGTGTACCAGATACAGATATTTCTTGAGAAATTCCACTTGCTGATAATCCTTTATTTACTGCCGATTCAATTTGTGCAGCTGTTAAGTTTCCTGTTTCAGAAAAATCTCCATTTACTATAATTAACTTTTGAGCCTTATCAACATCTGCAGAAGTTACTGTTCCAGGTCCTACTGCACCTAATACAACTTTATACCCATTTAATTGAGAACCAGGTCCAAATTTAAAATCTAGTCCTGCTGCAGTTGTGTTACTTGGCTTTTGTGATGTAGCTGGCATTGAGCTATCATCATTTGTTAATGAGTAACCCATTACTCTATATCCATCACCAGTTAAAAGGTTTCCTTCACTGTCTAATATAAGAGAACCGTCTCTTGTATACATTATTTCGCTTCCAGAGTTAGCAAGAGATTGTTGTGTAAGAGTATGTGTACCTGCTCTATGATTAACCTCTAACTGACTATCACCATATATTGATGGTCCATTACTTACCATGAAGAACCCTTCACCATCAATAGCTAAATCTAATGCTCTTCCTGTTGATTGCAAGTTTCCTTGTGTCATAACAGCATCAATACTTGCAAGCTGAACTCCTAAACCAACTTGGCTTGCATTAGTACCACCTTGATTTTGTGAAGGAGCCATTGCATTGGATACATTTTGATTTAACATATCCTTAAATCTTGCCCTTGAAGATTTAAACCCTGTTGTATTTACATTGGAAATATTATTTCCTATAACATCTAATCTTGTTTGATTTACTTTCATTCCACTTATACCGGAATACATTGATCTTAACATTTGATTGACCTCCTAAAACCCCATTATTTTGCTTACTTCTATCGTTCCATAAGCATAGGCCTCCATATATATTGGTCCAGCCTATAACATTACTACACTATCAATATTTGTGAACACATTATCT
The DNA here is from genome assembly GCF_015669365.1 of Clostridium sp. 1001283B150210_160208_E6. Lineage (NCBI taxonomy): Bacteria > Bacillati > Bacillota > Clostridia > Eubacteriales > Clostridiaceae > Clostridium > Clostridium sp. 1001283B150210_160208_E6. Next base: position 52,622 of record NZ_JADPAA010000006.1, on the reverse strand, counting down.
ACAGCTCTTTCCTTTTCCACAGCTGTAATCACAGTTCTATTTTCAATACTTGCTACCAAAGCAACATCTTTATAAAGCATAACTGCATTTCTAGACCCCTTATCAGCAGCTAAATCAAATCCCTTTTCTATTGCTTTCATATCCACTTCAGAAAAATTAATTTTTTCTAATCTATCGGCTGCATGTTTTGAAACAGTATATCCATTATTCTCAATTGTCTTATTTAGAACATCTTTAAAAGTACTTCCAGAGCTTTTTGAATTATTTATAGGTTTATTAACTTGAACGCCACCTATATTTCCTACTGGGTAGGCTCGTCCATTTACTATTCTATAACTCATTTCTATCCCCTAACTTTCTTTACTCCTTCTCATTTCCATCTTCTGTTTCAGTACTTGAAAAATCTCCAACCTTAGTTACATCTGAATAATTAAACTCTTTTATTTCTCCTGATTCTAATTCAACTCTAAGCATTATGTTCCCATTTGAATCTTTATAAACTCCCTTAACTACACCAGATAACTCTTCCTTTTTTCCCTCTTCATCTGTAGTTGTTAATTCTACATTCTTATTTATAAATGATGTGGCAACTAAGAACTGCATATTCCCTTGTAAACTTGTTAAAGGTGGTATTGCATAATCTGGTACATTTACAACAGATACGATTTTATCTATTGGAAAAGTCATTACTTCATTTTTCCCATTTACGTTTACCTCAAGAGATATATTAGTACCACTTGCTGTATTAGTTACACTTTGAACAACTCCTGTATATGGCATTCCACTATCATCAGTTATACTAACTGTTACACCTTTTCCAATAAGATTTTGGTTTGCATAATTAGACATAGTTGTATTTAAGTTAGACATTTGTTCCATCGCTGCAAATTGAGCTAACTGTGATACATATGCAGTAGAATCAATATCAGCTGTTGGATCTTGATTTGCTAATTCTGCTGCTAATATTGTTAAGAATGCGTTTTTGTCCATTTCTTCTCCAGGTTTTACTATCTTAGTTCCCCTGTCTGTCCTACTAGCACCATTGTAGTTTATACTACTTAATCCAGACATATAATCTCCTCCTATGCCAACATATTAATATTACTTAACATATCGACTTCATTTTCTTCAAATTCCTCTTCAATCAAAGAACTATTAACTTCTATCTGTTTATTAGATGATTGGTTTTCTCTTCTCTCTTGATTAAAAGCTTGTCCTTGGAATTCTTCTTTAAAATATGTAGTATCTTCATATAAGCTTATATCAACCTGTTGAATCTTGATATTTTGCTCACCTAAATACCTTTTTATATCTCCTAGATTTTGAGACAAAATACTATATGTTTCTTTTGAAGATGCCTTTAGATTGGCTTTCATAATTCCATCTTCTTGGATAACTCTTATAGCTACTTCACCTAAATCTTTTGGATTAATTCTTACCACAAGCTCTTTAATATTATTAGAGTTCATATACTTTACAGATTTCACTATGTCCTCAACCATATTTGCCCTATTTATTACTTTAGGAGCATCTACCTTTTCAATGTTTCTTGAAGAAATATTATTATTCATAAGAGTAAATTTTGTAGTAACTTTGTTATCTTCACCATCATTAAGGATTGAATGTAATACTTTTTCTTCATTATCAAATGACTCTTTGCTCCATTCTGAGCTATTACCAGATGTCTCTTCTTCCATAACTGGAATAGGGTTAACTTCCTCTTCTATTTCTTTACCAACAAGAATATTAGAGTTACTTTCATCTGTGTTTATTTTTTCTTTAATGATGTTCTTTAATCCAACAACACTTTTTTCATCTAAAGTAGGTATATTTGAAGATAAGATATTGTTAAATACTTCAACTTCATTCTTCAACCTACTTACGTCTTCTTGAAGAACTTGATTATCTAAATTAGGTATTACTTCCTCATCCAAGACACGTACAAACTCATTAAGTATGCTTTGAATATCCTTAAAATTATTTTTATCACTAACTTCTAAACCTTTTTCTAGATCAATGAAAAGATTAGTTTCCTTAATGAAAGTATTGTTGATTGATTCCACAACATTTTCTAAGTTAATTGGTTCATTTGGAACCTTTTCAACAATAGATGGTAATAATGAAATTATTAAAGATAATTGTTCCATTAAATTTTCTGGTATTTCTTCAACTTCTTCATCTATAACATCCACAACTTCATTTACTTCTTTTTTAGGAATAGTATTTTTCTCATTATCTAACACACTTTTGAAAGATTTATCCTCTTTAGCACCTTTAGATATGGTATTATCATTTGGTTTATTGACCATTTTAATTAAATCAAGATTTATCCCTTGTATCATTTATTCACCCCCTTTCAAATTCCTCATATATGCATATAGGGCAAATTCATCATTATTAATTTGTTCTATTCTATCCTGTTCTTTAATAAAAGCCCTATATTGCTTTTCCTTTAAAGTTTCTACTATCTTTCTATCAACTTGCCTTTGCTTTAAATCAATTCTTCTCACTTCTACTTCTCTTGATTTAACAACAAGCTCCTTCTCTTTACTTTTTATCCCAGACTCTAAAGCTAAAAGATAGTTTCTTTTTATCTTTTGATAAATAACATCTTCACCTGGCCTTATACCTTTGTATTTATCATAACTATCTCTCATATTATTAAGTTCATTTTCAGTAATTTGTTTTTGTCTTTGACTCTCAGTAAAAAGCCTTTTGCTCTCTTCTTCTTTTTCTTCTCTAATTTCTAGAAGTTTTTGTAAACTAAATTTATATCCTGATGCCATGTCTTACCCCCACTACTTAAACATTGAGGTTAAAATATTTATACTTTCGTTAAATGGAGACCGTTCTGTAATTCCTTGTCTTAGATATTGCTCTAGCAAATCATGATATGCTATAGCTTTATCTATTTTAGGATTACTTCCTTTAACATAAGCACCTATATTAATTAAATCCTCTGAATCTTCATATGTAGCAAGTAAATCTCTAGCCATAGATGCTGCCATCTTATGATTTTCATCCGCTATAGAAGACATAAGTCTACTAACACTATGTAAAACATCTATAGCTGGATAATGATTTTTCTGAGCTAAAGCTCTTGATAAAACTATATGTCCATCAAGTATACCTCTTACAGCATCAGCTATAGGTTCATTAAAATCATCCCCATCAACAAGAACAGTATAAAAAGCTGTTATTGATCCTTTATCAGATGTACCTGCTCTCTCCATAAGCATAGGTAACTTAGCAAAAACTGATGGAGTATATCCTTTTGTAGCTGGAGGTTCTCCAATAGCTAGACCAACTTCTCTTTGAGCCATAGCAAATCTTGTTACTGAATCCATCATCAATATAACTTTTTTCCCTTGGTCTCTAAAATACTCTGCTATTGAAGTTGCAGTTAAAGCTCCTTTTAACCTAATAAGGGCCGGTTTATCTGAGGTAGCGCACACTACAACTGACTTCTTCATTCCTTCTGGCCCTAAATCCTTTTCAATAAATTCAAGAACTTCTCTACCTCTTTCCCCTATAAGGGCTATAACATTAACATCTGCCTCTGCTTCTCTAGCAATCATACCTAATGTAGTACTTTTCCCTACTCCACTACCTGCAAATATACCTATTCTTTGCCCATCACCAACAGTTAAAAATCCATCTATTGCCCTTACCCCTGTTGGCATTACATCCTTTATTCTTATACGAGATAATGGATCTGGAGGAGAGTTTTCAAGAGCATATCCTACCCCTGAAAGTTCCTTTTCTCCATTTATAGGTTTCCCTAATCCATCTAGTATCTTTCCAAGCATATCATCTGAACACTTTACTTCTAAAGGTTTATTTGAAGGAACAACTCTACATCCTGAGGCTATCCCATTTAAATCACCTAATGGCATTAAGATTACAAAATCGTCTCTAAATCCAACCACTTCACTATGTACAGGTTTTCCATACTGATTAAATATTGTACAAAGCTCACCAACAAAAGCCTTTATTCCCTGTACTTCAATTGTTAAACCTATTACTCTCTTTACAACTCCTTCTGAATAAACAGTCAAAGTTTCATTTACCTTATCAATTAATTCATCAAAATCTATATTCAAGAATGTCACCTACACTTCTATGATGATAAGGCTTCTTCTATTGCCTTTAAACTTACATCTATTCCAACTTCTACTTTACCGCTAGCCTTTTCTATAATTGCATTACCTAAGGAAACTCCTTCATTTGGCAAAACAAATATTTCTCCACTAATTGAATAGCTAGCCTTCCACACAGGAATATGTTCTTTAATAGATGACACATATTTAGGATTGCACTTTATGACTAAATTTTCTTCTCCCTTTGATAGCCTTATGCCTTCCTCCAAAATTTCACTTATTCCATCTTCATCAGTAACTTTTTGTCTAATTACTTTTTCAGCTATAGCAATAGAAAGTCTAATTATTTCTGCTTTTTTACTTTCTAAATATCTAATATAATCTTCTTTAGCACCTTCTAAAATTTCATCTGCCTTTTTTATTGTTTCAGCAGCTTGTCTCTCTGCTTGAGGCAATATATTTTCTATAGCTTCTTTTTTTCCATCTTCATATCCATTTTCTTTTCCTTGAGCATATCCTTTTTCATAGGCTTCTCTCTCCATAGCCTGTGATTCTTCCATTGCCTTATACATTATTTCATCTTTTTTTCTTTTTGCCTCTACGACAATACTATTTCCTATACTCTCATAGTTACTTAATATATCTTCTATTTCTTCTATTGTTTTACCACTTTGTTTACAAATAATATCTTCTTTATCATCTTCTATATCAAAACCTTTTACATATTCAGTTGATATAACTTTACTATTAGAACTTAATACTTGATTTTTCCTTATAAGATTATACGATAATTGCATCTTCTCCACCTCTTGAGATTATTATTTCTCCTGCTTCGTCTAACCTTCTAATTATTGCAACAATACCTTGTTGAGCTTTCTCTACATCCATTAATCTTACAGGTCCTAAGAACTCCATATCTTCCTTCAATGAAGCAGCAGCTCTCTTTGATTGGTTTTTGTAGATAACTTCAGCAACTTCTTCTGAACATCCCTTAAGAGCAAGTGCAAGGTCTTTAGCTTCAACTTCTCTAAGAATTCTTTGAATTGCAACATCATCAAGAGTAATAATATCTTCAAATACAAACATAGAACTCTTAACTTTATCCGCAAGTTCAGCATCTTCTCTTTCAAGACTTTCTGTAATATTTCTTTCAGTAGTTCTATCTACTTGATTTAATATATCAACTAAAGTCTCTACACCACCTAAAGTAGTCATTTCTGTTCTTACCACTGAAGATAATTTACTCTCTAGCACCTTCTCTATTTCTTTAATAACCATTGGAGAAGTAGTACTCATAGTTGCTATTCTATATGCGACCTCACTTTGTGTCTCTTCAGGTAACTCAGCCATAACCTGTGCTGCCTTCTCTGGTTGAAGATAGCAAAGAATTAATGCTATTGTTTGCGGATGTTCATAGGTTATAACATTTAAAAGCTGATGTGCATCTGCTTTTCTTGCAATTGAAAATGGCCTATATTGCTGAGTAGCTTCTGATACTTTTTCCAAAATCTCATTAGCTCTATGAGGACCTAACGCCTTTGATAAAAGCTCCCTTGCATAATCCATACCACCTTCAATTATGTATTCCCTAGCTTTATTTATCTGTAAAAATTCATTTAAAATTCCTTCTCTTTGTTCTGAAGTAACAGAAGTAATATTAGCAATTTCATATGTTATCTTTTGAATTTCTGCTTCTGGTAATTTTTTCAGTATTCCAGATGATACTTCCGGCCCAAGGGTTATAAATAATATTGCTGCCTTTTGTACTCCAGATAGCTTTGTATCTTTAGCCAAAACTTATCACCTCTCATTTTCAGATAACCAAGATTTTATTATGTCTACAACTTGATCTGGTTTGTCTTTTGCGTATTTCTTTATTTCACTTTCCATGTGTGATTTTTCATTCTTCACTTCAAAGTCTATTGGAGCAAAGCTTATTGCTTCTTTATTAGGTATCGAATCATCTATAACTACATCAAGAACTCTCTCGTCCACTTTTTCTTTTCTCTTTTTAATTAGTATTATCAAAACAATAATTCCAGCTACAATTCCTAAAGCTATTGCTCCCCACATAATTAACTTATTTCTCTTTTCTTTAGCAAGTTCAGCATTAAACGCATCTATTTGCGCTTGAGCCTCTTCCTTTATTGTAGGGTCAAACTCCATACCAACTAAAGATATTTCATCTCCTCTATTGCTATCAAACCCAATGGCTGCACCTATTGCCTTTTCAAAGTCTGCCTTAGCTGCCCCATCTAATTTCCCATCAATAAATATTGATGCTGTTAGTCTCTTAACTTCTCCTGGAGCTGTTATAGTTACTGTTTCAGTTTTCCCCGTATCATAATTCGTCTTTTGCTCTTCTGAACCAGATGAACCTACAGACGTATTTCCCTCTATTGTATTACTCATATTATTATCAACTGGGCTCTCACTAACTGTGCCCCCATTGACATTATTCCATTCCTTAATTGTTTGCTGACTTACTATTACTTTATTAGGATCTATAATATTTTGAGTTTGCTTTTTAGAATCAAAATCTAAATCCACACTAATCTTAGCTTGAATTTTATTTTTACCTATTACAGGTTCAAGCAAGTTAACAACTTCTTTTCTTAATTTTTCTTCATAATCAGCTTCTAACTTCTGATTATTCTGTATTGTTTCAGACGAAACTCCATTTGATTCATCTGAAGTATTTAAATTCTTTGTCAATAAATTCATCTTATCATCGATGACTTCAATATTTTCCTTAGGAACATTCTCTGTACTAACTGATAATAAAGATACAATTGATTGTACTTGATCATCTGAAAGTTTTGTCCCATTCTTTAGCTTAAGAATAACTGCTGCCTTTCCAGGCTCCTTGTCTTGAACAAACACAGAACTCTTTGCTGGTGTAATATGTACTCTTGCACTCTCTACAGGTTCTAGACTTTTTATAGATTTTTCTAACTCCCCCTGTAGCATTCTAAGTTTTCTTATATTAAATTCTTCATCAGTCATTCCAAAGGAACTACTATCATCCATAAGTTCATATCCCTTACTACCTGATGATAACTGAGAAGCAAGTTTTAGTCTTAATTCATCAACTTGATTCTTATCTACTAAAATAGAATTTCCATCAACCTTCATGTCTACTTTGTCTTCAGTTAATTTATTTATAACAACATCCACATCACTAGGATCTAAATTTGAGTATAATACTGCATACTTATTTGAAGATGAATAGACAACTAAACTAACAATTGCTATAAGTACAGCTATAACAGACACTACCATAGCAATTCTTATACCTTTACTAAAGGTTTTAAATTTAGCCCAAAGCTTTTTAAATAATTCTGAAAGCTTTTTCATCACATTGCACTCCTAACTCTTATAACTGCATTCTACTAATTTCTTGATATGCTTCAACTAATTTATTTCTAACTTGTACTGCAAATTGCAATGATGCACTGGCTTCTGCTCCTGCAAGCATAACTTCACTAATATCTATATCTTCACCCTTTACAAATGCTTCTGTAGACTTATCGGCTACTATTTGTTGCTCATTTATCTTATCTAAGGATTCTTTTAATACATTTGAAAAAAGCTCTCCTTTATTATCCTTATTTCCTACCTTTATTCCATCTAAACCAGTATTAAATATTTCTTCACTTGGAACAAAACTACTAACTCTCATAAATACATCTCCATTCTAACTTGTCTACTTCCCTATCTCTAAAGCTTTCATAAACATATTTTTATTTGCTGTTAAAGTATCTACATTAGCTTCATAAGCTCTGGTAGATGCTATCATATCGGCCATTTCATTAAGAACGTTAACATTAGGGTATAAAACATACCCATTCTCATCAGCATCAGGATGTGTTGGATCATACACGCTTCTTAAAGGGGATTCATCATCTTCAAGAGCTACTGCCTTTACCCCATTCCCCCTTAGTTTTTCATCCAAGGCTTCTTGAAAGACAGCCACTTTTCTAACATAAGGACCCCCATCTTCTGTTCTCGTTGTTGTGGCATTTACCATATTGGATGTAATTGTATCCATTCTAAGTCTTTCTGCTGCTAGTCCACTAGCGCTGATTCTCATTGCAGAAAATGCATTCATTTTTAATTACCTCCACTAATTACATATTTTAAATTTGTCAATTTACCATTTGCACTTTGAATTAATGTATTGTACTTTAAGGTATTTGCTGCTTGCTCAACTTTTTCTACATCTAAATCTACATTATTACCATCAGTTCTCATGCTTGTACTATCATCTCTTTTCACAGAAATATTCCCTACACTCTCACTGTTAGATAAATGTTTTTCATTTGTAGTTTTCATTTGCAGATCAGTCTGACCACTTCCATTTATATTTTCTTCAAAAACAACACTAAATCTTTTATATCCTTTTGTATTAATATTAGCTATATTATTTGAAATGGTCTTTGCTCTTGCAGTAGAAGCCTTTATACCTTGCTTAATTAAGCTATATGTACTATTTTCTCCTCCCACTAAATTAATTGACATACTACACCCCCATCTTTCGCTTCAAACATTGGATTAGTTTAATTAAATTTATAACCAAACTAATAATAAACAAAAAATTATTCCCAATTTATTTATCTATCACTATTATATGTTACAATAAGTTAAATTTCTAGATAATTTAGAGTTTTTTTACAGATTTCAAAAAAAAAGGTGCTAAAATGCCAAAGATTACTTAATCAACGTTAAAATTTTGACATTTTTCATGTTGCTTTTTTCTTTTTGCATCAAAAAAATGGAACTGTTTAGTAAAAAATACCAAGCAGTTCCCTACTGACCTTATCTAACTCTCTCTAAAATTCTTAATGCATCTTGTGGCAAATTATTACTTTGAGATATAAGTGCTAGAGATGTATCATTTAAAATTTGTGTTCTTGCAAGTTCAGCCATTTCTAAAGCAATATCTGAATCTCTTAAATTACTATCAGCTCTTTCAAAAACTTGTTCATTTGAACTTACGTTTTCTGCTGTAGTTTCTAATCTATTAGACATAGCACCATATCTACTTCTTATACTAGAAATAGTTTTTATAGATTCATCTATTACTTCCAAGGCACTACCTACACCCTCTTGTGTTCTAACATCTATATCTTTTAAAGTGTTACCTTTTTCATCCTTTAATATTTCCGTTCTAATATTAAAGCTTGGAATTCTACTTTGTTCTCCTTGCATAGCTCCTACTACGATATTCTTATACATTGGATATTTATTATTAGGAACTCCCTCATCACATAAAAGCTTAACCCCATTGAATTCTGTATTATTGGCTAAATCATCTATGTTCTTCTTCATTTCTTCTATTTCATTTTGTATTATTTCTTTTTCGTTTTCACTTTTACTTCCATTAGCAGCACTTACTGAAAGTTCTTTAATTCTAGCTAGAGTATTATTTACTTCTTGAAGTGCTCCATCTGCTGTTTGAAGCATTGATACCCCATCTTGAAGGTTTCTTTGAACTGCTTGAAGACTTTTTATTTGTATTCTCATCTGCTCACTTTGTCCAATTTTATTAGGATTATCTTTTGCAGAATTAATTTTAATTCCTGTACTAAGTCTTTCAATTGCAGATTTATTATTAATTAAATTCTTCTTATATCCATTATATATACTTAGAGAACTCATATTGTGATTAAGTCTCATTTTTCACCACTCCAAAAAATGTATTTACTTTATTATCGAAATAATGATCATATTCTTTAATATTTTTTAGTATTTCGCTAGATAATACAAAAAGGTGAGAAATACATCTCACCTTTTAATAAACTATGTTAATTATCTAAGAAGTTGTAATACTCCTTGAGGTTGTTGATTAGCTTGAGCAAGCATAGCTTGAGCTGCTTGAGAAAGGATGTTATTCTTAGAGAAATTCATCATTTCCTTAGCCATATCAACGTCTCTTACTCTTGATTCAGCTGCTGTTAAGTTTTCTGAAGTATTATTTAAGTTAGCAGTTGTATGTTCTAATCTGTTTTGAACAGCTCCTAGCTTAGCTCTTTGAGTTGAAACATTCTCTATTGCCTTATTTATAGTCTCTATAGATCCCGAAGCTTTTTCAGATGAAGAAACATCTGCTCCATTAATTGTAAACTTAGTTAAAGCTTTACCTGTACTTAACCCAAAATCTTCAGCTTTTATAGTTAAATCTGCTCCATTTTCACCTTTACCTTTAAATGTCAAAGTAACTCCAGCATCTGCTGTGCTTCCTACTTCAACACCATCTTTTAAAACTAAAGTACCTTTAACTTCATAAGTTCCAGCTGCTAATTTTCCAATGTTATCAGAAGAATGTTTTAATTCTGTCTTAATATCTAACCCAGTTAATGAACCAGCTTTTATATCTTTTCCTATTGTAATAATAGCACCATCGCTTAAGCTTTTTGCATCAGAAGCTGTAATTATCGTCCCATTTGTTGCATCACCAAAAGTAATTTTTTCGGCTGCAATAGAACCAACTTTATTTCCTGCAGAATTTAAAACATCAGTTCCTTTGATTGTATATGTACCTGCTGCCACATCAATAGCACCAGCTGTTCCAGCAGCTGCAGTAGTAATGCTTTCACCTGTGACCCCTCCAGAAACTAAATTTAAATTTCCAGAATTCATAGCACTTATTCCTAAGTTAATAGTTTGACCACCATTAGCTCCAATTTGGAATGTTCCATTAAAGCTTCCATCTAATAATGTTTGTTTGTTGAATTCAGTTTGTTCTGAAATTCTATCAATTTCTTGAGTTAAAGCATTCATCTCTTCTTGTATAGCTGCCCTATCTTCAGTAATGTTTGTATCATTAGCCGCTTGTACTGATAATTCTCTCATTCTTTGAAGAATGTTATGAGTTTCATTTAATGCACCTTCAGCAGTTTGAATTAATGAAATACCATCTTGAGCATTTCTAGAAGCTTGATCTAAACCTCTTATTTGTCCTCTCATCTTTTCTGAAATAGCTAATCCTGCTGCATCATCACCAGCCCTGTTTATTCTTAAACCTGAGCTTAATTTTTCCATTGACTTTCCAGCTGAGTTAGTATTAGCTGTCATGTTTCTGTGTGCGTTTAACGCATTCATGTTGTGATTAATAATCATAGTAAATTCCTCCTTGAATTTTAATTTTCGCCATCCTTGGCTTTTTATTTATAAAATACTCTTAAGAGTTTTTTATGCTTAAGCTTTATATTTATATATTCGTATTAGAAAACTTTAACTTTATACATTTTTAATTTTTTTACTTTTTTTCTTTATAGTATATTTTAACTATTCATCAATTATACTGTATATAAAATCACACAGAAATACTAAACTTCTAGAGTAAAAAAACGCAAGAAAAACTTGATGCTAGTATATATGAACGTTCTGTAGATATAGATAACCATATGTAGTTTGACCATTAGGAAATAAATACTGTTATTGGTGAAAAAGCTAAGGATGATAATATACATTTAACCATAGTAAACCGTAAGAAAAGATATACTACGGTACTAAAAGCTATAGCAAAAACTGCTCTTGGTACTACAGATACACTTAACAAAGTCCGTAATTATTAGGTCGAGCAATTTAGGCAAGTTTTCAATAGTATAACTTGTAACAACGGCTCTGAATTTGCTGATTTGTCTACAATTGAAACTAAAACTAAAGCTAATACAAAAATATTCTTCTTTTGAGAAAGGTACTAATGACAGTCATAATTGATTGATGCGACCATTAATCTCAAAAGGAAACAATATATCTGACTATTCATATGATGATATATTGAATGAATAGTCCTATAAGAAGGATACTTATATATAAAACTCCAGAAGAGTAATTTGAGTTACACTTAGATCAAATATATACAATTTTAGTCACTTTAAACATTTAAATCATAAATACGGATTATTATTGCAATTTATCAATATTATTTTCTAAATAATATTGATAAATAAGCAATAGATGCAATAACCTCCTTTGCTTTATAGCATATTAAATTTTTATACTTTTCTATACAACAAAAAAGGTGAGAAATTCATCCCACCTTTCAATAACCATTATAACTATCTAAGAAGTTGTAATACTCCCTGAGGTTGTTGATTAGCTTGAGCAAGCATAGCTTGAGCTGCTTGAGAAAGGATGTTATTCTTAGAGAAGTTCATCATTTCTTTAGCCATATCAACATCTCTTACTCTTGATTCAGCTGCTGTTAAGTTTTCTGAAGTATTATTTAAGTTAGCAGTTGTATGTTCTAACCTATTTTGGACAGCTCCTAGTTTAGCTCTTTGAGTTGAAACATTTTCTATTGCCTTGTTTATTGTTTCAATACTTCCTGAAGCCTTATCTGATGAAGAAACATCAGAACCATTTATTGTAAACTTAGAAGCAGCTCCTAAATCTGATCCTAAACCTAACTGAGCTTTAGTTATAGTAAGACCATCAATTGTAGCTGTTGTCCCTGCAAAAGTACCTACTTCCTTACCATCTCTAAGAACTAGCCCTGCTTTAACTTCATAGTTACCAGCTGCAAGTTTCAATCCATCACCTTTTAAAATTCCCTTTACATCTCCTGAAGCTGTAGTTGTTGAGCCTCCAAGAGTTATTTTTCCACCTTCGCTTAAAGCTGTCTTAAATTCTATTTTTGCATCTTTACTTGCATCTTCTCCAGTTCCAGTGAAAGTTATAGTCTTACCATCTTCACTTACTTTTCCTTTCACCTCACCATCACTATTATACACTTTACCATTTTTAACTGTATATTCTCCATCTGCAGGCTGTGCCGCACCAGTACCAGTTGCCTTAGATACAGTACCAGCTTCTGATATACTTGAAGTACTAGTTAATCCAAGATTAGAAGAATTCATAGCATCAACACTTAAAGAAATAGTTTGACCTCCATTAGCTCCAATTTGGAATGTTCCATTAAAGCTACCATCTAATAATGTTTGTTTATTGAATTCAGTTTGTTCTGAAATTCTATCAATCTCTTGAGTTAAAGCATTCATTTCCTCTTGTATAGCAGCTCTATCTTCAGATATATTGGTATCATTAGCTGCTTGAACCGATAATTCTCTCATTCTTTGAAGAATGTTATGAGTTTCATTTAAAGCACCTTCAGCAGTTTGAATTAATGAAATACCATCTTGAGCATTTCTAGAAGCTTGGTCTAAACCTCTTATTTGTCCTCTCATCTTTTCTGAAATAGCTAATCCTGCTGCATCATCACCAGCTCTGTTTATTCTTAAACCTGAGCTTAATTTCTCCATTGATTTACCTGCTGAGTTAGTATTAGCTGTCATGTTTCTGTGTGCGTTTAACGCATTCATGTTGTGATTAATAATCATAGTAAATTCCTCCCTGAATTTTAATTTTCGCCATCCTTGGCTTTTTATTTATAAAATACTCTTAAGAGTTTTTTATGCTTAAGCTCTAT